>DATKAF010000108.1:0-17486 GCA_035498395.1 Anaerolineales bacterium
CGGCGGCGGGAGGTGGCGCAATTCTCCTGATGTATAATCTTTTTCGTGAGCCATACCGGTGGGAGTTGCGCGGTGCGACAGTACTGAGGTTACCTGTCGGTTATTGCGCTTGATCCGCTCGAAGACGCCCCCAGAAGACCAGGAATTGAGGTACGGAGAAGCATGGCACTACGCGGGAACCTGCGCGATTTCACCATCACACAACTGCTGAACCTAATCAACCTGGCGCAGAAGACCGGCACGCTGATCGTCGACGGTCCGACAGAGCAGGCGTACGTCTCGTTCAAGCAGGGGAAACTGGCGTACGCGCGCATCGGTCAGGACGATGGCAGCCTGGCAACCGTCCTGCACAAGGCGAACAAGCTGAACGTGAACCAGTACCGGGTCATCCGGGAGCGGGCGGGGCGGATCAGCGACAAGGAGCTCGGGCTGCTGCTGATCAACGCAGGGTACGTCTCGCAGGAGGACATCCTGCTGGACCTGCAGGCTCATTTCGTGGACGTGATCCGACGGCTGTTCACCTGGGTCGAGGGTTTGTTCCGGTTCGAGAGCGGGATGATGCCGCCCGAGGACCGGATCAACGTCAAGCTGGACCTGGAGAACCTGATCATCGAAGGTTCGAGGCAGTTGCGGGAGTGGGAACAACTGCAGGATGAGATCCCGAGCCTGGACCTGGCGCTGAAGTTCACCGAGCGCCCGATGACGAACCTGAACCTGAGCGTCGAAGAGTGGCGCGTGGTCAAGTACGTGGACCCGAAGAATACGATGAAGCAGATCGCGATGGCGGCGAAACTCAACGACATGGAGATGCGCCGCATCGTGTACGGCCTGATGCAGGCGGGACTTGTGGAAATGGTGCGCCCGTCCACCGCGCCTCTGCAGCTCAATCCGAAGATGTTCCCCACGAAGGACAAAGAGGAACAGAAGAACCTGATCAACAAGCTGATCGGACGAATCCAGAAGCTGTGAGAGACCCCGGAAGAACAGAGGCATTATGCAAACCGTCAAAATGGTGATCACAGGCCCGTTCAGCGCCGGCAAGACGCAATTCATCCAGTCCGTCAGCGAGATCGAGGTCGTGGCGACCGAACGGAAGATCTCGGGCAAGGCAGAGCGGGCGGTCAAGGAATCGACGACCGTGGCGATGGACTTTGGACGCATTACCGTGGATGAAGACCTGGTTCTGTACCTGTTCGGGACGCCGGGACAGAAGCGGTTCGACTTCATGTGGGAGATCCTTTCAGAAGGGATGCTCGGATTCATCGTCATGGTGGATTCCACGCGGCCGGAGACGTTCCGCGAGGCGCGGTCGATCCTGGAGACCTTTCGGGCATACGCGCCGACGCCGTACGTGGTGGCGGCGAATAAGCAGGACATGAAGGACGCCTGGGAGCTGGAAGACATGCGGCACGCGCTGCGACTCTCGGCCAAGACCAAGTTGCTGCCGTGCGTTGCGACGGACCGAAAGCAGGTGAAGGTCGTGCTGCTGGAACTGCTGTACAGCATTCTGGCAGAGATGGAAGCGAACAAGTAGGCAGGTGATGTCGTGCCTTTGATAACGACCGACCAGGGGAACGTCCACTACGAGGTATTCGGCCGCGGCAAGCCGGTCATCCTGCTGCACGGCTGGCTCGGATCGTGGGGGCTGTGGCAGCAGACGATGGCCGACCTGACCGGAGCGTACCGCACCTATGCGCTGGACTTCTGGGGATTCGGGGAGTCGGGCAAGAGGCGCACGACCTACGACGTGCAGGATTTCGTGAGCCTGGTCGACCAGTTCATGGAACAGCTCGGGATCGCCAGCGCGCCGTTGGTGGGGCACAGCATGGGCGGCACGGTCAGCCTCTCGGTGGCGATCCGGTGCCCGGGCCGCGTCAGCAAGGTGGTGGTGGCGGGCTCGCCCATCGAAGGCTCATCGCTGGCGCCGCTGCTCAAGCTGGCAGGCTACAGACCGATCGCGTTCCTGCTGTTCAACCTGATGGGTCCGTTCCGGGCATTTATGAAGTATTTCTATTCCAGGCAGATCTGCAGCGACCCGCGCTTCCCTGCGATGATGGACCGCGACCTGTCGAGAACAACGCTGGAGTCTTTCCTGCGCTCGATCGCATCGCTGCGGCGGACGGACCTGCGCCCGAGCCTCAACCAGGTGGGCGTACCGGTGCTCGGCATGTACGGCGACAAGGACAAGGTGGTTAATCCGCTGCAATGGCAGCCGCTCGAGGAAGGCTCGCCGCGCGCACGGATCGCACGCTTCCCGGAGGCCGGGCATTTCATGATGCTCGAAAGCCCAAGTGAATTCAGTCAGATCCTCAAGCAATTCCTCGACGAGCCGGCACCAGCCCTATGACCGATACTGCTCATCCTCAACGCGTGGGACGCATCCTTCGGATGGCGATGGAGGAAGTCCTGGGGGACGAGGGACTCCAGAACGTATTGGAGGCCTGCCGGCAGCCGTGCAACGAGCACAAGCAAAGCTGGGGATTGTTCCCGATCAGTCCTTACATGACCTCCCTGGAGGATGTGTACGGCGTGCAGGCGGGGCGCGGGCTGGCACTGCGTGTGGGCCGGGCATGCTTTCCGTACGGGCTGCGGGAATACGGCGAGAGCCTGGGCCTGATGCAGACATCATTCCGGCTGCTGCCGTTCCCGAGGAAGCTCCGAACGCTCAGCGAGGCGCTGAACAGCCTGCTGCACGAATGTGCCGGCCAACAGTTGACGATGGAAGAGGCGGGAGGCAAGGTGCTCTGGCATCTGGAGGGCTGCCCAATCTGCCAACACCGGCATACCAGCGAACCAGCCTGCCAATTGACGGTCGGCCTGGCAGAGGAGGCGTTGTACTGGTTGAGCGGCGGCAAGATGTTCGAGATCGAGGAAAGCGCGTGTATTGCCCGCGGCGACCCGCGCTGCACGCTGCAGATTGATCCGGCGCCGCTGTTCTGAGACATTCCGGCGGGCAGCGGGCGGCACAGCAGTGCTGCGCCCCTACGGCCCATGATGATGTAGAGATATCCGGGATCGCATGCTGAAGATCATCCTGAACGCACCGAACATCCTTATGCCGTTCTGCGAGCCGGCGCGAGACCTGCGCATCCAGAACGCGCCGTTGTGGCTGTGGCAGCGAAACCTGCTGGCACCGTACGTGACGCGCGAGCTGGAGCTCAAGACCGGGATGCGGATGCCCGCGGTGCGCGAGCCGACGCTTGTCTACCGGGACAACCTGTTCTTCGACGAGCTGTATATCACGGCTTTCATGAAGGAGGCGCTGAAGCGCGATCGGCCTGTGCGCGCAGCCTTCTCCGCTGACGACCCGGCTTTCCGCGAGCACGCGCTGCCGCTTTCCTCGTCCTATACCCCCGCGGGGAGTCTGTACTTGGCAGACCTGTGGTATTACCCGAACGGACCCGTGGCAGATGTGGAGCCGCTGGTGCTCGACCTGCAGGCGCGCGAGATTGGCTACTATCACGTGCCTACCTACATGGCGGACCAATCCGGGGATCTGCTGTTCCAGGTGCCGCTGCGATGCATGATCGCCATCGATTCATGGGTGCACATCTTCATTGCCGATGTGGTGTTCGGGTTGTTCGCGCGGGGGGCGAGGTTCGAGAAGCGGCTGAATGAAGATCTGATGTTCAAACTGGGCGTCTTTGCGACGGCTGTATATGAAGGGCGGCAGCTGCTCGAGTGCTCCAAGCTGGTGCAGGTCGGCAAGAACTGCGTGATCGATCCGCATGCGGTCATCCATGGGCCGACGACGATCGGCGACAACGTGACGATCAATGCAGGGGCGGTGATCGAGAACTGCATCATCGGCAGCAACGTCAACGTGTCGCAGGACGTGCAGCTCATGCTGTCGGTGGTGGGGGATGGGACGTTCCTGCCATTCCGGGCGGCACTTTTCATGACGTCCGTGATGGAGAACAGCATGATCGCGCAGAACACCTGCCTGCAGATGTGCGTGATCGGGCGAAACACGTTCGTGGGGGCAGGCTCGACGTTCACGGACTACAACCTGATCCCCGCGCCGTTGCGCGCCCGGGATGGGAGCGGCAAGCTGAGCCTCTCCAACAGGCCGGTGATGGGCAGCGCGGTGGGGCACAACTGCCGGCTGGGCTCCGGGATGATCGTATACCCGTCGCGGACGATCGAGTCGGATGTGGTGTTGACGGCATCACGCGCGGGGCGGGTGATCGACCGGGATGTGCGCTTCGAGGACAGCGACCATCACAAGCTGAAGGCCGCGAGTCTGCACAAGGCGCTGTACCACGCAGAGAAGGATACAGTGGTGGAAAGCTGGTGAAAGGAACCAGAGAGAAGAGAAGAAGAGAAGAGAGTAGTGAGTAGTGAGCCGTGATCGGTGCCCAGTAACCGGTAACCAGTGATAAGTGAGGCTCCCTTTCGAAGAGGGAGTCTTTTTGGCTGAGAGGCCGCTCTCGATACGTGGCGTTGTGCACCACTGCTCGACCAGCAGACTTTCGGCCAGCGGAGATTAGAATAGGGCGATGGATAGATTTGCCTTTATTGTCCATCCGATCGATCCGAAGAGGGATGTGAGCCGGAAATACCCGCTGCTGGGGCGGGTGCTGAGCGAGGGGCAGATCGATTTCTTCTCGAAGTACTTCCCGCCGGTCTATCTATCGGAGATCGAGGGGATACAATCCGAAGGGACCGGGAAACAGGTCAAAGGATGGTTCATCGCGTGCCCGTTCACGCCGCGGCGCATGATGGAGCTGCCGGTCCAGACAGCGTATGGCAAGATCATCCAGACGGGCCGGCTGGCTGAGAAGCTCGGGGCGCAAATCCTGGGGCTGGGCGCTTATACGTCGGTGGTAGGCGACGCGGGGGTAACGATTGCACAGGCGCTGGATGTGCCGGTCACAACCGGGGATGCTTACACAATCTGGGTGGCAGTCCAGGCGATCATCGAGGCGGCGAAGAGGATGGAAATCCAGCTCGACACGGCGCCCACGGCGGTGGTAGGCGCGACGGGAGCCATCGGGCGGGCGTGCGCCGAGCTGCTCGCCGGACAAGCGGGGAAGTTGGTGCTTATTGGAAGGGATGAGCGAACCCTCGGAGAGCTACGGGACCGCTTGAAGCCGGGCGCAAAGGCGGAACTCGTGACGAACACAAGCATGGATGCGCTGGCCGACAGTCAGCTCATCCTGACTGTGACGAGCGCGCTACACGAGGTGATCCGCCCGGAAAACCTGCGAGCGGGGAGTGTTGTGTGCGATGTGGCGCGCCCCCGCGACGTTTCTGCAATGGTCGCCGAGACCAGAGATGATATATTAGTAATCGACGGTGGAATGGTCGACGTGCCAGGCTCCGTGGATTTCCATTTTAACTTCGGTTTTCCGCCAGCAAAGGCCTATGCGTGCATGGCCGAGACGATGATCCTGGCGTTGGAGGGGCGCTTCGAGGACTACACGGTCGGGAAGAACATCTCGCTCGACAGGGTCAACGAGATCAGCGAGATGGCAAAGAAGCACGGATTCCGGTTGAGCGGTTTTCGGTCCTTCGAACGGGAAGTGACGGACGAGCAGATCGAGAAGGTGCGCCGCAATGCCAGTAAGCCGGGCAACGCGCGAGGCGCATAGGAGGTGTTATGGCAAAGACCCGCCTGCTAGTTGTGGAAGACGATGTTGACATTGCGAATATGCTCAAGATCTACTTCTCGGGCATGGCCTTTGACGTGGACCTGGCGCACCGCGGGTCGGACGCGCTTGAGAGGACGAAGCACGCGCTTCCACAACTCATCGTGCTGGACATCATGCTGCCGGACATCGACGGGTACGAGGTGTGCCGGCGGCTGCGGACGAGCATGCGAACCAGCCACATCCCGGTGATCTTCCTGACGCAGAAGGACGAGCGCAGCGACCGGCTGCAAGGGCTGGAACTGGGGGCGGACGACTACATCACCAAGCCATTCGATATCGAGGAACTGAAGCTGCGGGTGCAGGGGGCGATCCGGCGCTCGGAACGGGAAAGCCTGACCGATCCGCGTTCGGGGCTACCCGCAGGACGACTGATCGAAGACCAATTAAGGCGCATCATCCGCGAGAAGGACTGGGCGCTGCTGGACATGCGCGTGAACAACCTGGAGCCGTTCAAGGATGTGTATGGGTTCGTGGCGGGGGATGATGTGCTGCGGTTCACCGCCATGCTCATCACGGAAGTGCTGGACGAGCTCGGGACGAAGGAAGACTTTGTGGGACACGCGGGGAGCGACAATTTCGTGGCGATCACCAGCCAGGAGTCTGCGCCGGCGATCAAGCAGCGCGTGAAGGAGCGCTTTGCCACCGAAGTGCAGACGCACTACAACTACATGGACCGGCTGCAAGGCTTCATGCCGGCGCCGAAAGGGAATGGAGTGGTCGATAAGGTTCCTTTCATGACGATGTCGGTGGGGATCGTATCTCCGACACAACAGCCGTTCGCGGACATCCGTGAGATCACGGAGCTGGCGGCGGAAGCACGCCGGCAGGATACCAACACGGCAGGATAACGGGCGACCTTCATGTTCGCCAGCTTGAACCTCGGCATTGGACTGGTCATCGCAGGACTGGTATTTGTCATACTGGTCTGGGGCGTGCTCAGCCTGCTGCCGCGGTCGCAGACCGCAGAGCAGAAGGAACGCGCCAATCCGCTTCTGGAAACGGAGGTGGACCGCAAGGGGGAGGCGGTGGTCGTCATCCAGCAGGGCGGACGCGTCGATTATGTAAACGCCCAGGCGAGGGACTGGTTCGGGCTTAGGGACAACGATCCAGCAGACCTGGAACGGCTCGTGCGGCGGGTTCGACCGCCGGATGATTTCCTGGATGTGTGCGCGCTGCCAGGAAACAGGCGGCTGACGATCAATGGAAAAGCGGTCGAGGCGACGTCGTACCGGGTGCCGGGGGCGTACCCGCAGATGCTGATCTCGCTGCGCGGCATGGAGATCGCCCCGGCGCTCAACGGCGAGGGCGGCGCATTCAGCTCTTCCATGCTCAAGATCATCAGCGAGTACGGCGAAGCTATCACTTCGAGCCTGGAGCTGGAGCCGACGCTGCAGGCGATCCTGGACCATACGCTGCGACTGGTCCCGGCGGACCTGGCAGAGATAAAAGCATGGGATGAAGAGGCGCGAGCGTTTACGACCTACCGGTTCGAGGAGTCGAACGGGAGCGGACGCAAACTCCGGCGCTCGATGCAGAGCCAATTCGGTGAGCTGACAGAGAAGCTGCTCGAAGAGGCGGCGCCGGTGCTGCTGAACGACTTGCAGTATCAAAGCGACGGCGCGGGGAACCCGCCGCTGGCCTCGTATCTGGGCATCCAGCTGCTGGCGAGCGGAGAACTGGTAGGGCTGCTGGAGGCGGGGCGGAGCGCGGGAGCGTTCTTCACACCCCAAGAGCTGGATCTGCTGAAACTTATGGCAGGGCAAACGGGCGCGGCTCTGCGGAACGCGATGCTCCACGAGCAGGAGCGTCGGCGAACCGTGGAGTTGGGAGGACTGGCGAGCCTGGCACAGGCAGTGGTGGCGATCCACGAGCCGGAGGAGCTGTTCGGGCGGCTGGTCGAAAGCGCCGCGCCGCTGTTCGATGTCAAGATCGTGGGCTTCCTGCTCTACGATGAGGGCAAGGGCACGCTGGAAGGGCAAGTGCCATTCCGGGGTCTGCCGGAGAATATCGTGCAAATCTACCGGGCGCCGATCCTGAAGGGCAGCCCGGCAGCCGCGCTGCTGCAAGAGCGGCGGTCGATCCAGACGATGAACGCGGCAGAGGACGAGAACTGGCGAACGTTGGGCCTGACGGATGTGGCGCTGGCGGCAAGCCTGCTGGACTCTGTGCTGATGCCCCTGACGTCCCCCGGAAAGATGGCGGGATACCTGCAGCTATCGCGCCATACGCAAGGCCCGAGGGAGTTCTCCGAGAACGAACTGCGGCTGCTGCACATTGTGGCCGACCAGGCAGCCGCGATCATCGAGAACGCGGTGCTGGTGCAGCAAAGCCGCGAGCGGGCCGAACGATCGGAGGCTTTGCAGCGCATCTCAGGGTTCTCGGCGGCATCCAGCACGCTGGACCAGATGCTGGAGTACGCAGCGAAGGAACTCAAGCAGCTATTCAAGGCAGATGGCGCGGCGATCTTCCTGCTCGACGAGGCGCGCGGCGTGCTGAGCCTCCACCAGCCTTCCATGGTCAGCGATACGACGGAGGGAGGCGGATCCTTCCCTGACCTGATCGTGGACGACCCGGGATACCTGCGCACGGTGACCGCAAGCCAGACAACGTCGCTCTACGCGCACCTGAGCGTGGAACGGGAACTGCCACCGTTCTATCGCCCGCTGGATACTGCGCTGCGGCTGGAGTCGGCGGTCATCGCGCCGCTGGCGGTGCGCGGGAAGACGCTGGGCGAGGTGGCGCTCGGAAGCCACACGGCCGAATTCTTCAACGAGTCGGATGCGCAGATCATATCGGCAGCGGGGCGGCAACTGGGGTCCGCCATCGAGGGCTTGAGGCTGGCATCCGAGACCGACAGCTCGCTGCGGCGGCGCGTGGAGCAGCTTACATCCATTGCGCGGGTGAGCCGCGAGCTGGCAGCATCGCTTTCCATCGAGCACCTGTTGAACGTGATCCACGACGAGACCATCCGGTCGACAGGGGCGGACTGCGGATCGATCCTGCTGCTGGAGCCGGAGGCAAGCACGCGGAACCCGCGCCAGCTACAGTCGAACGGCTGCCCGTACGGAGAAGAACTCTCCGCGCTGGAACGAAGCGTCATCCAGAACAAGCAGGCGCTGTTGGTGTCGGACTTCGACAAGGAGGGCCTCGAAGCGCCGCATGCTGGCGCGGTATCTGCCATGCTGGTGCCGATCGCACACGGCGGGCAAGTGCTGGGCCTCCTTCAACTGCACGGAGCACAGCCTGACTGCTTCGATGCGAACGCGCTCGAAACTGCACAGACGCTGGCGGCGCAGGCCTCCATCGCGTTGAGCAATGCGCGCCAGTACCAGAACGAGCTGCAGCAATCGGAACTGCTGCGACGGCGTGCCGATACATTGGAGAAGTTCTCCTCAGCCACGGCGGCCACGAGCCCGGACCAGCCGCTGGAAGACACGCTGCGCGCCATCGCCCAGGGCATCAGCCAGTCCACGCCGTTTCGCGTGGTGCTGGTGAGCCTGTATGAGCCGGACAGCGGCCTGCTGCGACGCGTGGCGGGCGCGGGCATCGCCCCCGAAACGCTGGCCGAGCTGATGTCGCGGAAGCAGCCGCTGGGAAGCCTGCGGCAATTGATGAAGCCGGAATTCCGCATCAGCCAGTCGTATTACATCCCGGCAGATGCGACGCCCGTGCTGCCCGCCGACATCCACTATGTGTATGCGGGAGGCTACACGGATACGCAGGCGAAGCAGAACGCATGGAATGCGGACGACTTCCTGCTGATCCCGGTGGAAGATGCACAGGGGAAGCCGCTGGGGTTGATCAGCCTAGACGATCCGAGCAACGGGCTGCGGCCCGACCGGGTTGCCATCGAATCGGCGGAGCTGTTCGCAGCGCAGGCGGCACAGGCCATCCTGCACGCGATGCGCTTCGGGGAGATGACGAACCAGATCGAATCGCTCACATCGGGCATGCAGCGCCAGCAGAGGCTGTTGAGCGTGTCGCAGAACGACCTGCCGATGCTGCTGCGCAAGGACCTCGAGCAGACGATCTCGCTGCAAGACCTGGATCGAAGGGCGCAACGCGTGCGCGCGGGGCTGGCGATCACCGAGTCGGTGAGCCGGCAACTCGATGCGTCGTCCGCGCTGCTGGCACTCGGACGCGAGACGCTAACGCAACTGGGGATGTCGGTGGCGCTGGTGGCGGAAAACACACCGGATGGGCCGCGGCTGATCCACGTGCTGGGCAGCATCCCGCGTGCGGCTAACCCGGAGGCGCTCTTCGGGCAGCGCAACCCGCTGCGGACGGTGCTGCAAACCGGCGAGCCGATCCTGGTGTCGAACCTGGACGAAAACGATGAATGGCGGGAATCGCCGCTGCTGGGCCAACTGCGAGCGAAAGCCATCCTGTGCCTGCCGGTGATGGTGGATAACGAGCCGATCGCGGGCATGCTGGCAGTGAGCACGGAGGTACTGGCGGCCATCACCGAGGAAGACCGGCAAGTGTATTTCCAAATCTCGCGGCAGGCCTCGGTGGTCCTGCAGAACATTTCGCTGTTGAACGAGACGTGGCGGCGGCTGCAAGAGGTGAACCTGCTACTGGAATTCAGCCGGCGACTTGGCGGGATGGACCCGAGCCAGATCGTGCGCGCGCTGCTGGAGAGCGGGCGGCGGGTCATCCAGGCAGCGCATGCGGGCGTGGTGCTGCTGTGGAACGAGCAAGGGCAAGTTCTGGAGCCCCAGGCGGCCTCGGGATATGCCGATAACGCCGGGCTGATGCGCATCCTGTACCGGCGCGGAGAAGCATTGCCAGGCAGCGTGTTCGCGTCCGGCAAGCCGCGGCGCGTGGACGAGCTGAACTTCGCGCGCGATTACGTGCTGACAACAGAAAACCTCGGCATCTATCGGGAAGCGACCGGTGGACGGCTGCCGGTCTCGAGCCTGCTGCTGCCGATCATGGCGGGCGATAAGGGCATCGGGCTGATCGTCCTGGATAACTTCAACACGCCGGCCGCATTCCGGCCGGAGGATGAAGCGCTGATCCTGTCGCTCTCGCAGCAGGTGGCGCTCTCCCTGGAGAACGTGCGGCTGGTGCATGCACTGACCGAACGGGCAGGACAACTCGAAGCACTCAATGACGTTTCGACAGTCATGACCTCCAGCCTGCGCTCCGAGGAACTGGTGGAGCAACTGCTCGACCAGTTACGAACGATCCTGCCGTTCGACACGGCAACGCTGTTCCTGCGCGACCAGGAACGGCTGACGCTGGCGGCGGTGCGAGGGTTCCCGGACACCGAACGGCGGCTGGGACTGACGATCGCGGTCACCGACAGCGCGCTGTTTAAGGAGATGGTGAAGACCGGGCAGCCGATCTCGGTGGGTGATGTGAGGCAGGATTCGCGGTTCCCGCTGGTCGAGGCGCCGCGATTATCGTGGCTCGGCATCCCGCTGATCTCCAAGGGGCAGCTGATTGGGCTGATCGCGGTGGAGAAATGGCAGGCGTATTTCTACAGCCACGAGCAAACACAACTGGCGACGACCTTCGCAAGCCAGGCGGCGGTGGCGCTGGATAATGCCAACCTTTATGAGGATAGCCTCGGCCGGGCAGCCGAATTGGATGAACGATCGAAGCGGCTGGCGCTGCTGAACCGTTTCTCGTCGTCGTTGAGCGGCCTGCTGGAAGGTGGGCAAATCCTGGAACTTACAGCGAACGAACTGCGAGGCGCTCTGAACGCCAGGCGGGTTTCCGCGGTGGTCCTCGAAAACGGTCAGGCTCACTGGCGGGCGAACTCCCCGGCTACAGTGCAGGGACTGCCAAATTCTCTGCCGGACGCGCCCATCTTCACCCGCTTGCGGGAGTCGCTGGGTATCTTCAACACGGAGAACCCGCAGTCGGAGCCGGAGCTCGTGCCGCTGAAAGGATTCATCCCGGAAGAAGTCAACAGCCTGCTGGTGCTGCCGCTCGTGACCGGACAAGAGCTGCGGGCCCTGATGTTCGCGCAGGATGAGACGGCGCGCCATTTCTCGCTGACCGAGATCGAGCTGGCGCGGACCATTGCGAACCAGGCGTCGATCGCCCTCGAGAATGCGCGCCTGTATGAATCCACGGTGAAGACGGCGGAACGGTTCGCGATGCTGAACCAGGCAAGCGCGGAAGTGGGCGGGAGTCTGGAGCCGGAGCAAATCTACGCATCCATCTACCGCGCGGCACGGCGGCTGATGCCGGTGGAGGCGTTCGTCATCAGCCTGCTGGATGCAGAGACGAAGGAAGTCGAAGGCGTCTTCTTGATGGACATGGAGCAGCGCCTGCCGAACATCCGGGTGCCGCTGGGGGAGGGGTTGAGCAGCACCGTCATTCTGCAAGGGGAACCGTACCTGATCAACGGCAGGGACACGGCGACGGCGATGGGTGCACTTTCCGTGGGCGAACGGGGGACCGCGGTTTCGACGCTGGCGGTGCCGATCGTGCAGGGAGGCAAGACGACCGGCATGCTCTCGGCACAGAGCTACCAGCCCAACGCGTACACCGAGGAAGACCTGCAAATCCTCAGCACGCTGGCGAACCAGGCGGGCGTGTCGATCCAGAACGGACGGTTGTTCGCCGAGACACAACGGCTGGCGCGGGAGTTCGAGCAGCGGGTTATCGAACGGACCGCCGAGCTGCGCCGCGAGCAGCAGAACACCGAGACACTTCTGCGGATCCTGACCGAGGTATCCGCCAGCCTCGACCTGGACCGGGCGCTCAACCGAACGCTGTCACTGCTGAATGAGGCGGTCGGAGCGGAGCAGGGGACGATCATGCTGCTGAGCGCGGAGGACAACCTGCTGCACTACCGGGCGGGCTACGGCTATCTCACCGAGCGAGCGAGCAGCGACGAGCGCGGGCTCACGCTAAAGGTCGGAGAGGGGCTGGCGGGTTGGGTGGTCAAGAACCGCGAGGCCGCTCTGGTGGATGACCTGTACAAGGACCGGCGCTGGGTGCGCTCCACAACGTCCTCGCGTGAGCACCGGAGCGCGGTGGTCGCGCCGCTGCTGGTGGCAGAGGACGTGATCGGCGTGCTGATGGTCTTCTCGAGGACCCAGAACTACTTCTCAGCAGACAGCCTCAGCCTGGTGAAGGCGATCGCCGGGCAGGTGGCGGTTGCCATCAACAACGCGCATCTGTATGAATTGATCCGCGACCAGGCGGAACGGCTCGGGTCAATGCTGCGCAAGGAGCAGGAGGAAGCCAGCCGGTCGCAAGCCATCCTGGAGGCGGTTGCCGACGGCGTGCTGGTGACCGGAGACGACAACCGGATCACGTTCGTCAACTCGTCGGTCGAACGCATCCTCGGAATCGAGAGCCGGCAGGTGGTTGGGCACTCCCTGGAGGAGTCGGCGGACCTGTTCGGCAAGGCGGGCTCGACGTGGATGGAGACCATCCGGCGCTGGTCCACGGTCCCGAACGCGTACGAGTACGGCGATTCGTATGCGGAGCAATTGGAGCTGGGCGAGGACCGCATCGCACTGGTACACCTGGCTCCGGTGATCCTGCAAAACGATTTCCTGGGCACGGTGTCCATCTTCCGGGATATCACGCACGAGGTCGAGGTGGACCGGCTGAAGTCGGAGTTCGTGGCGACGGTGAGCCACGAACTGCGCACGCCGATGACGGCCATCAAGGGCTACGTCGAAATCCTGCTGATGGGCGCGGCGGGCGCGATCAACGAAAACCAGTCGCACTTCCTGGATATCGTGAAGAGCAACATCGACCGGCTGAACATATTGGTGGGCGACCTGCTCGACATATCGCGCATCGAGGCGGGCCGGGTGACGCTGGCGCTGCAAGCGCTGGACATGCGGGAACTGGCAGCCGAAGCTATCGCGGAGATCGGGCGGCAGGCCAACGAAGAGAAGAAGCCGATGAAGTTTGCCCTCGAGGCACCCAAGGCACTACCGCGGGTGCAGGGTGACCCGGAGCGAGTACGGCAGATCGTTATGAACCTGCTGGATAATGCTTATCACTATACGCCGGAACAGGGCTCGATCACGCTGCACCTGCGCACACTGACCAGTCGAGGCGAGCTGGAGGTGGATGTGATCGACACGGGCGTGGGTGTGCCGAAGGCCGAACAGGACCGGGTATTTGAGCGGTTTTACCGGGGCGAGCATCCGTTCGTGCTGGCCACGCCCGGGACGGGCCTTGGGTTGGCGATCGTGAGGCAACTGGTGGAGATGCACAAGGGCCGCATCTGGATGAAGAGCGAGGGCATCGCAGGAGAAGGCAGCACGTTTTCCTTCACGCTTCCCATCGACAAGGAGAAGTGAGCCGGGGATGACGGGGCTCCTGGGAATAGGGATCCATGGCAAAAATACTGATCGCTGAAGACGAACCCGATATCCGAGAGTTGGTGGCGTTCATGCTGCGCTTTGCAGGATACGAGGTGCTGGCGGCATCCAACGGGGAGGAGGCGGTACAGACGGCGAACCGGGACAGACCCGACCTGATCCTGATGGATGTGCGCATGCCTAAGATGACCGGTTACGACGCGTGCCGCATTATGAAGGCAACGCCGGAATTGCGCGATGTGCCAGTGGTGTTCCTGTCGGCCAAGGGGCAGGAATCGGAGATCCAGTCGGGGCTGGAGGCAGGCGCCGAGGAGTACCTGCTGAAGCCGTTCTCCCCGGACGAGTTGACGAACCGGGTGCGGAGCATCCTGGCGAAGTTCGGGAAATAAGAATCTTCTTTCTCCCTGCAAATCCGCCCAGCTCGGAGTGACGGCGGATCGAGGGGAGAGGCCTATGAGCGCCATACTACTCAACCAGGCGATCGTACACTATGAAGCCCTGGGACGTGGCCGCCCCATCGTCTTCCTGCACGGCTGGGTGGGCTCGTGGCGCTACTGGATCTCGTCGATGCAGGTGGCGTCCACCTCGTACCGGGCGTATGCATTGGACTTGTTCGGGTACGGGGATACCACGCACGACCCATTGTGCTATTCGCTGGAAAAGCAGGCGGCTCTGGTGAGCGGGTTCCTGGATGCGATGGGGATCGGGAAGATCGCCATCGTGGGGCACGGGCTGGGCGCGCTGGTGGGCTTCTACTTCGCGGCGCAGCAGCCGGGCAGTGTGGACCGCATCATGGCAGTGAGCAGCCCGCTCGATGCAAATTCCATCCACGCGCGCTGGAAGACCTCGGACGCGGGCGAACTGGTGGAGTGGCTCTCGAACCGAACCAGCGAGGCACTGATAGCCCTCTCGGATGCAGGGAAATCGGACCCGCGGGCGGCAGCGGCTTCGATGAGCAGCTTCCAGGCGAACGGGCTATTCAACGATTTCCGGGCAGTCAACGTGCCGTGCCTGTTGGTGTATGGGCAGAACGATCCTTCCATCCGGGCTCCCTCACCCGACACATCCACGAACATGGGGATGCACGTTCACCAGGTGAATCTGGATGAATCCGGGCACTTCCCAATGCTGGATGAGAGCGCGAAGTTCAATCGGCTGCTGACTGATTTCCTGGCGCTGGAATCGGGGATAAGCCCGCGGGAATTGCAGCTCAAAGAGGAGTGGAAGCGGCGGGTGAGGTAAAGATTGACAGGCTGCGATATCGCGGTATAGTTATTGCCGCATAAACGAACGGGGAGCCCTTTCCACGGGCTGAGAGGAGCGTTCAACGCTCGACCCGCATTACCTGATCCGGATCATACCGGCGGAGGGAGCATAGCAACCAATGACCATCCTCCGCGGAGGATGGTTTTGTTTTTTCCCGGGAGCAGCGAGATGGCGCGTGTGGTGATCTTTGCGAACGGAGCTGTGGCGGACGCCGACCGAGTACGGGGGCTGGTGGCGCCTTCGGATTCGATCCTGTGCGCGGACGGCGGAACGCGCCACGCACTGGAGCTGGGCTTGCACCCCGATATGGTCATCGGCGACCTGGACTCGATGACGGGGGAGGATCGGGAGGCGGTCGAAAACGCGGGAGTCGAAATTAAGGCGTACCCGCGCGATAAGAACGAGACGGACCTTGAACTGGCGGTCCGGGAGGCTCTGCGGCGGGAAGCCTCCCGCATCATGATCGTGGGGGCGCTCGGCAGGAGGCTGGATCACACGTTCGGCAACATTGCCATGCTCGCCGACCCTGCGCTGGCTGAGTTGGATGTGCGGCTCGACGATGGGCTGGAGGAAGTACGTCTGTGCCGCGCGGAAATGCTGCTGACGGGAAATGCGGGAGACATCGTCTCGTTGTTACCGTGGGGAGGGGACGTGCAAGGAGTGCGGACGGAAGGTCTCCAATGGCCGCTGCGGGATGAAACGCTGCACGCCGACAAGACACGCGGCATCAGTAATGAGATGCTCGGGCCGACTGCCCGCGTCCGCATTGCGGGCGGACTGCTGCTGATCGTCCATCGACGGCAAAGCCAAGCCGAGAACCGGGCAACCTGAACTGAAAGGACAGCATGAAACGAGTTTCAATATTGCTTGCAGCCGTACTGATCGCCTGCGCGTGCTCCACGCAGCCGGCAGGCCCGCAGGAGCTCAACGTGATGACACACGATTCGTTTGCGGCGACGGATACGGTCATCAAGAGCTTCGAGCAGGCGCATAACGCCAAGGTTAATATCATCAAGAGCGGGGATGCGGGCGCGGCACTGAACAAGGCGATCCTGTCGAAGCAAGCGCCGCTGGCGGATGTGCTATATGGCGTGGACAACACGTTTCTGTCACGGGCGCTGAGCGAAGGCATCTATGAGCCGTATGACGCGCCGGCGCTGGCGCAAATACCCGCGCAATTCCAGCTCGATCCGAGCCACCAGGCGCTGCCGGTCGATTACGGTGATGTGTGCATCAACTACGACAAGGCATACTTCGCGTCCCATAACCTGGTTGTGCCGAACAGCCTGGAAGACCTGACGAAGCCGGCATACAAGGGGCTGCTGGTCACGGAGAACCCGGCGACCTCCTCGCCGGGGCTGGCGTTCCTGCTGGCAACGATCCAGCACTTCGGCGACCCGGGATACCTCGGCTACTGGAAAATCCTGCGGCAGAACGGGGTGCAGGTGGTGGATGGATGGGAGACCGCGTACTATACTAACTTCAGCGGGTCGTCCGGGAAGGGACCGCAGCCGCTGGTGGTCTCGTATGGGACGAGCCCGGCGGCAGAGGTGATGTTCTCTAAGACGCCGCTCTCCGACTCGCCGATCGGCTCGGTGTTGGGACCGGATACGTGTTTCCGGCAGATCGAATTCGCCGGCGTGCTGAAGGGCACGAAGCAGAAGGCGCTGGCACAGCAATTCATCGACTTCATGCTGAGCAAGGAATTCCAGGCGGACATGCCGGGGCAGATGTTCGTCTTCCCGGTGCTGCCGGACGTGACGCTGCCGCAGGAGTTCACGAAGTATGCGCAGCAACCCGCACAGCCCGCCACGCTGCTGCCGGACGCCATCGCAAAGAACCGGGAGGCATGGATACAGGCGTGGACTGAGGCGGTGTTGAAGTGATGGGAAGCGCATGGGAGTTATGGGATGCGGAGGAACGCCGGATTTAACCACAGATGAACGCAGATGAACTTTAAAATGGGCAAAAGGATCGGACCAGCGCGGACAGGCGCGGAGAAAACTATTAGGTACGCTATGGTCAGTGAATAGGATGAGGATGAACGCGGATGGACGCGGAGATTGACCGATGCTTGACGATGAGAGGGCAGGCATAAGGCCTGCCTCAACGGCTGACGTAAGAGGTGGACGACGATCCGGGCAGGCGGCTTGGCTCTCTAGGGTGGGGCTGTGGGCGCTGCCGCTGGCGTTCCTGGCCGTCTTCTTCTTCCTGCCGGAGGCGTTCCGCGGGGAGAGCCTGCAGGTAGCGGCCCAGACAC
>DATKAF010000109.1:0-7134 GCA_035498395.1 Anaerolineales bacterium
ACCATCACCCCAACCGATGACTTTTTCAAGGAGCAGGTCACTACCAAGAACCGCTATCTCATGTGGACGGATGAAGCCGAGACGATCCACTATGCAGGAGCAGCCACAGACCCCATTCACAATCTCGGCTATCTCGAAAGCACGGCTTCCGAGCCAGCGCGTAAGAGCCCGGGCCTGCTTATGCAGGCTGTTACGCGCCCGGACTTCCGCCTCATGGACGCCGACATCGTCGCCATCTCTTCGCTCGGCTCCTCGTCCAAATGCTTCGCCCTCATCACAGAGCAATACGCCGCCCCCGACCGCACGCATAAAGCCCCCAGGTGGACGACCACCGTCACGGCGAATGAGATCTACGAGAACACCGCGGGCGGCGCACTCCCCTCGACCATCGAACGCGTGAGCAACTACACGCCGTTGAATACATCCTTATTCAACAAGATACTGTCAGCCAATGAGAACAACCTACAAGCCGCCATGGACAAGCTCGACGACCATACCCACTCGTCGTACGCGTTGCAAGCATTTGCGGCATCCTTCTCCCCGGCCGACGCCACTACTTACTACTTCGGCTCCATGCCATCGGAGCAGCCACAAACCACCGCCAACCGCTGCCGCATCCAGATACCCGCTAATGGAACCATTCACCGCGTGCGCGTGCTTTGGGCTTCATGGGGCGGCGTGGCTGGTTCGGGCGAGAGCATCACGTTCAACGTCCGCCTGAACAACACCACTTCATATCTCATCGTCGCCATTGCCAATACCAGCGCCATCAAGACTTCCGGCATCCTCGACCTGAACCTGCCCGTCACGGATAGTGATGCAATCGAGATCGAAGTAGTTTGCCCCAACTGGGCCACCAACCCGACGCTCGTGCGCCTTGCTGTTTCCCTCTTTATCGGAACCTAAGCGCAGTCCTGCCCCAGGCCGGTCAAGTTCCTGGGGCAGGGAGCACCGCTAAAGGTTCACCGTCGATACTCTTGTCCCACCTAAGGTGTCGAGTAGGTGATGATCAATTGCGGGCGGTAGGAAGTCACCGCGTTGCCGCTGTACAGCGAGAGGTAATCGGCCTGCGAGTTGTTGTTGTCATCCTTGTAGAAGTGCAGGCGGAACTGCGTGCTGCCCGTCAGGTTCACGTAGCGGTAGGCCGTGGCAGGGACGCTGGCCGCATACCAGCCGCCGCTGAGCACTCCGAAGCGGGCGACATTCACCTTGCCGCTGGTGGCCACCGGAGCCTGGAAGTCCGTACTTTGCAGTGCCGGCAGGCCAAAGGACAGCTTCTTGATGTCCAGGCGCAGGCCCAGCAACTGGGTGGCGATGTTGGCGGCGCCGGACCGGCCCTGCTGCATCACGCGGACCTTCACGCCGTAGATATGAGCGTTGGGGCCGAGGGCGGCGGTGTTGAAGGACAGGATGCTCACGTATTGCCTGCGGGCGGCATCGTCGCCGACGCGCAGGGTCGTGGATTTGCCATCCATCTTGCTGCCGAGGCGGCCGTTCTCGCTGGATTCAAGGACCCAGCCGTCGTACATGCCGTTGGACGTCAGGGTGATCGTCGAGGGCATGACCGAAACGGTGAAGGCCTTGTTGAACGTGCCGCCGAAGCCGTCGTTCGTCTGGATGCAGATGCTGTAGCTGTGCTTCGTTGCATAGCTGAACTGGGCAGCCGTTTGCAGAGGCACGGGGCCGCCGCTGAAGTAGCCGGGGATGGTGAAGGAGGCATTGTCTGCGCCTTCGCAGCCCGCGCCCCCGTTGACGAGCGTGTATTGGTAGGTCTCGCCCTTGACCGAGTCGCCGTCCACGGTGGTGAGATCGCCGACCGCCGCGCCCGCGTTCAGCTTCTCCGCAACCGAGAGCTTGGAGAGATTGATGTCGGTGGGGACGGAGTCGCCTGGATCGACCACGAAGGCGGCATCCACGTACGTGAACGTGTAGTTATGCGCCGAGGCGCCCGTGCAGGAGACCGTATAGGTGCCGGCCGCATCGTGCGGGGTGAGCGTGACGCCGCAGGTCGGCTGCGCCGTCAGCACGGAGGCATTCTCGCCATTGACGAAGCCGCTGCCGGAGAAGCCGAAGTCCGGATCCGGGTAGCCTGTTACCTTGAACGCCGGCCTGGCGTTGATAACAGCCGGGGCCGGGGTGATCGTCGCAGTGGTGGACGGCTGCTCCAGCGAATAGTTCGCGGCTGCCGTTCCGCTGATGGACAGCCCCGAAACCTGGACATTCTGCAGGCCAACATCGGGGCCGGCAAATGCGCCGGAGACGCTGCTCGTACCGAGTGTGACCGCATCGCTGCCCACGATGCCGGATAGCGTCGCAGAGCCTGCATTGACGGACGCCGTGGTGTTGCCGTCATAGACCTTGTCGTTCGCCGTGACGCCGGTCACGGTCAGAGTCTTGGATGTGATGGTCAGGGTGCCCGCTACGTACTGGATGGCATAGTTGCCCAGGCCGCTGCCGGTGGCCGCGCTCGGCACGATCGGATAAGGAGAGCCGGCGACCGCAGCCGTCTCCGGGGCGCCGTTGCTGGTGAGGGTGACGCTGGTCACCGCGTCGCTATTGATAAAGCCGGCGGGCACGAACTCGGTTCCGGCGAATGTCGTCACGTCGCCGTAAACCTTGGAGAGATTGCTGGCGGTGATGGTGGCAGCGCGCTGGGTGACGGTCAGGCTGCCCGGTACATACTGGATGGCGTAGTTGCCCAGGCCGCTGCCGGTGGCCGCGCTCGGCGTGATCGGATAAGGAGAGCCGGCTACCGTAGCGGTCGCCGAGGCGCCGAGGCTGGTCAGGGTGACGCTGGTCGCTGCATCGCCGTTGATGAAGCCGGTCGCCAGGAACTCGGTGCCGGCGAATGTCGTTACGTCGCCGTAGACCTTGGATAGATCGCTGGCGGTGATGGTGGCAGCCCGCTGGGTGACGGTCAGGTTGCCCGCCGCATACTGGATGCTGTAATTGCTCAGGCCGGTGCCGACAGCCGCGCTCGGCACGATCTGATACGGAGAGCCAGCTACCGCAGCCGTCGCCACAGTACCGCTGCTGGTCAGGGTGACGCTGGTCACCGTGTCGCCATTAACCAGGCCGGTGGGAACGAACTCGGTGCCGGCGAATGTCGTTACGTCGCCGTAGACCTTGGAGCGATTGTTGGCGGTTACGGTCAGGGTCCTGGGGGTGACGGTGAGGCTGCCCGCCACATACTGGATGAGGTAGTTGCTCAATCCGCTGCCGACGGCCGCGCTCGGCACGATCGGGTAGGGAGAGCCGGACACCGCAGCCGTGGCCGGGGCGCCGCTGCTGGTCAGGGTGGCGCTGTTCACCTTGTCGCTGTTGACCAGGCCGACTGCCAGGAACTCAGTGCCGGCGAACGTTAGCGCGTCGCCATAGACCTTGGAGCGATTGTTGGCGGTGACCGTGGCAGCCCGCTGACCAACCGTCAGGGTGCCGGTGGCAGTCTTTGTCGTTGAACCCGTCGCGGTGACGGAGAGTGTCGTGACTGCGGCCGGCGTCAGGTTGTTCGTCGTGACGGTCAGCACGGTCGTCTTGCTCTGAATTCCGGTAAACGCCAGGCTCGCCGGATTGAAACTGGCTGTCGCCCCGGTCGGCAACCCGGCCACCTTCAGGGTGACCGTGCCGGAGCGGTTGTTCGTGCTGGTCACCACAACGTTGTAGGTCGCAGAAGCTGGCGTGCCATACGTCAGCGTGCCCGCCTGCGCGCTGACGGTGACCGACCCGACCCTCGACGCCGCGTAGGCGGGACTGGCAGACGAAAGCAGCAGCACCGCCAGCAAACCGATCGCAGTTGCGATCCGAACGAGAGCGAACTTCTTGACATTCATATGAATCCTCCTGAGATGATTGAGCAGGTAATTTGCCATACTTTCCAATGAACAAAAAAGATGACTAGCCGAACACATCGTGCTGGATGCCCTGTTAGGTGCAGAGCCGGAAGGCCTCCGCAGTGATGCGCCAAATGGAATCAGCCGGAGCCATCAGGATCTGTACCTGATAATGGCGACCGGCTATGTAGCTGAAAGGGGGATACGGGCGTGGGGATAGAAACGCGTACGCGCCTCGTCTTCGGCGGCTTGGCGGTCATGGCCGCGTGTGCGGCTGTAGACCCATAGCTTTGCGTCCCCGGCTTTCGCCGGGTTTGCCATTATCGGAACGGGCTGCTAAGGTGCGGGCTGCCAGAGGCAGTTCAATCTTTTGAACGACCATATCCTACCGCGTTCTTGCGCAAATGACGTTTTCAATTCTGCAAGAGCGGTTTGCAACTTCGCAAACGCGTTCCATTAGTGGCGGGGTGGTTTCTGCATCTGCCGTATCGATTCGTTATCCATTGCAGTTAGAATAGAATGGAGTTAGCAAGCCCTAATACGGCAACTTAGAGATGAGGAGACATTCATGACCCCAGCCAAGACCACCAAAAAGACTGCGCGCAAGAGCGCTGCGAAAGGCAAATCGTCCAAGTTGTTGTCGGATGAAGAATTGGCCGCGATGAAGGAAACCCTCCGGGAGCGGAAGGCCAGCAAGGAGGACGGCGAAAGCATGGCCCTGGCTGCCATCGCCGCCATGCAGGAGCCGGATCGCTCCATGGCCAAGCGCATCCATGCCGTCATCAAAGAGAGCGCGCCTGGGCTTGCGCCCAAGACATGGTATGGTATGCCCGCCTATGCCAACCAGGATGGCAAGGTGATCTGCTTTTTCCAGACCGCGCAGAAGTTCAAGGCCCGCTACTGCACCTTCGGCTTCAACGACGGGGCGCACCTGGACGAGGGTCCGATGTGGCCGGTCGCCTTCGCGCTCACCGAGCTGACCGCCGCCGACGAGGCCCGCATCGCCGCACTGGTGAAGAAGGCGGTGAGCTGAGGACCGCCGCCGGGACGGAATCCCATCCGCCCCTTGCGGGGATCTTCGACGCTCTGATGACGCCAAGGGGATCGACGATGCTCTGGAGATTGGCACGATGGGCTATGGGCATCGCCTGCCTTGATAGCTGTCTCCGCCGGTTCTCCTGGTAGTTGGTGCTGCAATAACGGGGGAGAGCAGTTGCAGAGTAAAATGGGCTCAGAATAGTGCCTATCTGCGGCACCACGGAGGCAAACATGGCTACTGTTTACTTGATCGTTGCACTGGTGATCGCAGCCCTGGCTGTGGTCTTCGCTTTGCAGAACAGCATGATCGTCACCATCTCGTTCCTGGTATGGAAGGTCACGGGATCGCTGTCTCTTGTGCTGATGGCGACGCTCGCGATCGGCGCGGTGATCGGCTTGCTGGTGCTCGCCCCATCGGCGATCAAGCAGTCCATTGCGGCCTCCGGTCATCGCAAACGGATCGGCGCCCTCGAGAAGGAGTTGGACGCGCAGAGGCAGAAGGCGGCTGAATTGCAGGAGCCGAAGCCTGAGGCCGTTCAACCGATTGATGTACCGGTCCCACCCGCAGAGTCTGCTCAACCCGAATAGCAGCCCGGCGCATGATTGCCGGTAGACCTATCTAGAGGAAGAAGTACAGCACGGTGGATCCGAACAATACCAGGTACCCGATCGGGTAGACCCAATCGGCCACCGTATCAATGCGATCGGCCAATTTCACCCGCTCGTGTATCTCGAGCCATTTTAGATAGACGTTGTAGATGACCACCAGGGTATTGACGGCGAACGTGATGAGCATGATCACATCCACGAACGTCAGGTAGCCCATGCGCGGATACTCTGCCGCCAGGCTCCAGCTGAAGGCGATGAACAGCAGCAAGTTCCCGGTTGCCACTTCGATGCGCCGGTTATAGTCCTTCAGGAAGAACGTGACGTACGATACGCTGATGATCAGCAGGATCGGGACGAAGATGCGGAACACGAAGTAGATCAGGTGGCGCGGGGCGCTGAAGTGGAAGGTGTAGCGGGAGGTCGGATAGGTGCGGCTTGAAACGACGCTGCTGACGGTCGTATCGAAGGTGGTCAGAATGAACTCGTCCTCGCCGTTCTCCGGGTCGATCTCACTGAAGCCCTGCATCGGCACAAAGACATACTTGTCTTCCGGGTAGATCATATCAGTGTGGATGTAGAAGTTTTCCACGTCGAACGGGTACTTGCTGAAATCAAAGTTGAGTTGGAAGTTGGTGGAGAAGCGCTCCAGGTAGGTGGCGCTGCCGTCCGGCAGGACATCCACGATCCGGTTCAGGACCCAGCGGTTGCCCTGCTGGTTGAAGAAAGTGAACGTTGGCCAATCCCCGCCGCTGTCCGTCAGGAACTGGTTGAAGGTGGCGTCGGTATACTCCTTCACCTGGCAGTTGCAGGTGTCCGGGCTAAACGCCAGCTTCGGGTCCTGCCAGGCCAGCTTGAGCGTGCCGACTGCCGTCATGATCTCGTTCGCCTGGTCGATCATCACGATCTGCTGCAGCTTCATGCCGGCCCGCACCTGGATAGGCAGCCGGAGCACCGTCTGACTGTTGGCCTGGGCAGCGCCGGTCATCACCTCTGGAGCATTCACCCCTGCCAGGAGTCGAAATGCTCCGCTCGTGGGCTGCTCGTTCGGGGCGCCGCTGGAGATCTCCAGGCTGTAGTTCTGGCCGCTCTTGGGGAAGGTGTATTGCAGGGTCGCCTGTTTGTCCGCGCCCTGCTGGTTCCCCAGCCGCACCGGCTTGCCGCCGTAGTCGATCAGGGTAAGGGTGGGCTTCAGGTCGCCGCTCGTCGCCTCTGCAAAGACCGTCAGGGTCTCTCCGGGCTCGAATCCATACAGCGCCAGGGAGATGGAAGGTTTACTGGCATCCAGGCTGCCGGTGTAATCCTGGATGCGGCTAGCTTTTCCCAGCTGGGTTTCATCCTGCACGGCAATGACGGCGCCATTCGGAACGGCCTTGCCTTCCAACACCTCGGGCGCATCGATGCCCAGCGTCAGGCGGTAGCCTCCCGTAGTGCGCAGACCGGCAGGGGCGAGCGCACCGGCAGCGATCAGGTAGTAATCTCCATCCTGCGGAACGGCGAATTGCAGGGCCGCGTTGTGGCCGGGCCCGCTGTCGTCGTCCCAGGCAAGGAACGTCCTGCTGTTCAAGGCTGCCAGGTCTGCCAGCGGATGCGCCGAGTTCTTTATCAACTGCTGCGCCTCGGCCCGGTAGGCGGGGACGAGTCTGGTCATGTCTACACT
>DATKAF010000110.1:0-15669 GCA_035498395.1 Anaerolineales bacterium
GGCCGGTCGAAGTCCTCCAGCTTCCGTCCGGACTTCGTCAAGCCTTTTTCCAGCAACTCCATGGCGCGATCGTTGTATTCGGGGGGCACGCAGTAGTTCAGAACCGCCCCATCGGCGATCTCTCCGGTCAGCTCCATCATCTGGTCGCCGGTGGCTCCGATCATGATGGGGATATGGCGGGGCTCGCGGCGCCCGTGGACGACGTCCAGCTCGATATCGTCAACGTGGTGGAATTCTCCGTGGAAGGTGACCCTCTCCATGTTCAGCAGGCGGCGCATGACATCCACCGTCTCCCGCATGGCAACGGATGGTTTGCGGCGCTGGATACCCACATTGCTCGCCAGCGGGTCCCACCAGGCGCCGATGCCGCAGATGATGCGGTTGGGAGCAAGGTCGTCGAGCGTGAGGAACGTGGCGGCGAGCAGGCCAATATTGCGGGTCCAGTTGTTGATGACGCCCGAGCCGACCTTGATGCGCTCGGTCACAGCCGCATAGGCGGCCATGGGCACGATGGCATCACGCACCAGCCGCGACTCGGCCTGCCAGATAGCCTCAAAGCCCCGCTGCTCTGCATAGCGTGCGTAGTCAAGCCCGTCGCGCAGGTCGTGCGAATCCTGCAAGTACAGAGCTACTCTTTCCACAGGTTGATCTCCTCCGCAGCAGTTTGATGAACAAGAGAGTCGCGATCGAGGTCCGAACAGCGGCTGTTGTCAAAAAGAGGCGGGTGCCTCACTTCCAAATCCCAACCCATCCGCAAATGCGCACAAAGATTATGAAGTTAGTTTTGATTAAGTCACTCCGATTATACCTGATAGCTCTGCGCTACCCCTGAATGTGTCACAAGTTCGGAGGAGTATTCTCGCCTTTGTAGAGGAGCATCATCATATTGAGCCATGCATGGGAATGATCTATACTGAAACCATCAACAACCCGAGCTTGTGCAGCGGGCCGGGATGGAGGCATGATGGATACGAAGAAACGAAAGTGTTCACAGAATCCGGCAGAGGATATCACCGAGTGCCGGGCAGCCTGGATGGGGCAGGAGGACTTTGCCGAGTGCCTGTGCCAGGGACCCAACACCTGCCAGTTTGCGTTGCCGTTCGGATATGCGTTCCTCTGCCAGCATCCTCGAGTGAGGGAGATCGTCGATAATACCAGCAAGCCTTTGCAGGAAGTGCAAGTGTAAGGCACAGCGTTTTTGAAATCGCAAGAAAGTTGAATAAAAAGCGGGCAGCCACTTGGTTGCCCGCTTTGCGTTTACATAGCCGGTTGCTCCGAAAGCGCTAAAGCCTCTGCCAGACCTGCGGCGCGAGCTCACGAGAGCGGGCCGCGACGCGCTTCTCGTCCAGCACGAGGATCTTCTTGTTCTGCATGAGGATCTTGCCCTTGCAGACGGTGGTATCCACAGTGGCGTCCACCAGGCCGAAGATCAGGTGACCTAGGAAGTTGGCTTCAGAGAGCGGTGTCGGAGGCTCGTAGTCGATGATTGCCATATCGGCGGGCCGCCCCGGAGCCAGCTCGCCGAGACGGATGCCGAACTGGCGCTCCGCAATATCGGCATTGTTCGGCAGCAACAGCTGCGGCGCCTCCATAAAGGCCACGCGCGGGTCGTGGTTGGCGAGCCGGTGCAGCAGATACGCACACCGCATCGAGGCCAGCATATCGGACGACATGCCGTCCGTGCCGAGGCCGACGAGGATGCCCCTCTTGAGGAGGTCAAACAGGCGGGTAACGCCGACGGCGTTGTTCATGTTCGACTCGGGGTTGTGGACGACGGCGGTCTTCGTGGCGGCAACCGTATCCATTTCACCCTCGTCGATATGGACGCAATGGATGAAGAGAGATTTCTCTCCCGATGCGCCCTTCTGGTGCAGGCGCTGGACGGTCGGCACGCCGTACTTCTTCAGCGAGTCCTCGCGGTCCGCCAGGTCCTCTGCGACGTGGACGTGGCAGCCGACGCCAGCATCCCTGGCGATGCCGACACACCGCTCCAGCGTGTCATCGGATAGGGTGAACGAGGCGTGCAGGCCCATCATGGTGGCGACCTGCCCATCGCCCTTGCCGACCTTCTTGATGAACCGGCGGTTCTCTTCGACGCCACCGCCCTTGACGTTCCGATCCGAGACCTCGTAGCACAGGGAGGCACGCACGCCCGCCTCGCGCACAGCCTGCTCGATCAGATCGAGCGAGCCCTCACGGTAGCTCGGGGAAGCATGGTGGTCGATGATGGTCGTCGTGCCGTTGCGGATGCACTCAATGAGGGGAATCTGGGCGGAGAGAAGAACGTCCTCGTCACACAGGGCCTTGTCAAGCTTCCACCACAGACGCTCCAGGATCTCGACGAAATTCGAGGCAGGCTCGCCGGGAATGGCCATGCCGCGCGCCATCGTGGAATAGAAATGGTGGTGCGCGCAGATGAAGCCCGGGAGGACCACCTTGCCGCTGCAATCGACCGAATCAGCCTTCGGATACTGCTTCCGCATCTCCGCGGCATCGCCGACTGCAACGATCTTCTCGCCATCGGTCACGACGGAGGAATTCCACAGCACCTTGTTGTCCGCGCCCAGCGTTACAACGATGCCGTTCTCAAAGCGAGTGGTCATGTTAATTCCTTTCTATTTTCCATCGGTCCTGTGATCGCAACCCCCTTCCCGTCCTCCCCCAAAATCCTGTTTGACTTTGCTTCACTTGCAGACCGATTGGATTTTGATTCCAAAGTGAATCGCCATCGCACTCGATCGGATTTTGGGGAGGTGCCCGTCAGGGCGGGAGGGGTTGTATGTGTTAGCATGTCCCTAGTTCTCGCGCAGCGCGTCCAGCTCGTCGGGCGTGCGCGTCCGCATGACCATGGCGCCCGCAAAGCACTTCTGGACGCAGATGGAGCAGCCGATGCAGCGGGCTGGATCGGTGTGCAGGTGGCGCTGACTGTCGAGCTCGATGGCCAGATACGGGCAGCGCGTGCAGTTACCGCAATGCAGGCACAGCTCCTGGTCGATATCGGAGAGCTTCTTCACCGGCGATAGCTGCATGAAGTCCGTGACCGGGTGAGGCTGTGCAATGCCGATCAGCTCCTTCATCGAGCGGAGGCCGCGCGACTGCATGAGATAGGAGGTGCCCATCTCAAGCTCCCGGATGATGCCGTAGCCATGCTTGGTGGCGATGGTGCAGAACTGGACCGTCTTCACGCCGAGGGCGAGGAAGTCCATGGCGGCCTTGTAGGTCATGGGACCGCCGTTGCCGGAGATCTCGATGCCCTGTGGTACCGCAGTCGCCAGCGTCAGGTTGGAGATGGGTGTGACGCCTTCGCCGCTCATCCCGACGATGACGCCTTCTTCCCATGGATGACCGTTCGCTGCCGGGCGGAAGGCCAGGGTGGGGAAGGAGTTGGCAAGCGTAACACCCGCCTTGCTATTCGGATACTTCTCGAAAACCTGCCGTATGGCACGCAGGATGGGAACGATCGATGTGACAGCCGCCGTCAGCTTGAAGAGCTTGGGGACATCGGGCGAACCGACCTGCATGATCCAGTCGATGATCTTGGCGGTCAGCGCCGCGTTCTGGGATACGATGTCGCCTTCGGTCCCATCACCACCTTGCGGGCAGGAGAGGGAATACTCGATGGCCATGGCGCCGGCAGCTTCCAGCTTGCGCGTGTTGGACTGCCAGCCGCTGCGGTCGTGCTCGTCATTGCCCGTTACCGGACCGCCTGTGGAAGCCATGGTCAGCCGGTCAGGCCAGCGCTTGATGAGCTGCCCGATCTCGCGGCACACGCGATCCAGCGGATGACCGGAGACGTTATCGGCATTGGCGTAGGTGTACGGGCTGAAACTGAACATGTACTCGCCGGGGATATGGATCGGTACATTGTCAAAGGCGGTTTTCATGATGACGCCGGCCCAGCCCGCCTCATACGCTTTCGTGACCTGTTCAAATCCATCCGTCAAAGGGGATGCCGAGAGCAGGTACGGCGAGCGAATGGGCCGGCCGAAGAATTCCGTGTCGAGCGGAACCGGTATCGGGTTGTAGCCGGGCATGGCAAAGACCGACTTCGTGGGCTTGTCGATGGCCGGCGTGGGCTGATCCTTCAGCCAGGCGTCCAACTGCAGGGCGGTGTTCTTGCCGGAGGCAACGGCTTCCACGACGGTGGTTGGGCCGTTGGATACATCACCCGCGTAGAACACGCCCGCCGCCTCCTGCCGTGCCAGCGCGGAGCGCATGCCGATGGCCATAACCACCGCCTCAAAGCCGGTGAGGATGCCATCTGTGCCATCCACATCGCGGACGTTGGCGGGCTTGAAGGGCATGCCGTCGGGCAGCGCAACTTTTCGTATCTCGAGGCCGTTGATCTTGCCGGCACTCTCTCGAATCCGCGTGATGCGGATGCGGCTGTTGACCTCGATATCGTAGTCGACGAGCTCCTGGCGTTCCGCAGCCGTCAGCGGCATCTCGGAGAGCTTTTCAAGCATGAACAACTCCACATGCTGCGCGCCGCGCTGGCGGGCGGTGATGGCACAGTCGACCGCGGTGGCTCCGCCGCCGATCACTGCGACACGCCCGCCGAAGTTGAAACGCTTCGGATCGGAGAGCAGGTTCGCCATCTTGAGGGCCAGGCTCTCATTCTCAATGCCCAGCTCGATGGGTTTCCACAACCCGGTAGTGATGCAGACCGCGTCATAGCCCTGGTTCAGAAGCTCGGCCGGGCTGCTCACCGGCGCATTCGTCTTTACATTGACATTGCCCAGTGAGAGGGCAAACTCGATGTCGCTGCGGACCACATTCTTATCCAGGCGGGCATCGGGGATGAGGTTCATCATACCGCCCAACTGCTCGCGGGCTTCGAAGATGTCCACGGTGTAACCAAGCTGCCCAAGGGCGGCCGCAGCGCCGATCCCGGCCGGGCCGCCGCCCACAACGGCCACCTTGCGGCCATTTAGCTTTGGCGTGGAGAATGCCGGGATCCCGCCGAGTTCCTTCGCCATCTGAACGATAGTAGCCTGGACCTTTGGGATGTCGATGGGGCCGTCGAATTCCTTGCGGCTGCAAGCGGCCATGCAGAAACGGTCGGGGCAGACCAGGCCGCACACGCCGCCAAGCGGGTTGGCGCGCATGATCTCGCCGGCGGAACGCTGCAGGTCGGACGGGTTGCCCACGCGGGCTGCCATAATGAAGTCGAAGGGGGAGCAATTGGCTGGGCACGCCTTCTGGCAGGGCCGGCTTTCGCAATACTCGCATCGCTGGAGCTCTGTCTGGAGGCGTTTCATCGTCATGAAGCGCGTTTCGGGCTGATTTTCCATGGCATCCTCGTTGAGCATCGGATATAGGATTATTCTTGTGTTGAAAGGAACAATTCATTTTATTGCATGCATGTCGCGTATACCGAGTGCAAAAGCTCCATTTCCCGAGGGCTTTATGTCACATTAAGTTGTCTATGTCTTGTATCCATTGTTTGGGTCTGCGATTCGGGCAGGCTGCATGGCGGCGTGGGAATCAAAGAACAGCAGACCTCCGGCAGCCAAGCCGGAGGTCTGCTGGTTTGTTCGTCCAAGGGATAACTAGGGTTGGGGCTTGGGTGCTTCGAGCTTGCGGACCAGCTCGAGGTCTTCCGGGAGGTCAAGGTCGAGCCCCAGCGAGGGCAGCTTGACAATTTCCAGACGAGCGCCCGCCTTGCGAGCGCGCTCGCAGTGGCGCTTGAACGAATCGCCGCCGAAGTCGTATTCGATCAAGTTGGCAGGTGAGAGCAGCAGGGCATTCGTGCCCTTTTCCCGGCGGTCCGGGGCAATCACAACCACCGGCGGGTTCACGGCGCGCTCCAGCAGCGCCAGGATGTCGTCGCCGGAGAGTAAGGGAAGGTCTGCAGGGATCACGAGCACGCCGCGGGAGGCGTAGACCTGCGCGACGACGGTTGCACGTTTCAGGGCGGTATTAAGCGCCGGGGCGCCATCCTCCTGGACGGTGCGAGCACCCAGATCGCGCGCGATGGCGAGAGCCGAACTATCCCGGCTCACGACCAGCACTTCTTCGATCTCTTTCAGGTCAATGAGAGTATGGAGAGTGTGCTCCAACAGCATGCGGTTCAGATCCGCCCGTTCATCCTCCGTTAGCGTTGGGGAGAGCCTGGATTTGCCGCGGCGCAATGGCTTGACAGGGACGATAGCCCACAGTGTCATTGGAAGTTGGCTCCGATGAAGTCTAACACATCTTCGGCGAGGCGCTTGCGGTCGTGAGGGGATTGCATGAGCGTATGGGTTACGAGAACGCAATCCATATAACGGGATACCGCGCCGCGCAGTTCCGAATCGACCGAATCAAGAACGAAGCCCTGCGCGAGGCCTTGATATTGAGCCGCAACCGCCAGGGCGGACGGCGAGATGCCCATCTCCGCGTACATCTTGGCTGCGGGACCGCGCACCGCGGCGCCGCCGATGATCGGTGAAACGGCGACGGCTGGCGTGCGCTTTACCGCGTCGCGCACCCCGGGGATGGCAAGGATCGGGGAAATGGAAACCCAGGGATTGGAGGGACAGATCACCACCGCGTCGGCTCGCTCCAGAGCATCCAGGACGCCCGGCGCGGCAACGGCATCGGAAGCGCCACGAAATTCAAAGCCTTTTACAGCAGGCTCACACCGCTGGCGAACGAAGTACTCTTGAAAGGCGAGCTCGCCCTGGTCCGTCTTCACGATGGTTCTGACGGGTTGATCCGACATAGGCAGCACGGCATGCCTGACCCCCCAGGCCGTGCAGAAGTCGGCCGTGATTTTGCTTAGTGGAAGGCTGGCATCCAGCAAGCGGGTACGCTCGAGGTGCGTTCCCAGGTCCCGGTCGCCCAGGTGGAACCAGGCGGGTCCGCCCAGGGCTGCGGCGCTGGAAATTGCCTGCCAGGTCTCGTCGCGGCGGCCCCAGCCGGTGTCCGGGTTCGCAAGACCGGCGAGGGTATAGCACACGGTATCGAGGTCGGGCGAGATGTGGAGGCCAAAGTGCTCGAAATCGTCCCCGGTGTTCACCACGATGGTCAGATCGCCGGGACCCAATACCTGGGCCAGGCCATCTGCCAACTTGGCGCCGCCTACACCACCCGCCAGAGCAACTATCTTCATTGGCGTTGGCCGCGTCGCTCAGAATTCCCGGACGACAGCCGCCAGGGATTTCATGACCTTGTCTCTTGGTGGCTGATCTGGGTGACCGATGAAGAACATAGCCTGCGGCTCCCACGCAGCATCCAGGTCCAGGGCGCTGCGGACGGCCTCTGGTGCGAAGAGGGGACCGCACGTCCAAGCGCTGGCCAGGCCTTCCGCGTGGACGCCCAGCAGTAATTGCAGCCCAGCGGCCGAGGTGGATTGAATCGCCATCATGCGCTCGGCTCCGCGGCGGCGCTCGTCCGGATACGCATCCATCTCCGACATGTCCATGCACAGAACGATCACGAGCGGAGCATTCGTAATCCGCGAGCGGGATTGCTCCACGCGGCCGGCAGCTTCAGCAGGCAGTATCCCGTCAGCCAACAAGTCACGCTCGAATTCACCTGCCATCGCGTCGGCCAGCCGGGCTTTTGCCTCGGCCGTCCGGAGCACGCAGAACCGCCATGGCTGCCGGTTGTGCGCTGACGGCGCGCAGATGGCTGTCGAGAGGATGCGCTCGACAACGGCATCCGGAATGGCATCCGGCTTGAACCGGCGTACCGAGCGGCGGGACCGCAGAAAAGTGTGATGGTCCATGCCGCCTAGTCGTCGACGAAAACAGATTCGGGGATGATCTTGTATATGACGCGGACTTGCCCCTGGACAGGCGTCCAGTGCTTTTGCCGATATTTCATCGATAGCTGATCGATATGATCCAGCGCACCCTCCTCGGTGATCTCAACGACCTGCCCGCGCACCTGGATGTATCGCGTGTCAATCCTGGGATCTTGGATCACGATGGCAACCGCAGGATTGCGGCGCATATTGCGGTCCTTGACGCGCCCTTTCGCCGAGTTCAGGAGGATGTACTTGTCGTCGGCATTGAACCACAACGGCGTGCACTGCGGCGTGCCGTCGGGCATGAGGGTGGCGAGATAGGCCAGCGCACGCGTTTCGTCTTTGAGTAGATCTTTGTGGGAGTCGGGCATGATGCTCATATTTGTCCTCTACATGGATGGGCGGCCGGCGATGGCCGCGGCGATCAGCGAAACAAGTCCAGGTCCCTGGGCCGGATCAACTCCTGAAGCGAGCCTTCGCGCAGCGGATAGGGGAAGCCGCGCACATGTACGATGGGCGTGCCCTCGGCAGCCTGTCCCATGACGAGCGATGCGGCCGCGGCCAGCTCATCGGCGACGCCGACCATCGTGATCCGCAAGGTGTAGCCGAACAGGTCCTGCCAGCCGCGCTCGTCGATGACAGCGGGCACGCCGCTCAAGCCGATGCACATACCAACGGTCCCGATGCGCCAAGCGCGGCCGTGCGAATCAATGACCGCCACGCCCAAATCCCTGCCGGAGTGTGCCGCCAGTTTCTTACGCAGCGCGGCAGCAGTGGCGTCCGGATCTTTCGGTAGCAGCAGGACGTACTCCTCCTGCCTCGTGCCAGCGCCCGCCACGTTGGAATGGTCGATACCGGCATTGGCGCAGATGAAGCCGAGCTTGTGCTCCACGATGATCGTGCCCGGGCGCGTGCGGACGATGGATCTGCTCTCCCGAAGGATTAGCTCGGCCAGGCGCGCGTCCTTGTCGGTGGTGGCGGCCAATTCCCGCGCAGCCTGCCCCGGCGAGACGTCCGCCAGGTTGACCATCCGGCCCTCGGCCTTGCTGACGATCTTCTGCCCAAGCACCAGGATGTCGTCGTCTTGCAGGACGATTTCGTTGGCTGGCAATGCCGAGAGAATAACATCCGCCAGGTCATCGCCTTGGCGGATGAGAGGGATACCTTTTAGCGCGGTCAGCACCATCGACATGGTCAACTGCCCGGCATACCCGCTCGGTCGACGCCGGTAATGCGGATCCCGGCATGCGTTGTCCCGTGCAGCTTGTTGATATTGATGAGGACGCTGACCAGCCCCTCGGCGACAACCGAATTCTCGATAGGCCCCGCATCCCAGCCGACGAGACCGGCCGCGGCAACCAGCTTGAGCGTTTCCTCGCGCGCGGTTTTGCTCGTGCCGGTGACCAGGACATCGCAATCCACCGTCTGGTCCGTCAGCAGGTACTCGTGCGCGATGGTGTGAAAGGCGGCAGCCACCTCTGTGCCCTCACCGAGAATAGCCCTGGCTTCCTGCGCCGCAGAACCTGCCGGCGGCATTTGCACTTTCGACCGCTTTGGCGGCACCAACGGTACAGCAACATCGATGAGCGTCTTGCCTGCGACGCCGGCCTTGATGGCTTGCAGTGTCTCGGCGTGCGCGGCGTACGGGACGGTCAGGACCACGATATCCGCCTGGGCAGCGGCCTCGGGATTCGACATGCCGACCACGGTGGCGGCTCCGTCGAGCATCTCGATGATCTCCGATGCAGCCTGGATGGCCTTCTCGGTCGAGCGCGAGCCGATGATGACGGGATATCCGGCCCTGGCCCAGCGATACGCGAGGCCTTTGCCCTCCTTGCCGGTCCCGCCCAGTACAGCCACCGTGAGGAGAAGCGGGGTTTCGTTCATTGACGGAACTGCCCTTCATAGCGCTTCCACAGCTTGACAGACAGCTCGCGTGCGCGGGCAGCGATCTCTTCTTCATCCAGCGTGGTAAGCCGGCGCTCCTTCATGAGGACCTTGCCGCCCACGATGGTGGTCGTAACCATGCCGGCCTCAAAGCCAAAGATGATCTGCCACGGAAGGTTCTCAATGCTCAGAGGCGTGGGAGACTGGTAATCAACAAAGATGAGGTCGGCGTACGCGTCCGGCGTGATCTCGCCGAGGGCTGCCTGCGGAAAGAACACATGCGCCAGCCCGGCGTTGTTCTGGACCGCCATCTGCGCGACATCCGTGCCGGACATGCGGCGCGGGTCCCGGTTGGCGACCTTATGCAGGAAGTAAGCTGCCTTCCATTCCTCCCACATGGCATTGCTGAAGCCATCGTTTCCAAGGCACACCTTGACGCCGGCGCGCAGCATGGATTCCACGGGCGCCGCCCCGACCGCGTTGTTCATGTTGGAACGCGGTTGATGCGTGACCCACGTTCCGCTATCTTTCAGCAGCTCGATCTCGCGGGCGTCGACGTGCACACAGTGCGCGGCGATGCTCCGAGGGCCGAGCAGGCCGTGGTTCTGGAGCCGGTCCACGATGCGCCTTCCTGTCTTTGCCAGGCTGTCGTACTCGTCCGCCTCATGCTCCGCGACATGCACATGGAAACCCGTGCCCTCCGGGGCGGCCGCGGCGCAGGCCTGGAGCGTGGCGCCGGAGAGTGTCAGGCTGGCGTGCAGGCCGAAACTGGCCCCGAGCCTCGGGTGCGGAGTCGCGGCCAGCCGCTTGATGAAGCGCAGGTTCTCCTGGATGCCCGCGTCCGCTCTCTCCAGACCGTCGCGGTCGGTAACCTCATAGCACAGGATTGCGCGCAGGCCGGACCTGTCCACGGCCTCCGCGATCACATCCAGCGAGCCGTCGATCGCATTCGGCGAGGCGTGATGGTCGATGAGCGTTGTGGTCCCGTGTTTGATCGCGTTCACCAGGCAGACCAGCGCCGAATAGCGGATGTCCTCCTCGCGCAGGGACTTGTCCAGCGGCCACCAGAGCTTCTCCAGGATGTCGGGGAAGTCGCGCGGCGCAGAGCCGGGGATGGCCATGCCGCGCGAGAACGCGCCGTAGAAGTGCGTGTGCGCGCAGATGCTGCCGGGCATGACGATCTGCCCGTGCGCATCCATCTTCCTGGCCTTGGGATAGAGCTCTTCCAGGCTGGCGGTGGGCCCCGTATCGTAGATGCGATCTCCCGAGATGTAGACCGCATGGTCGGGGAGGAGGCGGGGCGGTGAGCCCCAGGTGACGAGCGTGGCGTGGGTGATCAGCATCAGCTAAATCCAAATTGGGTGGGATGAGGAAGCTTGTAGCCGGAGGCGCCGATCTCCCACAGCGTGAGGAAGGCTGCCTCGCGGACTTCGGAGTCATCTCCGTACATGGCTCCATAGATTTCCTTCACGATACCGTCGGTCGGCTTTTGCTTCAAATAGGGCAATGCCGCCAGCCGGTCGGATTCCTTGGGACTCTTCAGGGCAGCCAGTAGCAGGTCCGTAGCAGGAGTCCCGGGCGAGATGCCAACGCCCAGCGTGCCCGCAAACTCTATAAGCCACGGTGTTTCCGATGGCGGCTTCAGCGGCCGCGGGATGTGCGGATCGCCGGTGCTGTTCATGGCTTCCAGCACTTCGGTGGCCGAATTGCGGACAACCCATTGGTCATCCTCGACCCGCATCTTCTCGAGCAGCTCGATGGCCCAGGGTTCGCCGACGCGGCCCAGCCCATAGACGACCGCCCGCCGCAGTAGGATATCACTCATCCGTGCGCCGTCCTTCAGCATCGGATGGCCTTCGCGCACGTCGTTCGAGAGGCCCTCAGCCGCTGCACGGCGCAGGTCCTCATCGCCGGTCAGCAGGGTACGCGCCACGAGCTCCATCGCGTCCGGCGTGCCGATCGCGCTGAGAGCCAGGCAGGCGGCCCGGCGCGCGGAGACGCTGGGCGCGCCCAGGATGCCTTCGAGGGTCTTGACAGCTTTCACATCACCGATGGCGCCGCTGCCGAGCGCCAGCAGTCTCATCAATTCGAACGAGAGCGTGTTGGCAAGCTGCCGGAAGAGGGCGGGGATGCCTGGGTCTTTGCTGGTGACGAAGGCCGCCAGAGCCTGCCCGCGCAGTCCCAGTGGAAGCCCTTCGCTGTGCAGCAGATCGGCCAGGGCGCTCATCAGCTTGGCTCGCCATGGAGCAGTCCGTGGAGCATCGCGCAGCCAGCGCGCCGCTGCCAGCAAGGGCCGGTGCATGGGGAGGCGCGACCAATCCAGCAGGCGCTTGAGCATGGCTGTCGCGTCGCCATACGAAGCGAGATAGTGCATGGCAAGGAGCTTGCCGGTCCAGTCGGGCTGAGCGAGCAGCTTGTCGTCGACGCTGTACGCGCTGAGGGCACGGCCTGCAAGGAAGCCCCCGAACACCGGGTGAGCGAACCTCATCTGGTTATTGGGGTAGGCGATCACCAGGCCGGATGACGCCAGCCGCCCGAGCAAACCCGGCGTGGGAGTTGCAGCATTGCGACCGCGCTTCCTGCCCTTCTGCCTGGCGGCGGGCTTCTCGTCCTTCAGCTCGGGAGCGTCAGCGGATTGTTCGGCCGCGGGCTCTTCCGGAATGTTGGCCACCTCTTCCGGCAGCTCGAAGGACTTCACCCACTGGCGCGCCCGCCGCGGATCGAAGATGGGCAGGCAGGCGAGCGTGACCTGCATCGCAAGAGTCTCGAGCGCAGCCAGCGGCGTGTTGCCCGGTACAAGCCGCCGCACGTGCGCGCCGATGGCATCCCGGACGCCCGGGCCGCGGAGATCACCCGCATAGGCAGCCCAGACCTTCAGGGTCAGCTCGAGCGGCGTGAGGAACTGATTATCAGCGCCAAGCCACGCGGTGAGCAGCAGCGGGTCCACCCGCTGCCCGTTCTGGGCCCATGACTCTGTGGCAATGTAGTGGTTCCAGAGGACTCCCCAACGCTGCAAGAATACCGCCTGGCGTGACGTGCTCCAGGCCGCGATCGGGAGCGGGGCAAAGCGCAGGGAAAGCAGGCCATCCACGTACTCGGGTACGCCGGTGGTCACTACGTGGATGCGCGGGTATTCCTGTAAGACCAGCTTCAGGGCGGCAGCGGCGTTCGTCTGTCCCTCGGCGGTGAGCTCGTCGAACCCATCCAGCAGGAGCAAGGCCCGGCCGGCGCGGAACGTGCCCTGGACGAATCCGGCCACGCGTCCAAGGTTGAGCACCGAGGCATGCTCGGATGTCATCTCCACGATCCGGTCGATGACCTCTTTGGCGCTTGCGGCGGGCAGCTTGAGGTCTGCCACGTGCAGCAGGAATGGAATGCAGTCTTTCAATGGTCCGAGCTGGTCGCTGCGGTTTGCAGACAGGGTGGCGAGATGCGCCAGGGCCACCGACTTTCCCATTCCGGGCTGTCCGACGATGACGATGTTCATGCCGCCGGTGAGCGCCGCGCCCACTCCGAGCGTCGGCGCGTTGTAGGCTGCCGCGATCTCGGGCCAGGCTGGCAGGTATGGCAGCGTGAGCGTAATCACGTCTTCGCTCACAGCGGGAGCGCCGGGCTCGGGCTGCGCCGGAGGGGCCAGCAAGCGCGGCTCCTGGATGATCTCGTCCAGCGCGAAGAGCGGAGCGGCAAGGTGCATGCCCTGCGCTCTGCGCAATGTGATGCGGCGATGGTTCTCTTCCAGGCTGTTGGAATGGCGCGCTTTGGATTCCTCACGCCGCGCCTGCAGGGTTGCACCCATCTCTTTGGTGAGCGGCTGCAGGCGCGCGATCATCCACCAGAAGATGGTCGCGATAATGATGCCAAGGAAGAACGAAAGTGGATCGACGGAGAGCGGCATGTTCCGGCTCAGGGAGCGAACAGGATGCGTCCGCAGGTCGGACAGTAGACCAGATCAGCCGCATGACGCGCGGTTTGCTGGAGCGCGGCCGTGAGGGTGGTGCCGCACGCCCCGCAGGCGTTGTCGCCGATCTCCGCTACTGCTAGTCCGCGGCGCTCGCGCAGGGCATCGTAGGACTTCAGGGCTCTGGGATCGACGGAAGTGAGGGCAGCCTGACGCTCGGTCTGCAGGCCGGCCAGGTCGCGGGACAGTATGTCCTCCTCGTCCATCAGGTGACGGTTCTCCTCCCCAAGGCGCGACTGGATGCGTTGAAGCTCCTGTTGGCATGCCTGCACGGCGGCCTGCTCTGATTCCAGCTGGACCATGGCTTCCAGTTCCTGCTCTTCCACCGAGGCCAGGCGCTTCTTGAGGGAGGCAACATCGGCCTGGAAGTCCTGCAGCTCCTTCGGGTTCTGGACCTTGCCTCCGTACAGGCTGGCCTCCGCCTGCTGGATCCTGATCTGCAGGTCGCGCGCATCCTCTTCGGCTGCGCGTCGCTGCTCATCGGAGCGGCGCGCCTCCAACTCGGCAGCTTTCAGCTTCTGCAAGGCGGATTGCAGCTCCGAATCGTTTTCGAGAGTCTCCTGGATCTTGCGCCGCCGGGTTTCCATTTGCGTGATGCGGTTGTCCACCTGCTGCACACGAAAGAGACCGAAGGCGGCGCTCATGGCTTCATTATAACGGAAGGCACGAACGCGAGCGGCCCCGAACGCCTGAGCGTCATGACGTTGAAACGTTCGCAGGCGCGCCAGGCCCCCTGTGGAGCAGGAGCCGGGACAAGGGGCCTGTTGGCGTTCGGCGCAGAGGGCAGACCGCTACTGCGCGGTATTGTAGTAATTGTAGACCGATTGGGTCAGGTTGGCGAAGAGGTGGTTCGCCGTATCAAAGACGATCTGCACCGGGTGATGCGAGTAGATCGAAAGCACAAAGTTTCCGCCCGGCGTGTAAACAATCCCCGCATCGCTGAAGTTCCGCACGACGCCGTCCGGGTCGGGGACCCAGCCGTGCTTGTGCGCCACCTGGGTGCCTTCGGGCACGCCGGCCTCCAGCAGCACGCCGATCTTGTCTGCGACAAGGTAGCTGATGATCTGCTTGCAGACCCCCTGGTTGATCTTGCCGGGGAAGGCGGCGACCAGCGCTCCGCCGCCCGTCTCGGAACACTGGTAGATATCTTCCAGGAGCATCCCCATGTCGGAAGGGGTCGTCTGGTTGTAAACGTCCGGGTCGTTGAAGATGTCGGCGCGGGAATTGGCGGGCGTGGTGAACCTCTGGAGCAGTGGTGAGCCGGGGGCGAAGAAGCCGGCCATGAACGTGTTCTGTAGGCCCAGTTTCTGCATATACTGCGTTACGATCAGGGGGCCGGTGGCCGGGTCAAGCTCTGCCATCACGTCGTCGGAGGCGACATTATCGGACTTGTGGATCATGTTCAGGATCTTCTCGTTGACCGAAGGGTCCACCGGCGAGAGACCGTGCTGGATGAAGTACGAGACCAGGATCGGTATCTTGATGGTGCTGGAAGCGCCGAAGGCCTCGTCCGACGGGGTGACCGGCAGCTCCTGCCCCTGGTTGAGCGCAAAATGGATCTCCTGCCCGTTCTGCAGGTCGAGCATGTAGACGCCGATAGAGCCATCGAACCCGGAGGTGGTCACGAGCTGCTTCATCAGAATCTCCAGGTCCTGCATGCTGGGACGGGCGGCGCTGGCGTTCTGCATGGACGTGAGGGTGACGACCCGGTTGGTCGGCGAGCGCAGAGCGTCCTCGATGAGCGGGATGGCGTGGTCGACGTCAAGCGTCTGTCCGGGCTGGCCCGGCTTGAAGCCGGTGGTACCCGGGATGGGCAGTGCGGGGGTGGACGGCTGGTCATAGCGCGGGGCAATCTCGCCCTGGAGATAGGCGCGCAGGCGCTCCTCGCCGATGGTGGCGCGCAAGGGGACGGCTTGGGAGGCCGGGTCGCGGTTCCACAGGAAGTCCCAGAACCCGCCCCAGAACTGGCCGCCCGTGCGGGCCAGGTCGGCAGCGGCGAGCATCGAGTCGATGTCCATCTGGAAGCCAAGGATGGGCGGCTCGACTTGAACGGTACCGCCGCCGTATTGGATCTGGATCGGGGTGCTGT
>DATKAF010000111.1:0-2622 GCA_035498395.1 Anaerolineales bacterium
ACTCCTCCGAGCATCGATGGCTGGGATTATGCGGAGGTCACCGGTGCAGGCGTCCCTATGGAAGACGTAAGCGAGTCCTGACTTGCCGGAATCAGGTCGATTATTCAGATTGCTGGCGCCTGCAAGAGGGGTTTGCTTCACCGGATCTTGATTCGTCCAACGGCGGCGCCCCGTGCTATACTGATTCTGAGGGATTGGCTTGAGCACAGCGGATGCAGCGGTTTGAGGGCGGCGCACGCGGAGGTGGACATGAGCACGGATGCATATAAGCAGCTAGCCAAGCATTTGGATTCCCTGCCCAACGGGTTCCCGCCCACGGAGGATGGGAGCGATCTGCGGCTGCTGGCGAAGCTGTTCACGCCAGAGGAGGCGGAAATGGCCGCACAGCTCAGGACGTCGCTGGAGACGGTGGACGAGATCGCGGCCCGCACCGGCATGGAAAGCTCGGGGCTGCGGAAGCAGCTCAAAGAGATGGCGAAACGCGGGCTGATCGAGGCAGGGACCGGCAGTAAGGGGCTGGGCTTCAAATCGCTGCCATTCATTGTCGGCATATACGAGATGCAGATCGACCGGCTGGATGAGGAGCTGGCACGCCTCTTCGAGGACTACTACCACACGGGCGCCGCGCGGATGCTCAGCGTGCAGCCGGCGTTCCACCGCGTAGTCCCGGTGCATGAGGCGGTCGACACATCGGTGGAGGTGCAGCCTTTCGAGAGCGCGGCAGAGATCGTCTACTCCATGCGGTCGTGGGCCGTACAGGACTGCATCTGCCGCAAGGAGAAGGCTCTCATCGGGCAGGCGTGCCAGCGCCCGATCGACGTGTGCCTGATGATGCACCCCCAAGAACAGGCCTTCCACAGCAGCGCTACGGTCCGTGTCCTGACCCGTGACGAGGCGATGGGAACACTGCGCCGCGCGGCCGAGGCAGGTCTGGTCCACACCGTGACCAACAGCGAAGAGGGCACGTACTACATCTGCAACTGCTGCACGTGCTGCTGCGGCATCTTGCGCGGGATGGCAGAGTTCGGGCTTGCCAACGTGGTGGCAAGCTCGCCGTTCGTCAACCGGGTGGACGAGGAGTTGTGCACAGGGTGCGAAGACTGCATCGCAGCCTGCCCATTCGAAGCGCTATCCATGGATGGCGCGCTCGCCAGGGTGGACCGTGACCTCTGCGTGGGCTGCGGTGTCTGCAACCTGCGGTGCGCGCCGGACGCGCTGGTGCTCATCCGGCGACCGCCAGAGGAAGTGAAGGCGATACCACACACCTTCGCCGATTGGAAACAGCAAAGGCTGGAGGCAAGAGGACTGCAACCTACGGCAGCACAGTAATCACTACTTCATTACTCTTGATCGTCTCGCCAGAAGAGGTCTCCCCCTCTGCCCAGAAGCGATGCTCGCCCGGAGCAAGCTGCCACCACGCCTGGTACGGCGCGGAGGCAAAGCTTTGCAGCGCTACTCCATCCACATAGAGCCTGACCCTCGAGAAATCCTCCCCGACGGCTTCCACCGGAAGCTGCTGTGCAGACGCGTCGATGTCGGCGGTCATCCGATAGGTTGTATTCGGCGTGGGGGATGTGATCACGAGGCTGTGAGTTGAAATGGAGCCGCTGGCCTGCTTCAAATCTGCCATCAGCGGCAGCCCCTGCCTGCGCGCCCACGGCAGAGCCTCCACCGGCAGGTCGAGAAGCGTCACCTGCTTGCGGCGGTCCACGGGTGTTGCCGCATCAGCCGGTGCGCCGGTCAGCGCGTCGGTCCAGACCTGCCGGTAGTATGTATCGGTCTGTGTTGGTTGCGTGCCGCTGATGAACCACTCCGTGCGCGTGTGCGGGCAGGCGAGCGTCGGAAGCAGGCCTGATAGATCGCAGACCTGTGCCCCTTCAATTCCGGCGGGCTGGACGAACGGCCTGTCCGGCCTGCCTTGCAGGAGCGAGCGCATGGTCTCGTTCCAGATGGGGGCTGCGCCGGTCACGCCGCTGACATCCTTCATGGCCTCGTAGTTGCTGTTGCCCACCCAGACGCCCACCAGCAGGTCGGGAGTGTAGCCGACCGTCCAGTTGTCATGGAAGTTGGTCGTCGTGCCGGTCTTGACCGCCGCGGCGCGGTCCAACTTCAGCGTGCTGTTAAGCCCGAAGCCGGTCTCGCGCGCGCGGTCATCGCTCAGGATGTCGCTGATGAGCCACGTCACGCGCGGGTCGAAGACCTGTACGGGTGAGGCATGCGGCTGGCTGTAGAGCAGTTTCCCGCCCGCATCGCGAATATCGAGGATGGCGTAATGGCCCGTGAAGTAGCCATTGTTCGCAAGAGAGGCGTACGCGGTCGCAAGCTGTAGCAGGCTGATCTGCCCGCCGCCCAGTGCAAGCGAAAGGTCGTAGCTCTCCGGATCGCCCAGCGACGTGATGCCGAGCTGACGCGCCAGGTTAATGGTGTCCTGGATGCCCACCTGCTGAAGCGTCTTCACCGCCGGTATGTTGAGCGATGAAGCCAGCGCGGTGCGTACGGATACCGGCCCGTGTTCGCGGCCGTCGTAATCCTTCGGCGTATACGGCTGACCGTTATGCGTGAGGAACGTGCTGGTGACGTCGAGGATGGAGGTTGCCGCGGTCCATGGCTGTGCGCGCTTCG
>DATKAF010000112.1:0-9581 GCA_035498395.1 Anaerolineales bacterium
TGCCGAGAAGAACAAGACCGACATGAAGAACTGGCGCGCCGTCATCACGCACATGATCGGCCGCCTGACTGAGAACCCGGTGCTCGACCAGCAGGCCGAGCGCAAGAACATCAAGCTCTCCTGGCAGGACAAGCACTGGTACGGCATTGCAGTCTTCCGCGAGGCCTACCGGCTGCTGACCGAGGGCGGTTACGCGAGCAAGCTGCTGGCCTGCTCGATGCGCGCCGGCCCGCATGTGGCAGGGCGCCCGCAATACTGGGACATCCAGAAGATCGCCGGCGGCAACATTGTGTACACCTGCCCGCCGTACGTCCTGGAGCCGTTCTTCCAGGTTGGCGACGACCTGCAGTTCGAGCCGGAGATCGAGAAGGACGACGTGCCCGACGAGGTCATGGAAAAGATGATGAAGATCCCGTATGCCATCCAGGCATATGACCCGAACGGCCTGGCGCTCGAGCAGTTCAATACCCACCCGGCGACAGTGGCGACCGTAGAGCTGTTCTCCAAGGGCTTCTCCAGCCTGGAGGGCTTCGCAGCCGAGCACATGAAGGCCGGTGTACCCGCCTAGGGAATTTACGATTTCAGAGGGAAGAACACCTGCAGCCCACAGGGCCGCGGCGCGGCCTTCGGGATTTACGATTTTGGATTGAAGATTGCAGGGAGTGCCCTCACCCCCGGCCCCTCCTCCGGAGTGCTTCGCGATCTCCCATAGGGAGAGGGAGCCAGCTTGCAGTGGTCCGTTAGAGCAGAAGCAGCAAAGAGCAAGGCGACCAGGAAGTGAAGAGATGCCCATCGTCAACGCCAAAGACATGCTCGTAGAGGCCGCAAAAGGCGGCTACGCCATTGGCGCGTTCAACATCACGAACCTGATCCAGATGGAAGGCGTGGTGGATGCGGCAGTCGACAAGAGATCCCCGGCGATCCTACAGACGTCGGTGATCACGTCAAAATTCCTGGGCGCGGATGTGCTCACAGCGATCTTCCGGACGATCGCGGCGGCCGCGCCGGTTCCGATCTGCCTGCACCTGAACCATGGCACGGAGGTGGAGTACTGCAAGCGCTGCGCGGATGCCGGTTACACCAACATCATGATCGACGCCTCGCTGGAGCCTCTGGACGAGAACATCCGCCAGACCTGTGAGGTCGTGCAATACTGCCATGCCGGCAGAAATGCTTCGGTCGAGGGCGGCCTCGGACATGTTGGTGAAACGGATCAACCCGGGGGCAGCGAGCCCCAGCTGGCGAATCCGCGCCAGGCGGCGGAATACGTGCAGGCGACCGGAGTCGATCTGTTTGCTCCGGCCATCGGCACAGCCCACGGCATCTACAAGAGCCGCAATCCACAGGTAGACGTCGAACGGCTGGCGCAGATCCACCACATGCTCAACGGGAACGGCGTCAAGACGCCCCTGGTCGTGCATGGCGGGACCGGGCTCCCGGAGGACACGATCAAGCGGTTGATCGAAGCGGGCGGCACCAAGTTCAACGTATCGACCGAGTTCAAGCGCACCCTCATCGATGCGCAATTCGAGTACATGTCCGCCCATCGTGAGGAGTACGAGCCGGGCCGTATCGACGTCGTGGCCCGCGATGCTATACGTAAGGCGGTCGGTCGCTGGATCCAAATGCTGGGCAGCGCAGGAAAAGCGTGAAGAGACAGTGACCAGTGTCCAGTAACCAGTAATCAGGGAAGAAGAGTGAGCGGAGACGCGCACTTTCCAACAACAATCAGGAGCGAAGAAGAATGAAGAAGATCGATGAATACTTTGTCCCATGGGTGAAAGGCATTCCCATGTACATTTCCGGGCATATTGAGCTCGCCTGGAAGAAGCCCGAGCTTCACCGCCTCATGTCCAACGAGAATCCCAATCCCCCATCGGAGAAGGTGCTCGAGACGATCATGAAGTATGCCCGGATGGCGAACCGCTACCCGGACCAGGGCCTGGTCATACGCGGCAAGCTGGCCCAAATGAACGGCCTGGACGGCGCCGAGAACGTCATGCTTGGCAATGGCTCCAGCGAAGTCTACGACAACATCTTCCGCTGCTTCCTGCAGCCGGGCGATGAGGTCATCCAGCACACGCCGTGCTTCGGCATCTACAAGCTGCGCGGCCAGATCCTGGGCGCCAAGATGGTCTCGGTCCCCATGGTCTACAAGAAGCCCGAGATGTGCTATGACGCCGACGGCATCCTCAAAGCCGTCACCGATAAGACCAAGATCATCGTGGTTGCCAACCCGAACAACCCCACCGGCAACTTCATGGACCCGCAGGACTTCGTCCGCATCGCCGAGACCGGCATCCCGTTCATCGTGGATGAGGCCTACGTCGAGTACGCCGGGCTGGGCTTGTCGCAGGCAAAACTCATCAAGAAGTACAAGAACGTCCTCGTCACCCGCACGCTCTCCAAGGCATACGGCCTGGCAGGCTTGCGCTTCGGCTACGCGCTCGGCGACAAGGACGTCATCGGACAGATCTCCGCGGCGCTGCTGCCATGGAACGTCGGCACGATCCCGATGTGGGCGGCCCTCGCGGCTCTGGAAGACGTCGAAGCCCTCGACTACCGCGTGAAGTTCAACAATGCGGAAGTGGATTTCATCACCGAGTCGCTGAGCGACGTGCCCGGGCTGGTGGTCTTCCCCTCCAAGGCCAATTACATCCTGTTCGACTGCGGCGGCACCGGCAAGACCGGCCCCGACATGGTCAAATATGCCGAGTCCAAGGGCCTGATCCTGCGGGGAGAGACGGAGAAGTACGGCAGCAACGGCTGGTTCCGCATCACGATCGGCAGCAAGGAAGAGAACCGCATGGCGATCGCGGTGATCCGCGAGTTCCTGACCGCGAAGTAAGCGCTTTAGAAGCAGGCATAACCAGTAATCAGAGCCGCAGGGTGTGTCCCTGCGGCTTTGGTTTGAATAGAACCACAGATGAACATAGATGAATGGGGAATAGGAAATGGGAAATCGGTCATAAGGATGCTTGTGCGCCATGCGCCATCAACTATTAACCATGAGAGGAGATTGCTTCCCCAAGGGGATGCTACGCGATCGTCGCCCACTACAAGGGTTAGAAATCCTTGTAGCTCACTCCTCGCAGTGACGTAGCTTTCCGAAGCCTGCTCAAGGCTTATTCATCCGTGTTTATCTGTGGTTAAATGATGACCGGAGGAACTACCAGATGCCCGAAGAGATGTTCGATGTGGTCAATGAAGAGAATGAGGTGATCGGCCAGGAGCGGCGGTCGGTGGTACACCGCACGGGCGCATGGCACCGCGGCATACACGTCTGCCTGTTCCTGCCGGACGGGCGCATGCTGATCCAGACGCGCAGCAAGAGCCGCCACGCCTCCCCTTCCACGCTGGATTGCTCCGTCTCGGAGCACGTAAAGGCGGGCGAGGAATATGACGCAGCCTCGCAGCGCGGCATGCAGGAGGAGCTTGGACTAGATGGCATACCGGTCACGCCGGTCATCACCTTCAAGATGCGATACGGGGAGAACGACAACGAGATCTGCCGCCTCTACCAGGGAAGGCTGGATGACCCGTCGCGGGTACGCTTCGACCCGGTCGAGGTCGAATCCGTAAGCTATGCCAGCATGGAGGAGTTGCAGCGCTGGCGCGAGGAGGGCGCCCGGCCGTTCAGCCGCTGGTTCGAGCAGATGCTATTATGGCTGGCGGAGAAACCGACGGAGGTAGAGATAATGGAACAGCATGGGGAGTTTGGACAGTAACCAGTTTTCGGTAGTCAGTTCTCAGTTGGCAGTTGGTAGTTGGTAGTGGCACGCTAATCTGTGAGGAGCTGTCTTCGGCATACATTTTTGGCAAAATACCAGATTGCCCCGCTGAAGCGGGATCTTCGCTCCCCCCTTCACTTCGTTCCGGGGATCTGCGACGCTCCGACTTCCCCAAGGGGATGCTTCGCGATCGTCACCCGGTACTCGGGCCAATGGCCCGAGTACCTTAGCTCCTCGCAAGGATATTCCTACCGATCTACCGCCTCACCAATCATTGTCAGCTTCGTAACCCAACCGTATCAGCAGATCGCCCGCGACCTGTTTGAAGAGCGCCTTGTGCTCGGCAGTGAAATTCTTCTTCCATTCGCCGGTCTTGCCGGAGCGAAAGGTGGGCGAGCGCTGCGGGTTGATCGCCGCCTCGAGATGACCTAGGATGACATCACGGGGGACCGCGAGCGGGACACGCGCCAGGAAATGATCCAGGATGCGGTTCAGCGCGGCGGGGCGGTCGTTGACCAAGTCCTCGAAGTGGAGCTTCAGCACACAGGGCTCGTCGAGCCAGCCGAGATAAGGCGCAAAACGCGCGGCGATGTCGGGGAACTCAACATCGGCATCGGGTCGACCCAGGATGCTGGCGCGCAGGCGTGCATCGAAATCGGGCAGGGACTGGTAGTAGGCATGATGGACGTGGCGCGGCTCCATATCGGTGACGTAGAAAACGTGCGAAACGGCCACATCGCGTGGGTCGCGGAAAATGAAGTAGGAGAGGAAATCGGGCGTGGCGACGCGCCAAACCACCTCAGGGCGGGCAAAGAGGTGAGCCGAGGTGATGTCGAGCGGGCGAAGAGAGTTCAGCCATGCCTGTGTCTCCGCCTCCGCCCGCTTGCGTCCGGTGTCGCCGTCGTACTCCGCATAGAATGAGTGCAGCCGCGTCGAGAACGGTGCGACCTTCGAGAAGCCGAGCAGGATCTGGTCGAGCAGGTGCGTGCCGCTCTTGGGGAATGAGATGCTCAGCAGGATCGGCCAACCGCCCGGCGGCTCGGGCAGAGATGCGAAACGCGCGCGCTGTGTTGCCTTTTCCACTGCGTAGATGCTCGGTCGGAGGGAGGCTTTCAACGACATAGGCTTATTGTAACCAGAGATCAACGGAGATGAACAAAGTGAATTGGCCGATGACCTGCGCGTCATGGGCCGGAACAAACGGGGTTAGAATGCTCTCCAAGGAGAGCAAATATGGAGCCGACTGAATCCAGCCAGTTCGAAGTGCATGATCCGGAGGTGTTGGCGAAAGCCAGGGCGATCATGAGCGCGACCGAGTCGCCTCGCATGTGGGCACAGGCGGTGGTCGAGGCGGTCAAGCGCAACGAGGAGTGGCGGGGCGAGCGCTGCATCAACCTTCTGGCGCCGGAGGCCCCCACCTCCCCAATGGTGCGCTCCCTGCTCTCGTCGGAGATCGGGACGCGGGCCGCGGAAGGGCATATCGGACGGGTGAACCGCTGGTTCGCGGGGACGCAGTACATCGACGAGGTGGAGTCGCTGTGCGTCGAGCTGCTCAAGGTGGCGTTCCGCTGCAATTACGCCGACCACCGACTGATGGGCAGCATGCTGGGGAACATGACGGTCTACCACGCGCTGTCGAAGCCGGGCGACGTGATCATGTCCGCGCCGCAGCCGTTCGGCGGGCATTCCAGCAACCGCTACGACGGACCGGCAGGGACGCGCGGCGTGCAAATCTACGACGTGCCGTTCAATATGGACGAGCTGGAGGTCGATCTCGACGGCTTCGCCCGCATAGCGCGGCAGCACAAACCGAAGCTGGTCGTGATGGGGATGTCGATGACGCTGTTCCCGCTGCCGGTGCGCGAGATGACGGACGTCATCAGCGAATGGGGCGGCAAGTTCATCTTCGACGGCGCGCACCAGGCCGGGCTCATCGCGGGGGGTCAGTTCCAGGACCCGCTGAAGGAGGGCGCGGCCGTGCTGACCGGCTCGGCGGGCAAGACGTTCAGCGGGCCGCAGAGCGGCATGATCCTGTGGAACGACCCGGCGCTCACAGCGCCACTGACCGACGCCATATTCCCGGCGCTCGCGGCGACACATCAGGTGAACCGCGTGGCGGCACTGGCCGTCTCGGCCGCGGAGATGATCGAATACGGCAAATTCTATATGGCGCAGATCGTGAAGAACTCGAAGGCGCTCGGCAAGGCTTTGGACGAACGCGGCATCCCGGTGCTGTGCGCCCATAAGGGGTACAGCCAGACGCACCAGGTGATCCTGCGCGTCAAGCAATTCGGCGGCGGGCTGGAGGTGGCGCACCGGCTGGCACAGGCCAACATCATCACCAACAAGAACCTTGTGCCCGAGGACAAGCCGGAGGACTGGGACCGACCGAGCGGGCTGCGGTTGGGAACCATCGAGGTGACGCGGCTCGGCATGAACGAGCAGGATATGGAGACCGTCGCGGACTTCATCGCCCGCGTGCTCGTCAAAGGCGAGCCTGCTGAGCTGGTTGGCGCGGACGTGATCGATTTCCGCCTGCCGAAGCAGACGCTCTACTACAACTTTGACAATGAGTACCCGGAGTGGACGAGGCCGTAAAGGCGTAGGGCTGCTCCTCGTCACGAAGCAGAGTCAAAAGGAGCACGGCGGCAGGCCGTGCTCCTTCTATTTCTACTCTCTTCTCCCTAATCTCTGCTTGCTATTCCTCCAGCAGAAAGTCTCCGCCTTCCAGCAAACCCTTGAAGACGGCACGCATCGCAGCAGACTTGTCAGGCGAGAGCGCCCCGAGCTCGAATGACTTCAACCGCGTTTGTGTCGTGCGGACGGAGGGCATCAGGAAATCACCAAACGGCAGCGATGTGCGAAATAACTGATAGTAGAGAAACCGCCGCGCGTTGCGCCGGAACTCAGGCGGGACAGGGATCGATTCAGCGCCAAGGAATTCGACCAGCCTGGCTCGCTGCTCTTCCATGGTCTGCGGGAAGTAAACAGTCGGATACTGCGTGAAGCGCGCCTTGCCTGCACACAACACCGGCGCGCCCAGGATGGATGCCTCCAGCCCGATCGTCGAGTTATAGACCATCACGAACTTGGACCTGGCGATCAGCTCATAGGAGCTCAACGTCTCCTTCGGGCCGATGAAGATCACATTCGGCTCCTTGTCGGCGCTGGTGCTCCGCACCCATTCTTCGACCGTCTCACGGCTGGCCTTGCGCACCCGCAATTCATCCGGATGCGCCCGGATCACGAATAGTGTATCTGAATTCTGCCGGATGACTGGAAGCACGGCATCCAGCCATGCGAACATGTCATTGAAGACCGTGTTTGCATGCGGCTGGCTGGTGTCGAATATGACATTCGTAAAGATGGGGACGATCTGTTTGAACCCGGCAGCCATCTCTAGGAAGGCAGCGTCCAGCCCTTTCATCTCGGGCCAGAACTGGATGCCTGCCATCGAGAATTTCCCCTGGAACCTCTGTTCCAGGTAGGCATCCAGCCGCGCGTTTTGCTCGTCGCTCAGCTCAAATTCGTCCGGGATGCGGATGGGGTAAGCGGTCGCCTCGCCATCGGTGAAGAAGGCGCTGGCGGGCTGCAGTCCCACCTCGTGTGTGATGACGCGGACGCCGCGCTGTTGAGCGACATATCGGGCCACGGCCTCCGGGTAGAACTGTCCGTTGAAAACCACCACGGCGCGCGGCTTCACCTCGTCGAGAAAATGCGAGAACTCCTGCGCCACGTTCCATGCCGAGAGGATGTACTCTCGCAGCAGGTAACGCGTTCCCTCGTCGTCGGCAAGGTTGTATCGCCGCAGGATCCAACGAAGTCCCGGCAGACATATCGCGCCGAGTGGCAGACCCTGCCATTGGAACTCCATCAACTCGAAGAGCGCCTTCCCATCCAGAGCCGATGCAAGCGCGGGCCTCTCGTGATAGGCGAACCATCGCACCACCGCCCCGTTCTTGGTGTCTTCAACGACTGGCACATTGGTGTAAAGCGTCTTCGCCTGGTAAATGCATGACTTGCATGGCGGCGGCTTGTGGGGATCGTCGCGGTGGGTGCCGAGCACGCAATGGCTCATGCCGGAGCGGCAGGCGAAGTAGGCGACCGGGATGCCCTGCAAGCGCAGCGCCCACGAAGCAAGCAGGTGAAAGCCGCTGTTCCACGAGAGGTCGTCGATACCGGTGGAGGCCTTGAAGAAGGCAACCGGCGCGCCGCTGGCGGCAGGCGCGCAACGCGCCACTTCGCGCGCCACACGGGCGATCTTCAGGTTATTGAAGCGGCGCACGATGCCGCGCTTCACGTGCTGGGGAAAGAATTCCTGCAACATACTAGGTCATTGGTCGTTATCGGTTACTCGTTATTCGATACCGGGGCCGGAGTCTCCAGTTCTGGGATGTCCTGCTCGGCTTCGTACAGTTCACCTACCTCTCGTACTGCGTACCGAGCGCCGGGCTCATCCCCGCCCTGCTTGCTCTTTTTCAGGTAACCGATATTACCGTTCACCAACATGGTCAGCTTCTCTGCATCCAGCCTGAGGGACACGCACTGCGCCTTCAAGATGAATTGCATTTCTGCGGCAACGATCAAATGACTAACACACTTCTGTAGTGACCCTCGCGCGTTGTAACAGAAGCGCACGTTGTCTTGGTAATAGAAGCGCCCATACCCTTCGGCAATGTTTGCCGGGATGCTGAGCGCCGCTCGCCGCAGTTGTTGGCCCAGGTTCCATTTCTCCTCCGCCGGAAGTCTGGGAAGCACTTCCTTATATATGTACAGGCAGAACTCCCGTGCCTTACACCAGGCTTCAAGTGTCTCCAGGCTCTTCTCATCCATCCAGAAACCTCCCAGTCGATCTGTACCTCAAACGGCCTTCCCCGAATAACCAATAACGAGTAACGGATAATGACTTACCAATCATTACTTCTCTCGTACCCCAGCTGCACCAGGAGGTCGCCGGCTACGTCCTTGAACAGCGTTTTGTGCTCCTCGGTGAAGTGCTCACGCCAGCCGCCAGCCTTGCCCGAGCGGAATGTGCGCGACTTCTTCGGCTGGATGGCATTTCTGAGCGCGGACAGCGCCTTCTCACGTGGCGTCGGGATCCGGTAGCCGGTCCTCTCCACGTGGTTTAGCATGTCGTTCAGCGCCTCGTCCAGATGGTTGATCAGGTCTTCGAAGCGGATGCACAGCACGCTTGGCTGCGCCAGCCACTGGAACACGCCTTCATACCGCTGTTTCACGCTGACCATCTTGAGACCATCCTGCTCCACACCAGTGATGGCCGCCTTGAGCCGCGCTCCGAAGTCCGGCAGGGACTTGTAGTACTCGTGCATGCCGTGCTCTTCGTGCATGTCGGTGGCAAAGTACACCTGCGACACGAGCATGTCGCGGGGGTCGCGGTAAACAAAGTAGTTCACCCGTTCCGGCTGGCAGAGGAAGGCAGTATTCTCCGGGGAAGCTTCGACGTAGCCCCAGCCGATGACGTCCCTGGGAATGCTTTCCAGCTCGCCGAGCACTTCCTGATTCGATTTCCTTCGCCCGTCCTTGGTGATGGTCCGCACCGGGTCGGCGTCCACGTACGCATAGGGCATGATATGCGTGAACCCCGCGAGCACTTGCAGAAGCAGGTGGGATCCGCTCTTCGGCTTCGAGTTGCCGAAGATGGCGGGCGCTTCGCCGAAGGAAAGCCGCTTCCAGCGCCACATGGCCTGCAGCCTCTTACCCGCAGGTCTCAGCCTGCGCCTCGTCGCTCGCATCAGCTCCATACTGTCAGGGAACAAATCTACCGGGGATGAACAGGGTTGAACCGGATGGTTCGCCGCGACATCCGGTCGATTCACAATCTTATGTTCA
>DATKAF010000113.1:0-34901 GCA_035498395.1 Anaerolineales bacterium
GCTCCTCCCGCCCTCACCCCCACACCCGGTGATATGGGCACACCATCGGGTTCGACACAATCGCCGGTGCCTCCTGCTGTCCCCACACAGGATGTGCCGTTTTTGCCGAATCCGGCCTGGCAGCCGGGCGCAAACAACCCGGACGTGACGCAGGACAATATTCAGACGACCATCTGCGTGAGCGGCTACTCGTCCAAGATCCGCCCGCCCGTTTCCTACACCGACAAGCTCAAGAAGAAGCAGATCGTGCAGTACGGCTATACGGATACGAACCTTGCTGACTACGAGGAGGACCATCTGGTCTCGTTGGAGATCGGCGGACACCCAACCGATCCACAGAACCTCTGGCCCCAGCCGCGCCATACACAGCCGTGGAACGCCTCGATCAAGGATACGGTGGAGAACGTGCTGCACGGGATGATCTGCTCCGGTCAACTGCCTCTGGATACGGCCCGGCAGGCCATAGCGACGGATTGGGTCGCGGCGTACCAGAAGTACGTGCCTCATTCCCTCTTTGCGCTGACGCCGGTTCCCCCCGAACCCTGAGTTCCGGCATTTCCACGCAGTATTTGCAGACGGGCATACTGGATGGATATTGTCCCGCGGCATTGCCGCGCCGCGGAGGATAAGACTCTGCGATGTATAATCCTTCCGATCATTACCCCCTGAACCAGGACCTTCATGACGTCTATTCGCTCGTTTCTTCTGGTAGTTCTCCTTGCCGCGCTTGGAGGCTGCTCCTCTCCCTTTGCTGCTGACCCAACCCCCACCACGCTACCGGCGACCGCTGCGCCCAGCTCCACGCCGCTGCCGACCCCGACGCCGACCTTGACACCTACTCCAACTCCGCTCGGGTGCCTGAGCCAGCCGGGCAAGGTCGAGAGCGGCTCGCTGGCGTCCTCGAAGCCGCCGCAGGACTTTCTGATCTACCTTCCCTCGTGCTATGAACACTTCACCGACCAGCGCTATCCGGTCCTGTACCTTTTGCATGGTCAGACCTATACCGATCAGCAATGGTTGGACATGGGGGCCGCGAAGGTCGCAGACCATCTGATCCACTCGAATCAGGTGGCGCCGTTCATCATGGTCTTTCCAGACGACCGCTACTGGAACCTGCCCGCTGGGCCCGGCTTCGGCGACCGCCTGCTCACCATGGTCGTTCCGTACGTGGACGCCCACTACCGCACCCTGGCAGATGCTCCTCATCGTGCGGTGGGCGGCCTCTCCCGGGGCGGTGGCTGGGCTATTCACATGGCGCTCACGGAATACTCGGTATTCGGGATCGTCGGCCTGCACTCGCCCGTCATCTTTGACGACGATTCAGCCGTCCTCGAAAAGCTGTTCGCGGCGGTACCATCCAAATCGTGGCCGCACATCTGGATCGATGGGGGCGACCGCGACGGCGAGCTCGGCAATATCCAGCGGTTCGAGGGATTGTTGACTACCGATGAGGTCCCGCACGAGTGGCGGCTCTACTCGGGTGACCATTCCGAGAACTACTGGAGCGCGCACCTTCCCGAGTATCTGCGCTGGTACGCCCAGCAGTTTGGCACTGCCGACGGCGCCACGGCGACGCCGTGATATATAATCGAACTATGGCGCTCACCAAGCAGGAAGTCGAACATATAGCACGTCTGGCGCGGCTCGAACTGACAGATGAGCAGCAGGAGCACTACCGCGAGCAGCTCTCCGCCATCCTGGATTACATGGCGAAGCTCCGCACGCTCGATACGACGGATGTGCCGCCAACAGCGGGCGGGGGCCTCACGCAGATGCCCCTGCGGGCTGATGAGGCGCGTGCCAGCCTGCCAACCGATGAGCTTCTCGCCAACGCTCCGGACACCGAGGACGATCAATTCAAGATTCCCCCGGTTTTTGAGTGATCCAGCGATCCTCATTTCTTACACGCTGCTACTTGACTTATTTGATCAGAAGGCTTCCGCGTGAATCCGCATGATCCGTGTTCTCCGTGTCCGGCTTTGAAGAATACGAATGGCTGAACTGACTTCCCTCACGCTGACCGAAATGCAGGCGGGCCTTAAAAGGCGCGACTTCTCCAGCCGCGAACTGGTGCAGGCAGCCATCGACCGCATAGACCGGCTGGAGCCGTTGCTGCACGCGTTCCTGCATCTGGCGCCCGAGGCCGCGCTGCAAAGCGCTGATCAGACGGACCAGCGTCGGCAGAGCGCGGACCCCGCGGACCTGCCGCCGCTGCTGGGCATACCGGTGGCGATCAAGGATGTGCTGACGGTACAAGGCCTGCCCTGCACGTGCGGCTCGAAGATCCTGCAAGGCTTCATCCCGCCGTTCACGGCCACGTCAGTGCAGCGCCTGCTGGACGCCGGCGTCGTCATCCTCGGTAAGACCAACACCGACGAGTTTGCCATGGGCTCATCGACGGAGAACTCGGCCTACGGTGTCACCCACAACCCATGGAGCCTGGAGCGGGTGCCCGGCGGGTCTTCGGGCGGCAGCGCGGCAGCAGTCGCAGCGCGCTGTGTGCCTGCAGCCCTCGGCACGGATACGGGCGGCAGTGTGCGCCAACCGGCCTCCCTCTGCGGCGTCACGGGACTAAAGACTACCTACGGGCGCGTTTCCCGCTACGGGCTGGTGGCGTTCGGCTCATCCTTGGACACGGTCGGGGTGCTCGGGCGGACCGCACAGGATGTGGCGGCTGTTTTCCCGGTCATGGCGGGCCGCGACTCCCTCGACGCAACTTCGGCTGACCAGCCCGTGCCTGGTATCCGGCTGGATGGGCCGGGCGCGGAACCTTCGAGGCCACTGGAGCGTCTAAGAATTGGCGTGCCGAAGGAGTATTTCATCCCTGGTACCCAGCCGGAGGTAGCCGAGGCCACCCGCAGCGCCATCGGCGTGCTCCAGGACCTTGGTGCCCGGGTGCAGGAGGTGAGCCTGCCGCACACCGAGTACGCGCTGCCCGTGTACTACATCATTGCCCCCGCGGAGGCTTCCGCGAACCTCGCCCGCTATGACGGCATTCGTTATGGACCGCGCGAGGAAGCCGCTGGCATGCTGGATGTGTTTTTCCGGACGCGCGGGGAGCGCTTTGGCCCGGAGGTCGCTCGCCGGGTCATGATCGGGACCTATGCCCTTTCCGCAGGCTACTACGATGCCTATTACGGCCAGGCGCAGAAGGTCCGCACGCTCATCAAGCGTGACTTCGAGCAGGTCTTCCGCGAGGTGGACGTGGTCGCGGCCCCGACCTCGCCTCACACTGCATTCCGGATCGGCGCACACGCCGACGATCCGCTGGCAATGTACCTGGAGGATGTGTTCACTCTGCCTGCCAACCTGGCGGGCGTTCCAGGGCTATCGTTCCATGTCGGCTTCGATCGGGAAGGGCTCCCCATCGGGATGCAGCTGATCGGGCCATATTTCCGGGAGGATCTCCTGCTGCAAGCGGCGCACGCGTACCAGCAGGTGACGGACTGGCACACCCGAGTGCCGACGCTTTAACGGTACTCCGCGCCGGCGCGTGATGGGCCATCCCGTGCGCAGTCAGGAGGAAGAATGAAGTTCACCAGGAGAACTTCCTTACCGTTATTGCTGTTATTGCCGATACTGCTGGGGGCATTTGCATGCATCATGCCGGCGGTGACGCAATCGAACGAAGACGCGGCCGGCACGGCGGTCGCCGCTACCCTGGCGGTCATCCTGCGGAGCACCCAGGATGCGGGCTCCGGCGTCGACCTGCTGTTCACAGATACTCCCACCAGCCTCGCCTCTTCCACCTTCACACCGCTGCCGCCGCCATCCACGGCGACCCTTTTATCGACGGCCACCTGGACGCCGCTGCCTACCTCGACCTTCACGCCCGGGTTCCCGATCATCTCCGTCTCCACGGCGACCAATTGCCGGCGCGGCCCCGGCAAGGTCTACGACATGGTCGGCGGGCTGATGGTCGGCGAGTCGGCTCCGGTCTATGCGCGCGACCCATCGGGGCAGTATTGGTACATCAGGAACCCCGACATCGCCAACGGTTTTTGCTGGCTGTGGGGCGAGTATGCCACTGTCAGTGGGCCGACCTCTGCCCTGCCTGTGTTCACACCGCCGCCCACGCCGACGCCCAGACCTACATCCACGCCCACCCGCACTCCGACCCCCGCCCCGGACTTCAATCTTGGCTTTGATGCGCTCGAGTCTTGTTCCGGCTTCTGGGTCGACCTGAGCTTCCACAATACCGGGAACGTCACCTTCGAATCCGTCAATATGACGATCCGCGACACGGTTACATCCAAAGTGATCACGGTCATCTCCAACGAGTTCACCGATAACACGGGCTGCAAGTCGGTCATCAAGAAGCCGAAGATAGGGCCCGGCAAGGCCGTCATCCAGAGCTCGCCGAAGTTCGGTTACAACCCGAATGGGCACAAGTTGAAGGCTGTCGTCACGCTCTGTTCCCTCTCCGGTCTGAACGGCTATTGTGCGACGAACTCCATTGTCTTTACGCCATAGCAGGATTACGGGAAGATAACCCGCGCGCCCCCCTGTTCGCCGAGCTTGCATGCAATGGATGCAAGCTCGGCGGCTTGTAATGGCCCGCCTCCTGGACGGATACAGGACCGAAGCGGGCTTGACGCTGCGCACGGATGCCCGTAATATGGCGCCTATGCCGTCATTTCCATTCGAGGACCGATTATGAACATCTTTATTACAGGCGGGGCTGGCTATATCGGCTCGGCGACCGCCGAGGCTTTGCTGAAGGCCGGGCACACGGTCACCGTGTATGACTCGCTCGTTACCGGCCATCGTCTGGCCGTGCCAACTGGCGCGCGCTTCATCCAGGCGCCCCTGGAGGATCGGCGCGCGCTCGCGAGGGCCCTCACCCAGCAGGTTTTCGACGCGGTCCTGCACTTCGCGGCCTTCATCGAAGCCGGCGAGTCGATGAAGGACCCGGGCCGCTTCTATTTCAATAACCTGACCAACTCGTTGACGCTGATGGAAACCGCGCGCCAGGCGGGCGTGCAGCGGTTCGTGTTCTCCTCTTCGGCTGCCGTGTATCGTTCGAGCGACCTGCCGCTGACGGAGGACTCGCAGCTCGGGCCGACGAACGTCTACGGTCACACCAAGCTGATGGTGGAACAGGCGCTCGATTGGTATCGCCAGGTGCACGGTCTTCACTATGCCGCGCTGCGCTATTTCAACGCCTGCGGATCGCTGCCGGGCCGAGGCGAAGCCCACCAGCCGGAGTCGCACCTGATCCCCTTGGTGCTGCGCGTGGCTCTCGGGCAAAGCGAGACGGCCTCCATCTATGGCACGGACTATCCGACGCCAGACGGCACCTGCATCCGTGACTACATCCATATCGCGGACCTGGTCGAGGCGCACCTGCTGGCGCTGGACGCGCTGGGCGAACGAGAGCAATTGGTCTACAACCTGGGCAGCGGGCATGGCTTCTCGGTCCGCGAGGTGATCGAGATGGCGCGCAAGGTGACGGGACATCCCATCCCGGCGGTGGAGTCGCTGCGCAGGCCGGGTGATCCGCCGCGGCTGGTGGCTGCCTCCGACAGAATCCGCCGTGAGCTGGGCTGGCAGGCAAAACACGCCGGCCTCGAGGAGATCATCTCCAGCGCGTGGGAATGGCAGAGCACGCATCCAAGGGGTTACAAGCGCAAGAGTATAATCATTTCATGACTTTTGCCATCGTCCTGGTCGGTTGGATATTCTCGTTGTGCCTGCACGAGTTCTCGCATGCGCGCGTCGCCTACAGCGGCGGCGACACGACCGTGCGCGAGAAGGGATACCTGACATTCAACCCGCTGAAGTACACACACCCGATTTACTCGATCGTGCTGCCGCTTGTATTCTTGGTCATGGGCGGTATCGGCCTGCCAGGCGGTGCTGTTTACATTGAACGATGGCGGCTGCGAAGCCGGGGTTGGATGAGCGCCGTTTCGCTGGCGGGACCGGCCGCGAACCTGGTGCTGGCGGTCCTGCTGGGGACCGTCCTGCGATTCGCCCCGACAACTGCGGCGGGTGTCTGGCCCGGGCTGGCATTCCTCGCCTACCTGCAAATTTGGGCGGTCGTCCTGAACCTCATCCCGCTGCCGCCATTCGATGGCTTTGGCGCCATCGAGCCTTACCTGCCAATGAGCCTGCGCTCGGGTGTGGCGCAGGTGAGCGGCATGCTGCCGCTGGTGGTCTTCTTCCTGCTCTGGTACGTGCCCTTCGTTTACCAGGGATTTACGCTGTTGGTTAGTTCGATCGCGCAACTGATCGGCATCCCTCTGGAGCTGGCACAAGCTGGTCTGTCGTCCTTCATGTTTTGGCGCTAGCCAGCCTCCCGCCACGGCGGGAGGTTTTATTTGACGCCGGCTCTTGTCCACCTGTAAGAAGGGGGTGGCAGGAGTAGTCACTATTAGTGAAAAAGTTCACTTATCGATGGACTGACTTAGAGGCAACCATGAACGCACAGCGAACACCGCATGTCGTCATTATAGGTGCAGGCTTCGGGGGTATGGAAGCTGCCCGCAAACTTGCAGGCGCACCGATTCGGATCACGCTGATCAATAAAGAGAACTATCACCTGTTCCAGCCCCTGCTCTACCAGGTGGCGATTGCCGGGCTGGTCCCATCGCAGATCGCCTACCCGGTCCGCACGATCTTCCGCCATCAGAAGAACCTTTCGTTCCAAATGGGCGAAGTGACGGCCATTGACTTCAATAGCAAGTTCGTCAAAATGGACGGCTCGATCCTCGCATACGATTACCTCATCGTGGCAGTCGGCGGAGAGACCAATTTCTACAGGCTGAGTTCCATCGAACAGAATGCTTTCCAGCTGAAGAATATCGACAGCGCGGTGGAGACTCGCAACCACCTGCTAAGGATGTTCGAAAAGGCCAGCCGGGAGCCGGACCCTGAACAGCGCCGCGCGCTGCTGACGTTCGGCGTCGTGGGCGGCGGGCCGACCGGCGTGGAAACCGCCGGTGCGCTGGCCGAGCTCATCCGGCTCGTGATCTCCAAGGATTATCCTGACTTGGACCTGTCAGACGTCCATGTTCTGCTGCTGGAGTCGGCGGCTCACCTGATGGAAGCCTATCCGGACTCGCTGCGCAAGGCAACCTTCGACCTGCTCGTGCGCAAGCATGTGGAGATCTGCCTGAATACGCGCCTGGTGGACTACGATGGCGAGAAGATGAGGCTGGCGGATGGTGAGGTCATCCCGGCGCGCACGCTCATTTGGACGGCCGGGGTGCGCGCGGCAGAGCTGACCGATCACCTCGGACTGCCGCAGGGTGCGGGCGCTCGCCTGGTCACGCAGCAAACACTGCAACTGGCAGGCCACCCGGAGGTCTTCCTCATCGGCGATGCAGCCTATCTCGTGGATGAGCACGGCAAGCCGCTGCCGATGCTGGCCACCGTCGCGCAGCAGGAGGCGAGAGCCGCGGTCGGTAACCTGCTGCGGCTGATGAAGGGCCAGCCGGTCAGGCCCTTCCATTACAAAGACCCGGGTCTGCTGGCGACCATCGGTCGGAACGCGGCCGTGGCGCGCATTGCCGGCCTGTCATTCAGCGGGTTCATTGCCTGGGTGATCTGGGTGGCGTTGCACATCTACCGGCTGATCGGCTTCCGCAACCGGCTGGTCGTGATGATCAACTGGGCGTGGGATTACTTCTTCTACGATACGCAGGTCAGGCTGATCACGAAGGAATAGACTGATCCAGCTCGATCTCGCGGTAGAGGAACCATTGCCCCTTGCGGTCGTCGATGTTCTTCATGGCGCGGTCGTAGTACAGGTCAAAGCATTGGCCCGTATCGACCCGGACGCGGAAGAAAAAACGCCCGACGTTCAAGGAGCCGCGGCTTGCTGCTGCCATGGCGTGGGCGGGCTGCATGTTGCGGGATGAACGGCCTCGCCGGGCGAAGTCGGCCCACTCCGAGATCCGTTCGACGACGCGGTATTCCCGTCCTGACCACGTAAAACCATCCGGGCATGGCGGATTCTTTTCGTATTTTGGCGGCGAGTCAAACGAGACCTGGATCGGCTCGTCGAGGAAGTGCGTAAATCGGGGCTGTGAAGGCATTGATTGGTACCGAAAGCGGATGAACGCGGAAAAACGCGGATGAACCTCTGCTACTACTCTCTATTCCCTACTCACCACTCTCTATTCACTACTCCCCATTCCCTATTTCCTGCTCTTCTCCAGATACTTCTTCAGCGCCGCGGCGTTGTTGTGCACTTCATCCTGCGCGGCATAGACGAGCGTGACCTTCCCGCGGCGGGCCTTCTTGCGCAGTTCGGCGATCAGGTCCGGTTGCCGGTCCAGTTCCACGGCATAGCGTTTCTGGAATTCCTGCCACCTGGAGGCGTCATGATGGAACTCCTTGCGCAACTCGTTGCTGGGCGATACCTCTTTCATCCATTCGTCCAGTTTGAGCTTTTCTTTCGAAATGCCGCGCGGCCACAGGCGGTCGACAAGGATGCGAGTTCCGTCGCTGCTGCTGGGAGGCTCATAGGCCCGCTTGATCTGGATCGTCATGGATTGCTTTTCTCCTTGTCCGCGGCATCCTGCACATCCTCCTCGGCGATGTGAAAAGCGTGCAGAAAGCGGTGGAAGATCGGCGCGATCAGCACGCCGACTGCCACGAGAAAGACCATACCCGAGAACAGCGCATAGAATGACGCGAACAGCTTTCCTGCATCCGTCCGCACCGGATCGACCGGGCCCATACCGCCCAGGATCATGGATGCGTTCAGCAGGGCATCCAGCCATGGGAGGCTCTCGAAGTAGTGGTAGCCGAGCACCCCGATGGCCAGTGAGAGGCCGATGATCCCGATGGAGATCGTAAAGTAGGCGACGAGCCGCCGCAAAAAGACCGGGCGGCTTGCAAGCGGTTGCTGGCGGCGCTCCAACCAGTTCATGCTCTATTCCTGGTTATACTTCCAGTCCCAAAACCAGAACGCCAATCCTTTATGTTCGCCCCAATCCTCAAAAGCTGCCTCCACTTCTTTTGCAGTAATGGCTCGCCCTTCGTACCACTCATGGGAAACCATCTTCAAGGCGTAGGTATCGACCGGGATGAAATCGGAGCGGCCCAGGATCATCAGCAGATTGGCTGCCGCGTACGGACCGATGCCGCGTATCTTCAGCAGTTCCTTCCGGAGGTCCAGCGTGGGCAGGGTGGAGTCCTTGAACGACTCGGCGTCGAGATCGCCCGATGCAACCCGGGCCGCCAGCTCGTGGATCGAAGGCGCGCGATATCCAACGCGCACGGTCCCTCGTAAAACATCCGGAGAGGCCGCCGCGATCGCCGTGGGCGTCGGAAAGGCCTTACGCTCGTCGCTTCCGCGTGATACAGGCAGCGCCTCGCCGAACGCGGCGATCAGGTTCAGGTTCATCCGCTTGGTGGCAGCCCACAGAGTGTTGGTGGTGAGGATCGTCTTGAGGATGTCCTCGAAGAAGGTGGGTGAGCGCAGTACTCGGCCGCGCGCCAGCCGCTTCGCATCGCGGAGCTTCGGCTCCAGCCGCGCAGCCTTGTAGAAGGCTGAGAAATCCTGGTCGAGGGCTAGCATCCACGTCACCTTGCCCGCCACCTCTGCCTGCTCCGCTTTGCCGAGGCGCCCCGCGACTTCCACGCTGACGCCCTTGGATGCCGCGCAGATCCGGTATTCCGCCACGCGGCCATTGGCGAGGCGGTCCGCGTAGGACAGCATCCGCGAGTTGTCATCATAGCGGAACGGCGCTAGCTGCACCCAGCCGTGCGAGTGGACCACGGAGTGGAAGTTGAAGGGCTGGCGTGCGGGCAAATTCATCTGCATGGCAGGCTCCGGCCTGAGTGCGGCCCAAGGCTTGGACGATCTATGGATTGGGAACGGTTGGTCTCCTTTGCAGGAGCCACAGGGATAAGCCCTGCAGGGTTAGCATGACGAGGATGGCCGCGACAAAGGCGGGGGTGATTCCCGCCGGCACGAGCAGCAGCGCCAGCATGAAGAAGAAACTGACATACGAGAACAGCCCCATCATGAGGCCCCGAAGCACGCGAATGGCCGCAGCCGGGCCATACTGATGATGTGCAAAAGCTGCCAGCGTTGCGGTGAAAAGGGGGAACGGGGCCAGCAGCCCGGTCAGGCGGGGCCCCAGGGAGGAAGCGGCCGTGGTGAGCAGCACGACGAACGCCGTCGCGATCAACATGCGCAATGGGATGTCCCAGCGCGAAGGAAGCGTTTCGGAGGATTCGTTAGGATCTGTTTGTCGGGGAAGAGCCTTCAGCACGAGGATGAAAACGAGGAAGACCCCGGCACATAACGGAACGAGCGGCAGGGTCACCTTCTGGAGGAACATCGTTAGGCTGGCAAATCCCGCCACCGCGGCCGCCAGTGCGACTGGCCATTTTGAGCGCCATGCCAGTTGAGAGTATGCGGTAACGAACGCCGCCTGCGACATGCCCCCCGCAAGCGTGGCCGAGGCGGCCGTGGCGGCAAATGCTGGGCCGTGGCTCATGGCGAGAAACAGGGTGATGGGCCCGGTGGTCAGCGGCAGTGCGATCATCCATCCGCTGATGGAATGCCCCCAGCGCCGACCGGCAAGACTGGCTGTACCGATCAGTGCAGGCGTGACCAGCACCTTCAGGAGTAGACTATTCATCGCAGGGAAATCTTGGCTTTCCCAGAGCCAGGGTCTATCTTATCGTATCTTGTGGATGCCGACAAAGATGTTTTATCCGGTGCGTGACGCGATCTTCATCATGCGCGGCCTGGCAATGCGGATGTAGTCTTCCATCTTCATGAAGATCGAGCGGTCGAGACGACCGGCATTGAACACGACTTCTTCATTCTCCTGGATGCCCGGGTCGGCGAGCACCAGCAGCTCTTCGTTGAAGGAGAACGGCGGGATCGAGCCGGTGACACAGCCCGCCAGGCTCTCCGCCTTCTCCCGCGGCGCAAATGCGGCGCCCTGCGCCTCGAGTCCGCTGGCGATCGCGCCGAAATCCACGCGGCAGTTGCCGGGTATGTTGGCCAGGTAATAGCGGTTGTCCTTCTTCCCATAGCGGACTTGCACGACCATTGACTTGATGGCCTGCTCCGTGCGGTTGCCGCGGATCCTGGCGATCTCTTCGGTGCGGCCCTCCGGGACGTGCTCGACAACCCGGTAGCTTGCATGCTCCCGGTCCAGCAGATCAACGAGACGTTCGTGAATATCCATGGTGGTTGTCGCGAATAAATGTGTCCTAGGCCGGAGCGTAGATGGTAAAGCCGCGAGCTGCGGCGAAGAACTGCCCGCGGCAGTCGGCGCCCGTGGTTTGGTTTTCCGGACGCGAGCTGTCTGAGTGTCCCCACCATGCAACCGGCGAGAACGATGTGTTCGACCAGCGGGTATTGACGAACGCGCCGTTCCAGCGGTCGCCGCGGTTATTGAGCACGTACACGAGCCCCGGCTTATCGCCGTAGCCAAGCCGCTGCATGATGTAAAGGTCGTCGTCCAGGTATAGCGTCTCTGCGGAGCCGCCCGCATACCTCTCATGGGCCTGGATGAGCGCGTCGATGCCGTTGGGGCTGCCGCTCAGTGCCAGATCGTAGTTGAAGTAATCGTGCCAGAATACGCAGGGATAGCCTTCGTGCGCCAGGATGTAGCTGTAGGCCAGGAGCTTATCGTTGACGATCGGGCGGCCCGGGTCACGCAGGTCATGGTTCTCCACGAACGTCACGACCCATTGCGGCTGCTGCTGCACGACCGTATCCCAGCCGGCGATGTTGCGCAGGCTGAAGCCATACTGATCGCAGATGGCCTTGAGCAGCTCGCGCAGGGGAAAGTCGAAGGCGTCCACAGGATTGCTATTGGAGAAGTTGGCGAGGTCCACCCAGCCCTCGATCGCCCGCGCGTTATCCCAGAACTCGGCAACGCCATACGGCTGGAAGAAATTTCCATCGCGCAGGTAGTGGTATTCCTGGATGGCGGTGATCGTGTTCGCTCCGTACCCTTTGACGAAATCATAGCGGAAGCCATCAAAACCGACCTCTTCGATCATCCAGCGGGTCATCTTGAGCAGCTCGGCGTATACGTATGGGTTGCGGTGCGAAAGATCGGGCATGTCGCCGAAGGTCATCTCATCCCACGATTCATACAGGTTCGGATGAAAGCAGTGCCAATCGCGCGGGAAGAGGCCGCTCTTGGGCGTGAAGCAGGTCCAGCGCGATTGTCCCGTGATGGGGTTGACTTCCTGCGAATCGGCGCCCGAGTTGTGGTTGATGACGATATCGCCAATAACGCTCAGCTTGAGTCGATGAGCCTCGGCGATCAGGTCCACCAGCTCCTGCCGCCTGCCGAACCATGTGGGAACGCATCCCTTCTGGTCGAACTCGCCCAGATCATAGTAGTCGTAGGGATCGTAGCCCATGGACGGTCCGGCCAGGTTGGCGGCCTTGTGCACGGGCGGTAGCCACAGCGCCGTGAACCCGGCGTTTGCCAGCGCTGGAAGCTTCGCCCGCACGCTGGTCCACCACTGGAATTCCTTACTCTCTTCGCGTGGGCAGTCCCAATAGAATGCTTGCAGCATGACGCCCATGGTTCTCTCCTCGCCGATATGATGGGTTCGCAACAGGCCGGAGAACGACCTCCGCTTAGAGGCGGGATTCTACTATCTCTTTGTGAGGCCGGACCGGATGATCCCGAATAACAAGACACGCACAGGCAACCTTGGCCGTGCGTGTCTTCCGGAAGGATAGCCTTGCGTTCGACCTATTCCGCGCTCATCTCATGCTTCGGCAGCATCGTCGTTGGAGAGAAAGTAGGTCTGCGCGGGCAGCAAGTGATGGATCCGCCGCCCGTTGGCGTGAGACGTGCTGCAAGCATAGCGGGGCAGCCGCACGATCAGCGCCGAGTCGTACAGGAAGATGGACTTGTCGGTGATGGTCTCGATGACGGTCCAATGGTCATGATAGCCTTGCAGCCCTAGGATGACGGCCCGGCCGGGCGTGCCGTCCAGGAAGTTTTGCATGGAACGCCAGAAGGTATACAGTTCCGGCGTCGGGATGCCGCGCCATGGGATCCAAAGGTTGGGGATACGCTCGCCTGCCACGTCGTTCAGAATAGCCACCATCTGGCGGTGGATCACGCCCCCGATCAGCATCTTCGCGAGCAGCCGCCGGCGGGAGAGGTAATGGATGATCGAGTCGAACAGCACCTGTGCCGACTCATCAGAGGAGTGGTTGATGAAGCGATCGGCATTCACAATGCTATACAGCCCGCACAGGGAATCCAAACCGCCCTGTTGGAAGGGCGGCAGGCTGGACGCCGGGCTGCGGTGGATGCGGGTGATCGTAATGGTGCGGGTGCGGGTGCGCAGGTCTGCGCGCGGCGGAAGTGAATGGCGGGTGCTGGGTGCGGTGCGATGGAACGTGAAAGTAGAGGAGGGAAGAGCAGCCATCTGGGCTCCCAAAAATGAAGTTCTGCTTGCATGATAAGTTGGCGAGTCGTGCGCGGTGAACTGGAAATAATTCTAATAGGATTCTCTGTGAGCCGCTCTAATAATGCTTATACGGCGCCGTCCTTTCCAGCCGCACCAGCGCCACATGTGGGGTCCTTTCCGCAACAGTTCGGGAGAGCTTCGCCATAGGTGGGGGGCAAAACTGCAATCTTTCTAACTGTTCCTTCGGCGGGAAAATGACCGAAATGCTGAGGCACGCCTGGCGCGGCCATTTGCAGTCCGCCTATCATACAGAACAAGTGTTCTATTGTCAAGGATGGCAAAGGTCAGATCGCAAGCGATCTATCGGATCGGTGGATGATCGTATGCTGCGCGCCGCTCAGACGGCCTCAGGGGCGCTGCGTCGCCTGCGCGTTCAACCGTGCAAAGAGCAGCCCCAGGCGCCCTCGCAGGTGGATGAGGAACCTGCGGACGAACGGCAACCGCAAGAACAGCAGACCCACCACGACCAGCAAGTAATTAAGCGGCTGGGCGATCGCGCCGCGCAGCTGGAAGATGTCCCCCTTCACCGACAGCGCGTAATGCAGGATCACGATCGGCACAATGATATAGACGGACCGGTGCAGCAGCTTCCACTTTCGGCCAAGCCGTGACTTCCAGATATCGAAGGATGTGACAGCTAGCGGTATCAGCATCAGAAACGCCAGCATGCCGAAGATGATGTACCATTTCTGGATGACGGTCTGGATGAAATAGTTCCATGCGATGCCGTTGTCGAGGTCCAGGAACACCAGGACGTGCAGGAAGGCGATCATGAAAGCATACAGGCCCAGTGTGCGGCTGCGCTTGAGCGGTTCGCGCCAGCCCGTGATGGTGTTCACCGGCGTGCAGGCCAGTGAAAGCACCAGCAGCGCCAGCGCCTGGCGTCCCGTCCGCTGCTGGATCGCCTGCAACGGGTTGGCGGTCAATTGGTTCGTGAACAGGCCATAGACCAGGAGCAGCGGGCCCTGCCACGCGTAAACATGCACCGCCACTTGCAGCGGCGTGAACGGAAGCTTCTTGATTCGGTCGGAAAGTCCCATGACTCTGGAGGGGCCCAAAAAAGCGAGGCGCATAGGCCTGCGCCCGTGCGCCTCGCTCTCACGAACATCGTTCTGCACGGTCATCAGCCATCCTATTGTAGCCCTAGTAGTTCAAGCGCAGGTCCATGCCCTTGTAGAGATAGGCCACCTTGTCGCCGTAACCGTTGAACATCAGCGTGGGTCTCATGCTCAGCTCGCCAATGCGGCGCTCGGAGCTTTGCAGCCAGCGCGGATGAGGTACATTGGGGTTCACATTGGCATAAAAGCCGTACTCATTGGGGGCGATGTTATTCCAAAACGTGTCGGGCCGCGTGTCCACCAGCTCGATCTTGTAAATGGCCTTGATGCCCTTGAAGCCGTATTTCCACGGCACCACCAGCCGGATCGGTGCGCCATCCTGCGGCGGAAGCGGCGCGCCGTACAGCCCTGTGACCAGCAGTGCCAGGTCGTTCATGGCCTCGTCCAGCCGCAGGCCTTCCGTGTAAGGCCACGGGTACAGCGGGCTTCCTTCGTGGGGAAAGCGTTTGCGGTCTGTCAGCGTGGTGAACTTCACGTATTTCGCCGCCGACGTCGGTTCGACTGCCTTCAGCAAGCTCGCCAGTGGGAAGCCCCGCCACGGCATGACCATGCTCCAGGCTTCCACGCAGCGCAGGCGGTAGATGCGGTCTTCCTGCGGGAACAGCTTGAGCAGCTCGTCGATGTCATAGGTCTTTGGCTTGTTGACCATGCCGCTGACCTCGACGGTCCACGGGCGGGCGTTGAAGTTGGCCGAAAGCGGGGCGACGGCCTCCTTGTTTTCGCTGAACTCGTAGTAGTTGTTGTAGTTGGTAATGTCCTGGTAGGAATTGACGGGCGCGCCGAGCTCATCCGTCTTGCCTGCGAAGTTGGCGGCGCTGGCCGGGGCCTGATCGGACGGACTGCCGCTGCTGCCGGATGGCACGCAGGCCGCCAGCAGCGCGGCGCCGGTGACGACGCCCGCAGCCTTCAAGAAGTCACGCCGCCGTTCGTAGAGCGAACGGGGTGTGATCTCAGAGGGGAGCACCGGAACGGATTCATACGGGTTGTTCATGGGAACCTCTACTCTTTACTTCATTCGATGATTCAAACGTCGAGTAACCGCAAGTCAGCGAACAACAATAGGGCGGCCAGCAAGTCATCTAGGGAGAAGCCTCCGCAAGCAGCGATTTGATGTTGCTCTCGATCTCGTCGTATGCGCCTTCGCCGATGTGTACATACCGGATGTGGCCCTCCTTGTCGATCAGGTAAAGCGAGGGCCAGTAACTGTTGTTGTAGGCATCCCACGTCCTGCCGTCGTTGTCCTGCGCGATGGGGTAGGTGATACCGTCCGCCGCCACTGCCCGTTTCAAATTGGAGAGATCCGCTTCATAGCTGAATTCCGGAAAGTGATTGCCGATCAGGACGAAGCCCTGGTCCCTGTACCGGGAATACCACTCCTTAAGGTACGGCATCACGTGTTGGCAGTTGATGCAGTCGAATGTCCACATCTCGATGCCCACCACCTTGCCGCGTAGGTCGGCGATATGGATCGGCGCCGGTGTATTGATCCAGGTCCTGTTATTCAACTCGGGCGCCGGGCCCAGGTCTGGAAGCGAACCGGAGGGGTACTTGACAGAAGAGGCCATGCCGTCACTTGGCGGATGAGCGGAGCAGGAAGCCAACAGGAACGCGACGACGAGCGGCAATAAACGCTTCATTTTCCGTCTCTTGGACGGAAGAATTGTAAGGTATCTTTCTTACAAAAGAGTTACGGGAGGCTGAGAGCCACGTTAGCAGACCCCAGCGGCGTTGGGCGACCGCTGAAGCTAAGGCAGCGTGAACGTAAAGACGCTGCCGCGGCCCGGCGCGCTGCGGGCGGAGATCTCGCCGCCGTGGGCGTAGACCAGGCCGCGCGCGATTGCCAGGCCCAGTCCGGCTCCGCCGGTCGTACGGCTGCGGGACTTCTCTCCGCGGTAGAAACTCTCGAAGACCTGAGGCAGGTCCTCCGGCGCTATCCCTTCCCCGGTATCGCTGACGCTCACTTCGACACCCGCCCCGGCTCGCTGCGCCTGGACCACGATGCTGCCGCCGCGCGGCGTATGGCGCAGCGCATTGGTAACGAGGTTGTTGAGCACGCGGCCGATCTGCATGGTATCCATGAACACCGGATCCACAGACGGGTCGGCCTTGCCTGAAAGCGCGACGCCTTGCCGGGAAGCGAGCTCCGAAAAGCTCTCCAAGGTGTCAGAGATCAGGTCCGCCAGCGAGGAGTTCTCCCGCTCCAACGGAAGACCGCCTGCATCCAGTTGGGCGATCTGAAACAGGTCGTCGATCAACACGGACAGGGACTGCACGTCACGTTGGGCTGTAGCCAGATAGCGCCGCACAGATTCCGGATCCTCGATGACCCCATCGGCAAGCGCCTCCAGGATGGCTCGCATGGAGGCCAGCGGTGTCTGCAGGTCATGACTTACCCACGCGATCAGGTCGCTGCGCATGCGCTCGGTCTCGCGTTGCTTCTCGTCCGCGGTCTGGAGCTGCGCGGCCATCCGGTTGAACGATTCAGCCAGGTCGGACACCTCATCGCGGCCGCTCACCAGTGCGCGAGCCCGCAGATCCCCTTGCGCAAGCTGCCCTGCTACTTCCTTGAGAGCCGCGATCCGCCTCGTCACCGTGTTTGACAGGAAATATCCGAGGACCATTGCCATGCCGCCCGAGAACACCAGCAGGACAACGGACAGGTACAGGTCATGCAGGCTCACGAACATCCGATTCGCCGAGAACCAGACAATGAAGAAGGTGAGGATGCTGGAGAGGGCATAGCCTGCCAGGAGCGTCCAGCGGATCGTCGGCGAGAGAGTGAACCAGCCCAGTCTATACGCGGCGTAACCAGCCGCGCTCGAAATGACGGCAGTGATGGCGAGGAAGACGGCCATAAAGCCCAGCTCGGCGCGCGCCGGCGCCATCAGCAGGCTGAAGATCCCCAGGGAAACGCCAACGATCAGCAGGATGCCGAGCAGGTAGCGCAGCGACATGGCGGGACCGGAAAGTGGCTTCATGGCTCGAACTTATAGCCCACGCCCCAAACCGTAATGATATGTGCAGGCCTGGCAGGGTCGGCCTCGATCTTCTCGCGCAGGCGGCGAACGTGGACGGTCACCGTGCCGGGATCGATGTAATCGCTCAAGCCCCAGGCGCGCTCCAGCAATTGATCGCGGGTAAAGACCTGCCGGGGGTGCGAGGCGAGCAGGAGCAGCATGTCGAATTCGCGGGCTGTGAGCGGGATCGGGCGGCCCTGCCGTGTGACCAGCCTCCCTGGCGGATCGATGGCCAGCTCTTCATACACCAGCTTGTGTGTGCCGGCAGGCTCCCCCTGCTCGCGGCCCGCGCGGCGCAGCACGGCGCGCACGCGGCTGACCAGCTCCTGGGGGCTGAACGGCTTGACCACATAATCGTCCGCGCCGAGCTCCAGGCCTGCGATGCGGTCGCTCTCCGCGCGGCGGGCGGTCAGCAGGATGATGGGCATGTTCGAGCGGTCCCGCAGCCAGCGCGTAAGAGCCAGACCGTCGAGCCCGGGCAGCATGATGTCGATAATGCCGAGGTCGGGGGACTGTTGGACGACCAGCGCCTGTGCAGATACCCCATCGGGTGCGTGCAGAGTCTGAAACCCCGCGCGCTGCAGGTACAAGGCCACGACCTCCGCAATACTGGGCTCGTCTTCGACGATCAGGATGGATCGCTTGTTCATGGGCGGGGACTCTGTTGGCGGGCTGTGCCGTCTGGCGATCAACCCGGCAGCCCGAATGTCTGGCCGGAGTCGTAGGTCTGGATATCGCCGGCGCGATACAGCGTTATCTTTCCGGCGCCGGAGACTGCCCAGGAACCGCCGTCATCTGTGAGCATCCCGGTCTGCTCGTCGATGCCGATCAGGAGCGCGTCAGGCAGCGCCTCGGTCAATCGGGCTGCCCAATTCCTGCCGAACGTGTTGTGATGAGGCAGGACGCACGCGTTCGGGATCACGTTCAGGCCGGGGGTGACTTCTCCCTGCTCTGGATCGTAGAGATGCTGGCAGAGCACCATGGCTCCCGCGCTGCTGCCGCCCAGCACGGCTCCATCCCGGCAGGCGGCCATGGCGGCTTCCCAGGCGCGGCTGCCGGAGAGCGTTGTCGCGGTGTAGGCTGGGAATCCGCCCAGGATGTAGATCAGGCGGGCAAGCCCGATCCGCTGGGCGAGCGCAGAGTCGTTTGCGCTGGCTTTGTCGATGACCGGGACGACCTCTATATGGGATGCGCCCAGCGATGAGAACCACCGCAGCGCGTTCCGGCCTGCCCGCTCATGGTTGCGGTCCGGCGCGGCCGCGGTGGGTAGGACGACGATCGGGACGTCGCACCCGCCGGCAAGCTGGATAGCCTGCAGATCAGGCTCGGACATCCGCCCTCCGAATTCCGCGCCACCTTCCAGTAGCAGTCTTTCCATCGATGTATCCGATTTCAGATCGTGGCGAGCGCTATCTGCGTGCACCAACTTGTCCAGACTCACACCATTGTGCTGGGCCAGTTGTATTTGAAGACTGCGCAAGCTATAATGATCTCATCTCCAAGGGCGCTATGCGTGGAGAAATCACAAAAGAAAGGAGAACGTGCCATGCTCGTCTCTTCACAAGAGAGGGGCCAGGGTCTGGTCGAGTATGCTCTGATTCTTGTTTTGGTTGCCATTGTTGTTCTTGCAGCATTAATGATCCTGGGACCCATCATTGGCAATTCGTTCAGCACCATCAACTATAGCCTAACCCACGTTTGATTTCTGGTTGCCCGGCAAAGAGTCACGTCCACGACGAGACTCTTTATTTTTATGGCCGGCAATGCGAGATACCGGCTGGTGTCGGACAGACAATGCCTTGTGTTGCACCCCTGACCTCAACTTAGGTCCTGCCGGACGCGATCGGTTTCATTCGCCGGTTCGATGGCGGCCTCGGTTAGCAGCTCCTTCAGTTTGGATGCAACCGATTGGTAATTGAAGACCCGCGTGTATAAGAACCGGATCAGCTGGCGGTTGAGGAATCCGGGTACGTGCCCCACGGAGCCTTTCAGCACAGCCTGCAGATGGGTGTGCTGGCCGCCGTTGGTGGGCTCCAGGTGAAAAGTTACCTGGATGATACCCATGGGACCGCTGTCTTGCTCGACGGTGAAGTAATCGAATGGCTTCCAATCCAGGACCTTTTCCCGCATGGCGATGGACTTGCCGTGCACGCAATGCGTAGTGGCGCCCGGGCCAGTGCGCCCGCCGGGTCGTAGTATCGGCACGAACTCGAGGCCGTGAGGGTCGAGAGAAACCAGCTGCCGTTTCTCGGGCTCGTTCAACCAGCTCCATACCAGGGGTGGCGAGCTGGGGAGGTCCTCCGCGAAGGTGAGCATGGCCTCCTCGTCTGCGACGACCACTCTGCGCGTCTGTAGCAGTTGTTCGTAACGCGGGTGCATGTCCATGACGGCGACCGTGACTTCGCCCAGGTGCTCGTATGATTCGGTGCCCTCGACCAACCCCTCCGGCCGTATACCCATGCGGTCCAGGGCAGCCGACGTGAACAGGGCATAGGCTCTCCAGCCCGTCCTCTCAGCCACATGGTTCTTCAGCAGGCGGTGCGCCAGGTTCACATCGGAGCCGGCCAGCTCTGGCGTCCCACCGATGTCCTGCACGATGAAGTCGCCATGATGCACGATGAATTTCAGGTCGAGCATCGGGATGGATTGGCATGCCCGGCAGGTGCAGGTCGTGTGCCGCCGGACGTTCCTCATCCGTTCGCGGAAGTCCGTATAGGTGGTCTCGAGCAGTTCGAGCACCGTCTCGCCCCGGATGAGGCGCGCGTCTGTTCCATACGCAAAGATGGCGTCGCCCTCGATCTTGTGGATGGTCAGCAGGGCCTGAAAGCGCTGCAGGATCGTCTCCAGCAGGTCGGACAGGATCTCGTGCGCATGGTCGAGCTCGGTCTGGCTCAGGAACGAGGTATATCCTGAAATATCTGCCAGCAGTAGATAGCCGCGGATGATGGGAGAGTGCGGACTGGACATTGCCAGTCAGATTTTATCACCTGCCGGGAAGCCTGTCGTTCGCCTTTTTTTTAAGCGGTCGCGCTGCTGCTTGCGCGCTTATAACAGGCCCCGCTTGCTCTCGTTATGAAGACCACAATCGGTCCGGCGCCGGACGGCCGATTCCCTTCAACATCCTCCCGCTCGGGAGATTCAATTAACGGAGAGCCCTATGAAAATGACGAATCTGGAAGACGTGTTCACGGACGAGATGAAGGACATCTACAGCGCAGAGAACCAGATCATCAAGGCGCTGCCCAAGATGGCCAAGGCCTCGCAGGGTCAGCTCAAGAGCGCCTTCGAGCAGCACCTCGAACAGACGCGCACCCATACGCAGCGGATCGAGCAGGTGTGCCAGGAGCTGAACATCACCCCGAAAGGCAAGAAGTGCGCCGGTATGGAGGGGCTGATCTCCGAGGGCGCCGAAGTGCTCGAGACCGAGGGTACCGAGGAGGCCAAGGAAGCGGCCCTCATTGGCGCGGCCCAGCGTGTGGAGCACTACGAGATCGCTGCCTACGGTACGGCCCGCACGCATGCCCGGCAGTTAGGCTATTCGAACGCCGCCGAGCTGCTGGAGCAGACGCTTCGCGAGGAGCGCAAAGCTGACGACCTGCTGACGCAGATCGCCGAGAGCCGCGTCAACCCCGAAGCCCAACACGGTGACGGCAAGCGCGGCTGGTAGCAGCCTGACCACTCGGAATTCCCCAACAGATATTGCTCAGTATAAGAGATGCCCCGCGCTGGCGGGGCATCTTGTCATGAGAGGCAGAAGAGCAATGGGCGAGCGTTCCCGCCTCCCTCAATGACTGTCTGCCGGCTTGCTCTCTGCCGGTTTCCGTTCCACGTTCACCCACATTTGATTTCCATCGGTCGAGACATCGATCCAGCCGTTGCGGTCGGTGCGAAGAATGGAGCGGCCCCCGAGCGCCTCCAGCGTGGCCTTGTCCGGACGGTTGTTGATATCGGCGGCTCCCACGCTGATCACCGCGAGACGCGGGTTCAGGTTTTGGATCCAATCGGCGGGCGCCAGCGGCGCATACCCGCTCTGTGAGAGGGAAAGTACGTCCAAAGGCCCGATGCCGACACCCTCTCCCAGGTTCTTTAGCGTATCCAGGTTCGCGCCGATGGGCAGCAGCGCGTGGAAGTTGTTCCATGAAACGAGCACGGTGGCGCCGCGCGGAGATACATCCACCACTCGCAGCAGCGCGCCGTCGCCCAGGTCGAAGAGTTGTCCCTTCTCCGCCTGCGTGACCGCCACGTCCTGCCCGTCCAGCCAGTCCATCACGGCTCGCGACGAGATCGACGCGCCGGGGTTGCCCGCCACCAGCACGTTGTCAGGCGGGAAGCGCGGCAGGACGCGCGGCAGAGCTGCCACCTGCTGCTCGTCCGTGGAAGCCAGGATCAGCCAGTCGAGCTTCGGATTGAGGGGCGAAAGGCGCCTTCCCAGCGCATCGGAGAGGTTCGCGGTCGATGGTCCTCCATTGATGAGCACGTTTCGCCCGCTCGGCGTCTGGATCAGGACGGCGTCTGCGGAACCGACGTTCAGGAACGTGACGTGCAGTTTTCCATCCGACCCTGCTCCAACCAGGCGCCATGTCAGCAGTGTGCAGATAAAAAGCGCGGTCAGGATGACGGCCAGGTTGAGAAACCGGAAACGCTGCCGCATGGAGTTATAGAGTTCCTTCAGGCGCCCGCCCGCCAGTGTTACAGACAGCAGAATTCCGTAGAAGATCACTACGAAGCCAAGCGAGAATCCGCCCAGGTAAATGACCCCATGCGGCAGCGCGTCGAACAGCTCCACCATCCGGATGGTATATGCCGTCAGAGGCCAGGCCGCCAGTGCCAGCAGGCGTCCCAACGGAAAGGCCAACAGGCTGGCAAATGCCGCCAGTCCGCCCAGGATCATTACAGCCGGCTGAGCGGGAAGGATGAACGGGTTGGCGAGGATCGATACCAGGGAGATCTGCTTGAACTGGTATGCCATGATCGGAAGCGTCATGACCTGCGCCGCCAGCGTCAGCAGGATGACCTCGCCGACGATACCGGCAGCTTTCGTTGCATTCGTCTGCGGCAGGTATCTGCCCAGCACCTTTTCCGTCGCCGACTGGAGCGGGGCTGCGTAGAGGATCAGTCCCAGGGTGGCAAAGAACGAAAGTTGGAAACCCACATCCCAAAGCAGGTTGGGATTCACAAGCACCATGAGCGCCGCGACGAACGCCAGCGTATTCAGTCCGGCCTGGCGGCGGCCCGCTTGTACGGCGAACAGCGCCAGCACTCCCATGATCGCCGCACGCACGACCGCCGGGGAGGCGCCGACTAGGATTGTGTAAAAGACAATGCCGATCGCGGCAGCTGCCGCGCCGCGGTTCGGGCCGAGCAGCCTTCCGAAAACAAAGATGAAAACGCCGGCAATGATGGCAATATTAAAGCCCGAAATGGCAATGATATGGGCCGTGCCGGTATCCTTAAAAGCCTGCTGCAAGGATTGCGTCAATCCTGTATCCACGCCGAGCAGGATGCCTGCCAGGAGCGAAGCCTCCGGGTCAATGAACAGCCGGTAGATGTTGCCGAGCAGCCTGTCCTTAAGGCTATACACCCCCGCCAGTACGGGGTTCCCGCTGTTGCCCGGCAGAACGGTGACCTCCGCATCGGTCATGTAGCTATAGACGTTCTGCCGCGCCAGGTAATCGCGATACGAGAAGTCCTCGTTCTTGGGCGGGGTTTCCAGTCTGCCCCGCAGACGCACGTTCTGCCCGTATTGATACAACTGGTTGGCCGGGACGCGCGCCAGCAGCAGCCCGCCCACCTGGAATGGCTTCTTTCCATTGTCAACGCTCTGTGCCCGGACACGCAGGTTGGTGTACGTATCCCGGTAATCCGGCGGGTCCGCCAACGTGCCGGTCACCAGCACATCGTATTTGCGATCGTTGAACCATGCGACCTGGGCCGCGCCGGTCTTCTGCGCGCTCCACTGATAGCGGGCCGCGCCGAGAAACAGCGAAAGCAGGCATACGAGGAAGAAGAACGGGCGGTTGGCCGCGGAGAACCGGCCGGCGCTGCCGGTCGGGCTTGCCGAGAGCGCCTGCAGAACGATCAATATTATGCTTGCAAAGACCAGCGTCAGCCAGACGAATAGGGAAACGGAGACGTGTGCAGAAACTACAACGCCCGTGAGAAAAGCCACCGAGATGAAAAGCAGCGGCGGGAACACGAGGAAATTGTACTAGGGAATGTGGAGGAGTAAATAGCCCGCCGCTACAATAGCCCGATTTCTCGAAGTTCGGCTTCGAGGGCTGGCGCCGAGCGGAAAAGGATCGTCTGAAAGCCAAGCTGCCGGGCCGCGACGACATTGGCAGCCGCATCGTCGATCAGCAGGCATTCGCTGGCAGGCCTGCCCGTCATCTCCAGCGTCAGCCTAAAGATCGCCGGCTCCGGTTTGACCAGACGGACGGCTCCCGAGATGATGTACCCGTCCAGGAGCTGGAAGAAGTCGTACTTCTGGTAGGCGATGGGGAACGTCTCGGCGGACCAATTGCTCAATCCGTAAACTGCATATCCGGCGGCTTTCAGCGCGCGCAGGATCTCCACCATGCCGGGGACAGGGCCGGTGATCGAATTCTCCCAGTGCTCGTGGTAAGCGCGGATGAGTTCGGCGTGCTGTGGAAAGCGCGCCGAAAGCTCCGCGACGCCCTCCGTGAAGGGGCGGCCCCGATCCTGCTGCTTGTTCCATTCAGGGAAGTCGATCTCCGCCAGGAATTGGTCGATCTGCTGCGGCTCCTTGAAGAATGGACGGTACAGGTTGTGCGGGTCCCAGCCGAGCAGGACGCCGCCGAAATCGAAGATCACGGCTCGAATGGATGAATTGCTCATGGGACCTGTATTATAGCCAGTACGGGAGGCTCGGCGTCTTATAATGAAGGCATGTCTGGCAGCGGAATGGTGCTCGTCACGGGTGCAACCGGTTATATTGGCGGCAGGTTGGTACAGCGCCTGCTGGATGCGGGCTATTCGGTGCGCTGCCTGGTTCGCGACCCCGCCCGCCTTCAGGGCCGCAACTGGCAGAACCGCATCGAGATCGTCAAAGGCGACGCCCTCGACCCGGACTCGCTCGCGCCCGCCCTCCAGGGGATCAGCACTGCATATTACCTCATCCATGGATTGAAAGGCGGCCGGGTGAACGCCGATCGCGACCTCCGGGCGGCGCGCAACTTCGTGGCTGCCGCGGAGGCTCAGGGCGTCGGGCGTCTCATCTATCTCGGTGAGCTGGTCGATCCGAGCGCCGACCTCTCTCCATACCTGCGCTCCCGGCACGAGACCGGCTACCTTCTGCGGCAGAGCAAGATCCCCGTGACCGAATTCCGGGCGGGGATGATCGTCGGCGCCGGCAGCGCCCTGTTCGAGATGATCCGCTACCTGACCGAGCGCGAGCCCGTGCTGGTCTGCCCGGCGTGGTTCTTTTCGGAGGCGCAGCCCATCGCCATACGGGACGTGCTCGACTACCTGGTCGCCGCACTGAAGACGCCCGAAAGCGCCGGCAGGCTGGTTGAGATCGGCGGGGCCACGCGCCTGACGTATGCCGATATGCTGCTGGTGTACGCAAAAGAGCGCGGGCTCAAGCGTACGCTCGTCCGCACGCCTTTCTACGCGCCGCGGCTCTCCGCCTACTGGGTCCACATGGTGACGCCCATCCACTGGCGCGTGGTGCTGCCGCTTATTGAGGGCCTGCGTGCCCGGCTCGTGGTCCGCGATGACCAGGCGCGCAAGCTCTTCCCCCGCATCGAGCCCATGGATTTTCGCTCGGCCTTGCGCGAGGCCCTGGGTCGCGTGTTGAGCGATGTGGTCGAGACCTCCTGGTCGGATGCGCTGGTGAATACCGCCGGCGACGTCAAGCCATATGCCTTCACGCAGGAATCGGGCTTGATGATGGAGCGCCGCAAGATGCTGGTGGACCTGCCGCCGGACACGGTGTACCGCGCCTACACGGGCATTGGCGGCACGCGCGGCTGGCTGTATATGGATTGGGCTTGGGCCTTGCGCGGCTGGATGGATAAGGCCATCGGCGGCGTCGGCATCCGGCGCGGCCGGCGGCATCCGGACGATATTCGCTCCGGCGAGTCGCTGGACTTCTGGCGCGTGGAGGCGGTCGAGCCGGATCGGTTGCTCCGGCTGCGCGCCGAGATGAAGGTGCCCGGCAAGGCTTGGCTGCAATTCGAGTCGACGCCGCAGGATGGCCGCACCCTGCTGACGGAAACGGCTTATTACGAGCCGCGCGGTTTCTGGGGCTTCCTGTACTGGTATGCCATGTGGCCCTTCCATGCCTTTCTCTTCGACGGCCTCATTCGCAGGCTGGCGGCGCGGGCGCGCATGCTGGCACGCGCTTGAATCGCGGAAATGTCTGGTGACCTGATCCTCGTGACCGGGGCGAACGGATATATTGCCGGCCGGCTGATCCCTCGCCTGCTGGCGAGGGGCTGCCGCGTGCGCGCGCTGGCGCGCCGGCCGGAGCGTTTGGAGGGCCGCCTCTGGCGAAAGGACGTGGAAGTCATGCGCGCCGACGTGCATCAGCCGGATGGGCTGGCTGCCGCGCTGGCAGGCGTGCACACCGCCTACTATCTTGTCCATAGCATGGCGAGCGGCCGCGGCTATACCCGCGTCGAGTTGGAGGCGGCGCGACTGTTCGCCGCCGAGGCCGAACGCGCCGGTGTCCGCCACATCATCTACCTCGGTGGGCTCGCCGATCCGAACTCGAAGAACCTCGCCCCCCATATGCGTTCGCGCATTGAAACCGGTGAGACCCTGCGCGCCGGCCGCGTTCCGGTGACGGAATTCCGCGCCGGCGTCATCGTAGGGCCGGGCAGCATTTCGTTCGAGATGATCCGCTTCCTGACGGAGTGTTTCCCGATCATGCCCGGGCCGAACTGGCTCCGCAACCGGGCGCAGCCGGTTGCAGCCGTGAACGTCATCGATTATTTGCTCGCTGCCCTCGACCATCCGGAGGAGCGCGGCAGGATCCACGAAATGGGCGGGCCGGAGACGATGTGCTATGCGGATACCATGCTCGGATATGCCAGCGTGCGCGGCCTCAAGCGCTTCCTTTTTACGCTCCCCGGCATTCCCATCTGGCTGATGGCGCGCTTTGTCGATTGGCTGACCCCCGTGCCTTACCCGATCGCAACACCGCTCGTGGGCGGCCTGCAATCCGACTCTGTTGTAATGAACGCCGACGCGCACATGTCCTACCCGGAGGTCCGGCTTGTTTCCTACCGGCAGGCGGTCAGCGATTCCTTGCAGGCCCTGCGGCCCGAGCGCCTCGAGCGCGTATGGGAGGGCATGGATCTCGATTGCATCCGGATGAAGCATGAAGGCTTCTTCATCGATTACCGGCGGCTACAAGTGGATGCCCCGGATGAAGTCGTTTACCGCGTGTTTTCCTCGTTGGGTGGGCGGAGCGGCTGGCTGTATGCCAACTGGCTCTGGAGATTGCGAGGCTGGCTCGACCGTCTGCTGACATCGCCCGCATTGCATGGGCGCAGGCCTCCCCTGGGCGCCGTCGATGCCGCGGACTCCCCGGCGGCCTCAGAACCGCGCCTCCTCCATGCCGGAGACCGAGTCGATTACTATCGTGTGGATGAGGTGGAGCCGAATCACATGCTTCGACTGCATTCCCTGTTGCATGCTCCCGGTGAAGGCTGGATGGAATGGCGCATTGAAGGTTCGGTGCTGTCCCAGACCGCTTTCTTTGCCCCGCACGGTCTGCCGGGTTTTGCATACTGGATGATGCTCTCGCCGCTTCATCGAATTGTGTTCCGCGGCTTGATCGGTGCGATCAAGAAACGAAGCGAGGGCCGGTGAAGTCGGCAGAGGCGGTTGCTTCGCCCCTCCAACGCCTGCCATGGTGGCTGAAGGCGGCTCTGATCGGCGGGATTCTGCTCGTATTGTTCATCGGGTTGGCTGCCCTCCCTCTGCCCATCCCGCCATACCTGGATTTCCAGGTGCTCTATCAGACGGATATGGCTTTGCTGCACGGCATTTCTCCGTATGACCACGCCGGGCAGGTCAACCTGATCGCGCAGTTGGCGGGGGTGGCTCCGGAACGGGTCTACTCGCTGCCTTTTCCTTATCCGCCGTGGTATGCGCTAGGCACGCTCTGGCTGGCATGGCTGCCCATTGAAGCGGCGGCCCGCATATGGTTCGGCATCAGCCTGGTGCTGGTGCTCGCCTCCGTTTGGCTGCTGACCGATGGCTGGGCCGCTCCCCGCCGCCTGCTGGCCGTCGGGCTGGCGGTCTTCTTCCTCCCCGTTTTGGGAAGCCTTCTGGTTGGGCAGTACGTATTCCCTGTCCTTCTGGGGGCCGCCTTGATGGTCTATGCCTTGCGCAGGCAGAACGCCGCGTTGGTCGCGGTGGCCGCCGGTCTGTTGACCTTCAAGCCTCATATTGGCGGCCCGGTCATCATCGTCGTGCTCGTTTACCTCTGGCTTCGTGGCGATGCCTTTGGCCGGCGGGCCACGGCCTATATCGTGCTCGTCGGGCTGGCTCTGTTCATTGTGGGCTTCATTGCCGATCGGACGTGGCCGATGAGCTACCTGCGGTCCCTGCTGGCGTACAGGCAGGATATGGGCGTGGCAACCTGTGGCCTGTGCGCCAGCCTGCCTGCCATCCTTGCGGGGCTGCTACCTGCCGGTGGAGGCCTGGGCATTGCCGTCTGGATCGGCGCGCTGATCCTGCTGGCGCTGTTGGGGCTGTGGGTCCTGCGAGGCCGGGACCTGCTGCGGGCGCCTGTCGCACTGGTAGTGGGCTGCATCCTCGTAGTCCTGCTTGCCAGCCCCTACCTTTTGAACTACGACTTCGTGCTGCTGCTGGTCCCCCTGATTCTATTGGCGGGTGGGCAGCCGCCCCGTGTTGGCTGGATCCTCTTGGCGTCAGTCTACGTGCTCCCCTTTGTCATTCTGGGCGCGCTCGGCCGGCAGGGTAACTTTATCTTCCCCATTTGTGCGGCTATTCTGATGTTCCTCCTATTCCAGCGCGGCCGCCCGCTTGACGTTTCCTCTCCAGCGGCATACAATCACTCAACAATCGAATAGGTCAGTAGCGGCGAAGCCGGTGCGAATCCGGCGCTGTCGCGCAACTGTGAGGTTAGTCGCTGGTCTCATAGTCATTGGTTCAATGGTCGGTGATACTGACGATACCAATGACCGGTGACGATCAGACTGATCGAGTCAGGTCGCCCGCTCTGGCCGGTTCGCCACACCCTCGCGAAAAGGAGGTGGAGGACGGCTCAAGCTTCACCTTCGCAAAGCCTCTTCGACCTCCCCAGTCACGGACTGGGGATTTTCATTTGTAGCCGAATACTATTTGGGAGAACCACATGACACGGAAGACGACGATCCTCCTGATACTCTTTGTTGCCCTGCTCGGCGCGTGCTCGCCTTCGGCCGCGGCAGGAGCGCATCCCACTACTCTGACCGATGGCAGCGGGCGGACCGTAACGCTCGATCTGCCGGCGCAGCGCGTTCTATCCCTCGCCCCTTCCAATACCGAGATCCTGTTCGCCATTGGCGCAGGCTCGCAGCTTGTCGGCCGGGACACCTACTCGGATTATCCCCCCGAGGCCAAAGCCGTCACGGACATCGGCGGGCTGGTTGGGACGCTGAACACCGAGTTGATCCTCTCGAAGAAACCCGACCTCGTCCTCGCCTCCCCGCTCACCCCGCCCGAGCAGATCGCCGACCTGGATAAGGCTGGGCTTAAGACCTACGTGGTCCCGAACCCGATGAGCTTCAACGATCTCTACGCCAACCTGGCGACGGTCGGGCAGTTGACCGGGCACGAAAAGGAGGCCGCTGCGCTGGTCGATTCGCTGAAGGCCCGTGTAAATGCAGTGACCGGCAAGGTCGCCAACGTGGCGCAGCACCCCATGGTCTATTATGAGCTGGATGCGACCGACCCGACCGCGCCCTATACCTCCGGTCCGGACACCTTCGTGGACCTGTTGATCCGGACGGCCGGCGGCGAGAACTTCGGCGGCAATCTGAAGGGCGATTGGGTGCAGGTCTCGCTCGAGACGGTGCTGATGAGGCAGCCGGACTTGATCCTCCTGGGCGATAACACCTACGGCGGCGTTACGCCCGAGCAGGTGAATGCCCGCGCCGGCTGGGATGCCCTGAACGCCGTGAAACAGGACAAGGTCTTTATCTTCGACGACAATACGGTCAGCAGGCCGGGGCCGCGCCTCGTGGACGGCCTGGAAGCCATGGCGAAGTTGTTGCATCCCGAGCTGTTCAAATAGCGCTGGGCTGTGCGACCCACGCGATCTGGCATGCAAGCCGTCACAAGGAAGGACTGATTTTAGAAAGCGCATATGTCTTTCGCCCGGGCGATCCTCATCAGTTGTGTCCTGCTGGCAGCCGCGCTCGTCTTGAGCGTGGCGTTCGGTCCCGTCTATATTCCGCCCGGGACGGTCCTCGCCTTGTTCCTCGCCAGAGCGGGCGGCGCGGCATTGCCCGCCGAGGCCGCGGGCACCTTCTCGACTATCTTGTTCGAGCTCCGGCTTCCGCATGCGCTCCTGATCCTCCTGACCGGCGCGGCGCTTGCCGGCAGCGGCGCCAGCTACCAGGGCCTTTTCCGCAACCCGCTCGCTGACCCATACCTGATCGGCGTCGCTTCGGGCGCGGGCTTGGGGGCGGTGATTGCCATGAGCATCCGCTGGCCTGCCGATTTGATCGGGCTGTATGTGATACCGGCCGCGGCCTTTGCCGGTGCTGTCGCTACGGTTCTCATCGTCTACAGCCTTGCACGTTATGGCCGGAGCCTCCCCACCACGACCCTCATCCTGGCGGGCGTGGCCGTCAGCTCCTTCGCCACGTCGCTCACCTCGTTTTTGATGCTTCGCTCCACGGAGGAGCTCCGCCGTGCCACTGGCTGGCTGCTGGGCGGCTCGCTCATGAGCGGATGGCAGCCGGTGCTGGCCGTCCTGCCGTACGTGGCCGTGGGCCTGGCGATCCTGGTTACATCGGGGCATGCGCTGAACGTCCTGCAATTCGGGGAGGAACAGGCCAGCCAGATGGGCCTGCCGGCCGAGCGCGTGAAGTTCCTGCTGCTGCTGGCAGCCTCCCTGACCGCTGCCTCGGCCGTTGCCTTTGCTGGCATCATCGGCTTCATCGGCCTGATCGTCCCGCATCTCGTGCGCCTTTTATGGGGCGCGGACTACCGGCGGTTGATCCCCCTCTCGATCATCAGCGGCGGGACCGCCCTCCTGATCGCAGACCTGATGGCGCGCGTCGTGCTGCAGCCCCAGGTCGTGCCTGTAGGGATCGTGACCGCGCTGGCGGGCGCGCCGTTCTTCCTGTGGGTGCTAAGGCGCGCGAAGAATCAAGGGTACTGGTAGTCTGGACGGATGGGTAGAGTGTCCAATGCAAGAGCAAGATGAAAGAGCAACATGTATGCTGAAGATTGAAGGGCTCTCGGTAAGTTATGGTCGCCGCCGTGCTCTGAAAGGCGTCAGCCTGGGCGTGGATTCGGGGGAGGTCGTCGCTCTGATCGGCCCGAACGGTTCGGGCAAGTCCACCCTCATCCGTGCCGCCAGCGGCGTGCTGCCTGTGGATGCGGGCGATGTCCGCGTGGATGGCAGATCCCTGGCAGAGCTGTCGACCATGGAGCGGGCGCGCTACCTGGCGGTCGTGCCGCAGGCGCGCAATTTGCCGCCCGCATTCAGCGTCTACGAATCGATTCTCCTGGGCCGTACGCCGTACCTGGGTTGGCTGGGTCGCGCTGGGGACACGGATCACGAGCGCGTCAGATACGCTCTGGAGCGTACGCAGATGCAGCCCCTCGCAGATCGGCTGGTCGGCGAGCTGTCCGGCGGCGAGCAGCAGCGGGTGCTGCTGGCACGCGCCCTTGCCCAGGACGCGCCGGTCCTCTTGCTGGATGAGCCGACTACGCATCTCGACCTGCAGCACCGCGAGACGCTGATACATCTGGTGCGCGAGCTGGCCTCCAGCCGCAGGCTCGCTGTCCTCATGGTGCTCCACGATCTTAACCTGGCGAGCCTCTACGCCGACCGCCTCAGCCTGCTGGTGGATGGCGAATTACGCGCCACCGGAACACCGGAGGAAGTGTTGACAGAGGAGACGTTATCCATGGTCTACCACGTGCCCGTGCACGTCATTCCTCATCCCGAGTACGGCACCCCGCTCATCCTGCCGGATGGCCGCGGGAACGAGCCGAACATGGTCAATACAAAGGCGGACCGAAAATGAATTTGCAGGAGCTGATCGCTCGCATCGCCGCTTTGGACGCGGCAGCCATGCAGGCGGCTGCGAGCCGCCAGGATCGGTTGACCAAGCCGCGCGCCAGCCTCGGCCGCCTCGAGGACCTATCGGTTCAGATCGCGGGTATCACGGGAAACCCCATGCCGCGCCTCGAGAAGAAGGCCGTGTTCGTAATGGCCGGCGATCATGGTGTCGTGGAGGAAGGGGTGAGCGCCTACCCGCAGGACGTCACCCGGCAGATGGTGCTGAACTTCGTCCAAGGCGGCGCGGCCATCAACGTGTTTGCGCGGCAGGCCGGAGCGCGGGTGGTCGTGGTCGATATGGGTGTTGCCTCCGATCTGCCTGCAGATTCGGGTGTCATCATCCGTAAGATCGGCCGCGGCACGGCAGACCTTGCAAAGGGCCCGGCGATGACGGGGGAACAGGCGGTGGCTTCCATCCTCGCCGGTGCGCAGGTCGTGGAGGAGCACATCGCGCAAGGCCTCGATATCATCGCGACCGGCGACATGGGCATCGGGAATACAACGCCCTCCACTGCCATCGCGGCCGTGCTGTGTGAGCTGCCCGTCGAGTCCATCGTTGGACGCGGCACGGGCGTTGACGATGACGGCCTCCGCCGCAAGCAGAGCGCGATCCGCCAGGGTCTTGAGCTCAACCACCCCGACCGGCGCGATGGGCTGGATGTGTTGGCTAAGGTCGGAGGCTTCGAGATCGGCGGTCTTGCCGGCGCGATCCTGGCCGCGGCCGCGCATCGCAAGCCGGTCGTGATCGACGGCTTCATCTCGACTGCCGCTGCGCTGGTTGCCGTCTGTCTTGCGCCTGCCGCGCGCGATTACATGATCGCTGCGCATGTCTCGCAGGAACAGGGCCACCGCGCCATGCTGAATTGGTTGCGCCTCGAGCCTCTGCTGGACCTCCGCATGCGGCTTGGCGAGGGCACTGGCGCGGTCCTAGCCATGCACGTCGTGGATGCAGCCTGCCGCGCCTTGACCGACATGGCGACCTTCGATGAAGCCGGGGTCTCGGAGAAGGACGACTAGGCTCTCCAGACCGGGAAACGCGCCTGATGACATCCTTCATCGCTGCCCTCCAGTTCCTCCTCCTGACGCCTGCCTTTATCCGCCGCCCATTCAGCCCGGATGAATTAGGCCGTTCGGTTGCCTTCTATCCATTGGTGGGCCTGCTCCTGGGCGGCATCCTGGCGGCCGCGGACGCGCTGTTCGGCCTCCTCTGGCCGATCCCGGTTCGCTCCGCCCTTGTGCTTGCTCTCTGGGTGATCGTCACTGGCGGTTTACACCTGGACGGCTTCCTGGATTCCTGCGACGGTTTGCTGGGAGGTTCCACGCCTGAAAGGCGCCTGGAGATCATGCGCGATGAGCGTGTGGGTGCGTTTGGGGTGGCGGGAGGGGTGTTGCTCCTGCTCCTGATGTTCAGTTCCTTGAGCACGCTGGCGGGCGACCGCTGGGCCGCCTTACTGCTTGCCCCGGTCCTTGGCCGCTTCGGCATGAGCCTAGCGGTCGTGGCGCTGCCGTACGCCCGAGACTCCGGCCTCGGTCGCGATATCAAGGATCACGCACGTCGCTCCGACCTGCTGGTCGCCGCGCTGATCGCATTGGCCTCTGCAATTGCGGTAGCTCTGCTCTTGCAAAGCCTGGCGCCTGTGGTCGTCCTGCTGGCGGCCGCGGCCGTGTACTGGCTCGGCACGAGCTTCGTCCTGCGCCGTATCCCCGGGATGACGGGCGACACCTACGGAGCCACCAACATGCTAATGGAAGCAACAACGCTGCTGGTCTTCGCCGCGATGCTGTGGTGAGCGCGATGGGCAAACTGACGTTCATCATCGGCGGAGCGCGCAGCGGCAAGTCGAGCTACACGGAGCGCATCGCGGCCGGGTTGGGTCAGCGCGTCCTGTACGTTGCCACCGCGCAGCCGTCCGATGAAGAGATGGCAGCGCGCATCCGGTCCCATCAAGCTCGCCGCCCTGCTGGGTGGCAGACGCGTGAGCTATCGGCCGGCGTGGGCCGTCAGTTGATGGCCGATCCGCCCGATGTAGACATCATTTTGATTGATTGCCTGACAGTCCTCGTCTCGAACCTTGTCCTGCAAGCCTCATCGAATTTGGATGAGCCGGACGTTCCAGCCGCCACTGTCTCGGTGCAGGCAGAGGTCTCGAATCTTGTGGAAGCCATTCGCGCCAGTGAGGCGCACTGGTTCGTGATCTCGAACGAAGTCGGTCAGGGGCTCGTTCCCCCTTATCCCGTAGGGCGGCTCTATCGTGACCTGCTCGGCTGGGCCAACCAGCGCCTGGCGCAGGAAGCCGATGAAGTGATCTGGATGGCGGCCGGCATCCCCGTGCCGATCGGGCAATACAGAAGATCAGAAAATAGCGAGTAGAAAGAAGATTGCGCACACAGAGGCGGAAAAGAAGCAAGAATCATTAGTGTATTCTTCCTTTGTGTTCCTTCGTGCCCTTCGTGGTGAATCTTTTCTATCCCCGGATGAAATAGATCATTGACACCGCCACGCCGATGCTGACGACGACCCAGCGCAGCGTCTGCGGCTTGACGCGGCTCGCCAGCCTCCCGCCGAGAACGCCCCCCAGCAGCGCGCCCAGGGCCATCACTGCCGCCGCGATCCAGACCACTTTCCCCGAGAACAAGAAGAACACCGCCGCCGCCACGTTGACGCAGAACCCGATCAGCTGCTTGAGCGCGTTCAGGCGCGTCAGGCTGTCGTCGAAGGTCAGGCCGAGCGCCGCCAGCACGATCACGCTCAGCCCGGCGCCGAAGTACCCCCCGTAGATGCCCGCGATGCCCACCGGCAGCGCCGCCCACTGCTCGTGCCTCGCCCCGCCCGGATGCGCCGCGCGTCGCCGGGTGAGCCAGCTCTTCACCGGGTCCTGGACGGCCAGCAGGATGGACGCGATCAGGATCAGCCACGGCACCAGTCCGCGGAACAGTTTCTCGCCGGTATGCAGCAGCAGGATGCCGCCGATCAGCCCGCCTGCGATCGCTGCGGGAATCAGATACCAGAAGCGTTTCTCCTGCCCTTTTAGGTCTTCTCTCTGCGCCAGCGTTCCGCCTACATAG
>DATKAF010000114.1:0-28539 GCA_035498395.1 Anaerolineales bacterium
GATCCCCTGACAGAAAAGGCGCATCAGGTCGATGCGCCTTTTCTGTTATCATTACTAGTTAAGATGCATTATGAACAAACAAAACCTTTCACTTCGCTTCCTGCCCTTGACCTTGAGTCTCTTTGCCGTTGTACTGGGTGCCTGCCAGCCTCAGACGCCAACCGTTGATCCCAACGCGATCATGACGCAGGCGGTTCAAACCGCTTTCGCATCCATTCAGAAAACCAAACCGGTCGCGACCTCCACCAAAACCCCGCTTCCGTCGCCGACCCTTCCGCTCACCCCTCCCGCCCTGCCAGCCACATTTACCACGACTGCGCTCAATTCGCTGGATACGCCGCATACGTATATCAACGACCAATGCCAGTACCTAAAAGCCAAGTGGACTTCGACCAATGCCGCGCCTGGCACGGTCGTCATGGTGATCATGTTCCATACGATCAGCAAAGATGCGGCAACCGAAGCCAACATGATCAGCAACCAGGACTTCAAGAAGCTGATGAATGACCTGCACGAGGCGGGCTTCCAGGCGATCTATACGCAGGAGCTGGCGGACTTCCTGTACTCGAATGCCAAGATCCCACAGAGGTCCGTGCTCCTTACGCAGGACGACCGCCACGCTGACCAAAACTTCACCGATCATTTTCTACCGTACTATCAGGAGTGGGGTTGGCCTGTCGTCAACGGCTGGATCAGCGCCCTGGGCGGGCAAGATCCTGTCCTGCCTGGAAACGTCGCTCTGTCCAAGGATGGCTGGGTCGATTACCAGGCTCACGGCGTGGTCCACAACATACCGATGAGCGATAGCTCCACCGACGATTTCCTGACAAGCGAGCTGGACGGCTCGATGAAGAACATCACCACCTATTTTGGCAAAGCGCCCATCGCCATCATCTGGCCCGGCGGTGGATTTGGCGTGCGCCCGGTGCAGTCTGCCAGGAAGTATGGCTACCAGCTGGGCTTCACCACCAATCCGCGCGGCCCGCTCATGTACAACTGGGTCCCGCTGGCGGACCAGGCAAATCCGGAGCAGCCAGCGGTACTGGCGGAAGGGCCGGTCAATGATCCGCCGATGGTCCTGCCGCGCTATTGGGATACCGATGCTCGTGCGCACATCGACGAGGTGCGGCGGATCGGCGAGGAGGCGGCAGCCTACGAGCAGAGCCACAAGGTCAGCGAGCTCGAATACTACAGGATCGTTTGTGAGCCCACGTACGGGCCCATCCCTTAAGACTTGAAGGCGATGCGTCGAACGTGGACGTTCCATGCATCGCCCAGTAGAAGACCACCGCCGGACAATGAAATGTCGAATGATTCTTGTGTCTTTTGCCGGATCGTTGCGAACCAGGCGACCGCCAACATCCTCTATCGCGACCAGCAGGTCACGGCCTTCCGGGATTCGAACCCGGTGGGGCCCACCCATCTGCTGATCGTGCCGAACAAGCATATCGATTCGCTGAACGACCTGCAGGACGAAGACGACAGCCTGATGGGATACATGCTGATGGTGGCCCGCCGGCTGGCTGCCAAGGAGGGCATCAGCGAGAGCGGTTACCGGCTGGTGCTCAACACGCGCCCGAACGGCGGGCAGACGGTCTACCACCTGCACCTGCACCTCATCGGCGGGAGGCCCATGCACTGGCCTCCGGGCTGAGGGCAGCTCCAAGGGGAATCAAAAGCGACGTCCCGCATAACTGCGGGACGTTTTGTGTGCTGTACTATCGTTTCGCGAGACCGCTGCGTTTCAGCTTGCTCTGCGGACCGCGCAGCCGCAATGCATACCAGCCGAGCCCGATCCCTCCTAAGAGCAGGATCGCTCCAAAAAAGCCTAGGATCGGCGACGTTCCTCCGCCGCTCGGCCCGCCTCCGCTCGGTGCCGCAACGCCCGTATCGCGGGACTGCGCGCCGAAGGAGACTTCGGCGCGGTCACCCGCTTTCACGTCCAGCGTGTAGGTCAGGTTCGTGGTGGGGTTGTAGTTGTCGGGGATAGCCACGCCGATGTTGTAGTTGCCTTCGGGAACATCGGTGAAGCAAACACCCTGGTACGCGTTCGGATCAGGATTGATGGCCGTTTGGAGCGTCTTGGAGTATTTGCCGCTGGTCTCTGCGACGCTGATCGCGCCGCCTGCAACCGCGGGCTCGGTGGCCTCGCGCAGCGCATTGCCGTTCAGATCATCGTAGAGCAGCACGCAGATCTCGGTGGTGCCGGCGAACGGTGTCGGCGTGGTGGTCGGCGGCGGAAGAGTGGGGGATGGGCCGGGCGTCGCGCTCGGCCCGGCAGGGCCCGACAGTGCGATGAGCAGGTTCTGCCCCGGGATCAAGTTGGTGCAGTCGCTATTGATGTTCTCGTTCAGCTCACGCAACTGCTGTAGGCTGATGCCGTATAGCAGCTGGATACGCCCGCACGTGTCGCCTGCCTGCACGGTATATAAGATGCGCCCATCCGGCAATGCTGTATTCGTCGCGAACTGCTGCTGCGCGGGGGCCGCCTGGGCGCGCAGGGATAGGCCGAAGCAAAGCAGTGCGATCAAGAACAAGCTTAGGACCGCAACAAAACGAATCTTCATCACGAAAATTATATCAGCCTGGAATTGGTGGCCATGCGGCGCGCATGGGTAGTGGCAGCCATCGGCCGTGAGTTACCTTCCATACCGCTTCCTGATCTGCGGCAGGAAATAGTCGTCGAAGAAGGCATCGACGCCGTAGTCGGGCTTCCAGCCCCATTCGCTGCGGGCCAGCGTGTCATCCACATCCTCCGGCCACGAGTCAACGATGCCTTGCCGCCGGGGGTTCGGCGCGAACGCAATTTCACCGCCCGGGAAGGCTTTCAGGGCCCGCTGCCGGAACTGCCCGGCTGTCAGGGCGAAGGCGGCCACGTTGTAGACGACGTGGCTGAGCCGCTCGCGCGGCACGTCGGTCAGCAAAAGCAGAGATTTGATGGCGTCCGGCATCGCCATGAACGAGATCTTGGTGTCCTCGCGGACAAAGCAGGAATACGGTTGACCCTGCGCGGCAGCGTGCAGCATCTCGGGGCCGTAATCGCTGGTGCCGCCGCTCGGCAGAGTAAATGCCGAGATGAGCCCCGGGAAGCGCAGGGCGCGGAAGTCCAGCATCATGGGCGGCACAGGATCGAGGTGCCGCTGCCCGTGATAGCGGCTGTAATACATCCCCAGCTTCTCACAGTAGAGCTTGTTGCAGCCGTACATTGTATGCGGCGTGTTGTATTCCCACTCCTTGACGCACCCGGTCGCTTTCTTCTCTTCCAGCGTCATGCCGTAGGCCGCGATCGAGCTGGGGAATAGGAACTTGACGGCTTTCTTGTATTTCTCCGAGCGGTAGGCCGCCAGCATGAGAAGCTGCATCGTCCCCTCCACGTTGATGCGGTGTGCCTCCTCGGTGGCGATCTCCGCTTTGGACGACAGGGAAGCGGCTAGGTGAAAGATCACATCGAAATCATAGTCATAGAAGACCTTGACCTTGTATACAAGGTCCCCCTGCACGTGCTCCGACACGAGATCCTTGATGGGCTCCGGTAGTGGCGCAATGTCTGCCGTAACGATCCGGCAGCCTCCCCGCTTCGACAGCTCCTGCACCAACGCCTGTCCGATCTCCCCGCACGCGCCGGTCACGAGCACCGTCTTCTGTGGCATCTTCCACTCCTTATATGCTAGAATGGGAAAGTTGCTTTTTATTGTACAACAGCCCGGCAAATCCTACATGAAACGTATCGCATCGGCCCTGCTCCTCAGTTTGTTGACCGTTGCGCTTTCGGCTTGCACGACCGCCGTCGATTCCCCCATACAACAAAGCCTGCCTCCCACAGTCACCAACGTGCCTCCGACAGCGACCATCGTCTGGTTCCCTCCAACGGATACGCCAACGCCGCAGCCGGTTGTCACGACCGCGCCCACACCCGAACGCAAGCCCGGCATCGGGGAACAGGTGTTGGAGGATGATTTCTCATCGCCGACGTTATGGAACCCTGCCGTCTCCGAAGACGCGTCCATCGACCTCGACCAGAACCGCCTGACGATTGCGGTGCAGCCCGGCGTGAACGCCTATCGCGTGCGGCAAGGGCCGATGCTGGCGAACTTCTACGCCGAGGTGACCGCGCGCCCCAGCCTGTGCCGTGGTCCCGATGAGTATGGGCTGGTGTTCCGTGCGCCCAGCAATGTGGCCTACTATGCATTTGCGCTGGCCTGCAATGGAACGGCTCGTGCCGAGCGGATGCGCTTCAGCAGGTCCTATCCTCTGCACGCTCCCGTCCTCAGCGCCGATGTGCCATTCGGAGCGCCCGGCGAGGCGAGGCTCGGCGTGTGGGCCAATGGTCCTGAACTCCGGTTCTTCCTGAATGGGCGTTATCAGTTCGGCATCTCGGACCTTGCTTACAAGGCCGGCTCGGTCGGCGTCTTTGCCCGATCCGTGGACGAAACCCCTGTCACGGTCCTCTTCTCGGACCTGGCTGTTTACGATGTGTTCTACACGGCGCCTGCCACAGCGACACCCTAGCAGCGCAAGCGATTCCTGATGTACAAACTCCGCTTATGCCAACGAACAAGCTCAACGAACTAGATTCCAAGCAGTGGCTCAAGTTCCAGAAGTCGTGGTTCGTCCACAACCCGCCGCCGCGCAAGAAGGGCGTCCTCGCACATCCGGCCAAGTTCCCCGAGACGATGGCGCAGGAGTTCATTGAATTCTTCACCAAGAAGAACGGCAGGGTGCTCGACCCGATGGCCGGCACAGGTTCGACTCTCATCGCAGCACTGAGGGCCGGGCGGAACTCCTATGGGATCGAGCTGAACGCCAAATATGCACACCTCGCCGAGGAGATGATCGCCGGAGAGCGCGCTGCCCTGGGCGCTTCCGTCAAACACCTGGACTCCAGGGTTATCGCGGGCGACGCGGCGCAGGCCGCGCAGTTCGGTTTCCCCGTCATCGACTACGTACTGACCTCTCCGCCGTATTGGGATATGCTGCGTGCGGCTGGCGCGGAGACGCAGAAAAAACGCCGTCGATCCTCCGACCTGGATGTCTACTACTCAGAAGACCCGCTCGACCTCGGCAACATTCGAGACTATGAGGCGTTCCTCGAAAGGCTGGTCCATATTTATGCCGGCTTGAGACCGCTGCTGTGCGAGAAGGCCTACCTGACCATCATCGTGAAGAACGTCAAGAAGGGCGGGAAGATCTATCCGCTGGCATGGGACCTGGGACGCGAGCTTGGCAAGGTCTATTCGCTCAAGGATGAGAAGATCTGGTGCCAGGATGATATCCGCCTGGCACCCTATGGTCTCGGCTCCGCGTGGGTCAGCAATACATTCCACCACTACTGCCTGCAGTTCCGTAAGGACTCATGAACAAGAACCACCGGGATACTGCTGCCATCATCGGCGCGGCAGCTCTCTCTGTAGCGTTGATCGTCGGCCTCGAGCTGCTCACCAACTCTGTCGATATCCATTCCTTTAGGGCGGACTTCCTCTACTACATCGCAATGGCGCAAGACGGGTTTCGGACTGCGGGCGCGAGTCCTTTTGCCTATCGGTATGTCACGCCCATGATCGTCCACGAACTATATATCGGATTCGGCATCCCGATCGAGTACGGGTTTCGGGCTCTGGCCTACATAGGCGCATTCCTCCAGTTGTTCGGCATCTTCCTCTTTACATACTGGTTCAGCCGCTCCATCCGGGGCGCCTACGTTGCCCTCATCGTGACCGCCTGTTCTCTCTTTAATGTCAAGTTCCTCTTCTTCGACGTATACCGTCCCGACCATCTGGCCTACGTCCTCATCCTCCTGCAAACGTACCTTGCTTTCAAGCACAGGTTCACCCTTCTGCTGATCGTCACCCTGATCGCCTTGCAGATACGCGAGTTCAATATCATTCCTCTCGTCGCTTACCTGGTTGCCGGCCCGTGGAAGACCAAACGTTCGACGGCCATCAAACAAACCGCCATTTCCGCGCTTTGCCTGGCGGTCGCCATCGGCCTGCCGCGCCTACTGATACCGGTTGCCGAGAACTACCAATTCGCCGACCTTTCCATCGATGGATTGCTGAGGGTATTGCTGGCCCCGCTCGTCTTATCGCGGGATGCGAACTTCTTCTACACGCTGGCCGCCTATCTGCTGCCCTTGCTGATGATCACCCGCTGGGCCGATCTTCGCTCTGTGTGGGAATCGCTCCCGGCGGAGGTGCGCAGCTTTTTAATCACCTACTCCGTGCTGGTGGTGGCCTTTAGTTTCGTCGGGGGCACGGACTTCTATAGGTTCACGACCTACCTCTTCATGCCGCAAGCGATCCTCCTTGGTCTGCTGGTGCCGCGCTGCCGCATGATGGAGGTTGCCGGCATGCTGGTCTGCACCATCCTGTTCAACCGCATTTGGCTGCCCTTCCCGGGGGGACCCGGCAGATCCTACCTGGACCTCTACGGAGGGTATTCCACCCGGTTCGACAGGGTCAGCGTCGAGCGCGCTCTGGAGTGCGCCGGGTTCCTCCTTGTCGGTCTGGGACTGCGGCGTTTCCACCGCACGGACGGGCCGCGCCCGGAATTGGCCGCTTCATGATCGCGCCGGAAGATGTGGTATGCCTTCCCTTTGAAAAAGACCTGACAGAGGCGGGCATTAGCTACGCCTGCCGCTCGCTGCCGCATACCTATGACCGAATGGGAGGCTCGCCCTTCGACCGGCTTCGCCGCATTGTGGCCGATATCGCGGTGGAGCTTGCCTTCCGTCGGTATCTCACCCGGCAAGGCGTGCCGTTTGGAACCCGGGGCGCCACGCCGTTCACAGAACCGGATCGCTACGATGTCTCGCTTGGCGGCCACCGCTGTGACATCAAATCCTTCCTGATCTCCCATCGTCAGCAGATCACTTCCCTGCACGCCCACCCCGAGCAGCTATTGAAAGCGCCAGCTCTCGTTCCTTTGGATCAGTACGCGGGGGACAGTCATTCATCGCAAGACCTGTATCTCTTTTCTTTCCTGAGCGGTCTGCTGGCTGCTTCGCCGGAAGATGTTGAGAAAGCCAGCGCGGCCGGAATGCCGCTCCATCTGATCCACCCCATGCCGCCTGCCTGGGTTCGCCCGCATGCCTGGGTACCGCTTGGGCCGCTGGCGCTCAAATCCGAGTGCAAGGAGCCGTTGGCAATCGAGCTTCTGGGGCAGGATTCCGCCCATGATTTCATTACGCAGAGCCTCACTCTTGAGCCTCACACGCGTGTGCAGATGGATCCGTGTTTCTGCTCGCTGGCATGCGTCCATATAAAATCGAGGCCGGACGCGCGGCTGGGCATTTACTCCCCCATCCGCAGGGAAGCACACCTGATCCAGCCGGTTGATTGGGGCAATATTTGGGTGTACGGGATGCGTGTCTACCTGGCAGGCTGGATCACACGTGAAGACTTCCGCCGCCGGGCCGAGCTCCTCCAGGAGGGCAGCCGCGTGTATCAGTATGATCGCACCCGAACCAAAAACCTGTCTGTCCCTGTAGCCGATCTACGACCGATCGAAGAACTGCTCTCGCGGACTCGCGCCTGGGCGGAAACCAAAAGCAACGCAGCTTGAGCATTTGGCGTTTCATAAGATAGCCGGCGCGCCTGCACGCCGGTCATGCCTCCCATGCGCCTCAAACGGATTCCCCTGATAGTCCTTCTCGTCACGGTTCTGGCTTGCAGCTTCGTCACCCAGAACCTGGATGTCCTCCCGCCGACGCCCACGGCAACCAGTACCGTGCCAGCGACTTCCACCGCGACCGCGACGCAGGTCTATATCCCGTCAGATTGTGATGGGACGCAGCTTGCTACGCTGGCGCCTGCGACACTGCTCGCTCCGCCGACCCCCGCGATACAGGCCAACCCGCCGGTGGCTCCGGACCTCCAGCTAAAGATCTTCGACGAAACGGCTCAGATCATCTTGGACAACTACGTCTATCCGGACTTCAATGGCAAGGATTGGAGCGCGATCGTTGCATCGCATCGTGCCAGCATTCAAGCCGGCCTCTCAACGAAGGGCTTCTACGAGGTCATGCAATCGCTGGTGGAGGACCTGGGCGATGAGCATTCCCGGTTCGATTCCCCGGTCGAGGTGGCGGAGTCGGATGCAGAGTTGAACGGCACCAGCCAGTTCGTCGGCATTGGCGTGTCGATCTTCACCATGGCGGACAAGAACAAGCTGACGATCGCCGGCGTCTTTCCCGGGTCGCCTGCCGAACATGCCGGCCTGAAGGTCCACGACAGCATCCTGGCCGTCGACAGCTTTCCGGTCATGCAGGGTGGGCAGATCTACAGTTCGCGCATCCGGGGTCCGGAATGTTCTGCCGCGCGATTGACGGTCCAATCACCCGGCGAAGCGTCGCGTGATGTGATGCTTCTCCGGCACCGCATCCAGGGAGATATCCCGATCGAAGCCCATCTCCTTCCAACAACCGATGGCTCTCATGTTGGCTATATTGTGCTGCCCTCGTTCTACGACGAGAAGATTCCCCAGGAGGTTTCGGCCGCGCTCCAGCAATTCGGGACGCTGGATGGCTTGATCCTGGACAACCGAACCAACTTTGGCGGGAGCAGCGATATTGTGGATCGAGTGCTGTCGCACTTTGCGGCTGGCACGCTGGGCACCTTCCACAGCCGCACCGAGGCGCGGCCTCTCACGATCCAGCCGGACCCGATCGCGAACTCGCAGAAGGTGCCGCTGGTGGTCCTCGTAGGGTTGGATACCGCCAGCTTTGGAGAGATCTCCGCCGGGGTGTTGCAAGACTCCGGGCGCGCCAGGGTGGTCGGCGAGAGGACCCTCGGGAACGTGGAGCTCCTGTACGCGCACGGCCTCACCGATGGATCCAGACTCTGGCTTGCAGAAGAACGCTTCGATCCGGCTGTGTCTCACGCCAACTGGGAGGCGACCGGCATCGTTCCGGACGTGGTGGCCTACGCGGACTGGGACACGTTTACATCCGATAATGATCCCGGCATCCATGCCGCCCTCAGGCTGCTCGGACATGCGGCTGCCGGTTCGCCGCCCTAGGTCGGGAGGTTATAAATGACGGTTAAGAAGAGCTTCAGCGAAGTTTGGTAGACTCTTCTGCATGTCCCGTATCGTCCGAGTCGTGTTGATCGCCCTGGCAGGCGTGCTCCTGCTGGGCGTGGTGCTTTATCAAATCCCCGCTGTCAACAGTCGTATCCAATGGCGTTATGAAGTTTGGAGCACCTACCTCCGGAATGCCGCAGACCCGGTGGGGAAGATGCCCACGCCTGTTCCCTCGACCCCGTTTGCGACCTTCACGCCGCTGCCGCCCACGCCAACTGTTGTCGGCACAGAGCCCCCCACGCCCACCGCGGTGCCCTTGCCGCCGCAAGCTGCTCTGCCCAGCCCGACGTATGAATTGCAGGGGATCAATAACTGCGGCCCGGCAACGCTCGCCATGACCCTGCGCATGTTTGGATGGGAGGGAGACCAGGACGATATTGCGAAGGTCATCAAGCCTGTCCCGCAAGACCGCAACGTGAATCCTGATGAGCTGCGCTACTATATCCTGAACGAGGCAGGCTGGCTGCGCGCCGAGGTGCGCGTAGCGGGTGATGTGAGGCTCTTGAAGTCGCTGCTGGCAGCAAACTACCCGGTCATCATTGAAGAGGCGTCGACTCTCCTGCCCGAGGATGCCAACGGGCCACACGACGACCTGTGGGATGCGCACTACCTGTTGATAACCGGCTACGATGATGCGACCGGCATGGTTACCGCCCAAGATCCGCTGCGCGGCCCCGATAAGAAGATCCCCTACGACCAACTGATGTCCGATTGGAAGCCGTTCAACTATCTCTACATGGTGATCTACCTGCCGCAGGATGAGGCGCAGGTGCAGTCCCTCCTAGGCCCCGATTGGAACGCTGATGCAAACCGGCAGAAGGCGCTTGAGCTCGCCCAGGCGGATACGAGCGCGAACCCGGACGATGCGTTCGGCTGGTTCAACCTCGGCAGCAGCCTCGTATACTTCGAGCGTTACACTGAGGCGGCGCAGGCATTCGACCGCGCCTTTACCATCGGCCTGCCACAGCGCATGACGCGCTACCAGTTCTGGCCTTTCTCCGCCTACTTCAATGCCGATCGGGTCGACTACCTGCTGCAGCTCACCGAGAATACGTATAAGCCGATCAATGGCAGCTACTCCGAAGAGGCTTTGCTGTGGCATGGCTACGGTTTGCTGCGCAATGGAGATAGCGCCGGCGCGCTGGCAGACTGGAACAAGGCGCTGAAAGTCCATCCCGACTATTGCGATGCCGAGAAGGCCGTCAACGACTACATCCAGCCGACGTATTCGTTGACCGGCTGCAGCCCATAGTTATATTGCCGCTGTCGCAGTCCTGTGGTATTATCCCCGCAACTAAATAGCCCTGTTCGGCACTCTTATCCAGAGAGGCGGAGGGACCGGCCCTGCGATGCCTCGACAACCTGAGTCGGTTCGTTAGCTGGATCACAAATCCACTATCGGACCAATCCAAGGTGCCAATTCCGGCAGATGGATGTTCTGGAAGATGAGAGGGCAGCCGTGCCAATCGCGCCAATTGCCCTTTCGTGACCGGAGGGCAATTTCATTTTCAGAAAGGACTGCAACGGCAATGAGCGATTCCTTCATGACTTCACCCAAGTTGATGTTCACCTCCGAGTCGGTGACGGAAGGGCATCCCGATAAGCTCTGCGATCAGATCTCCGATGCGGTGCTGGATGCGTGCCTGGAGCAGGACCCCACCTCGCGCGTGGCATGCGAGACCGCCACCAAGACAGGCTATGTCATGCTGCTGGGAGAGATCACGACGCGGGCGCATATCAATTTCGACGACCTCGTTCGCAAGACCATCCTGGATGTCGGTTACGACGACTCGCACAAGGGCCTGGACGGAAATACCTGCGGCGTGCTGACCGCGATCGCGAAACAGTCCGGCGACATCGCCATGGGCGTGGATAAGGCGCTGGAGGCCAAGGTTGGCGAGATGTCGGAGGCGGAGGTGGATGCGATCGGCGCGGGCGACCAGGGCATGATGTTCGGCTTTGCCTGCAACGAGACGCCGCAGTTGATGCCCATGCCGATCTATCTGGCGCACAAGCTGACCCGCCGTCTCGCCGAGTTGCGCAAGGACGGGACCCTTGCATGGCTTCGACCGGATGGCAAGAGCCAGGTCACGGTTGAGTACTCGCACGGCAAGCCCAGGCGTATCGATACCGTGCTGGTCAGTACCCAGCACTCGCCCGAAATGTCGCAGGCCGATATCTATGAGCAGGTCCGCGAGCATGTGATCATGCCGGTCATGCCCGATGGAATGGCGAACGGCGACCTCAAGGTCTATGTGAACCCCACCGGGCGGTTTGTGATCGGCGGGCCGCAGGGGGATGCGGGCGTCACAGGCCGCAAGATCATTGTCGATACCTACGGCGGCATGGGACGCCATGGCGGAGGCGCTTTCAGCGGCAAGGACCCGACGAAGGTGGATCGCTCGGCCGCCTACGCGGCTCGCTACGCCGCAAAGAACGTGGTCGCGGCCGGCCTGGCTGATCGGGTGGAGATACAGGTCGCCTATGCCATCGGCGTGGCACACCCGCTATCGGTCAATGTGGAAACGTTCGGGACCGGGAAGATCTCTGACGAAAAGATCAGCACCTTGATCTGGGATCACTTCGATCTGCGGCCGGGCGCCATTATTCGCGACCTCGGCTTACGGCAGCCCATTTATCGCAAAACAGCAGCCTACGGGCACTTCGGCCGCGATGATATCGAGTTCCCATGGGAAAAGACCGACAAGGCTACTGCCTTGAGGCAGGCTGCAGGACTTTAGTGCGCTATCTTCTCAAAACAAGAGGCGCCCGCATACGTGTGCGGGCGCCTCTTGTTTTTGGGTGGCGCGCCGGGTCAAACAGTGGCGCGGGCGTGATAGTGTGCCAAGTTGCATTGGTGCAGCAGGTCATGATCGTTCAGAACGTCGGATGGTTCGCCGCTTGCTACGATTCGATGATCCTCCGAGAAGACGCAGATGCGACTCGCGATCTCGTCCGCAATGCTTAGGTCATGGGTTGCTGTGATCATCGTCTTTCCCAGCTTCCGCTGCTCAACGATGAATTCCACCAACCAGGACTGACTGCGCGGGTCTAGACCTGTCGTTGGCTCGTCCATCAACCAGATGTCCGGCTCCAGTGTAAGCAAGGACGCCAGGGCGACGCGTCGCTTTTCTCCGCCGGACAGCCGGTGAGGGGCACGGTCGCGAAGCTTCTCAATCTGCAGCGCTGCCAAGGCCCAATCAATCCGCCGTTCTACCTCCGCCCGCGGGAAACCGAGCTGCAGGGGAGCGAAGGCAACTTCGTCTACCACAGACGGCGAAAAAAGTTGTACATCGGGATCCTGGAACACCAACCCCACCCGTCGCCGGAACGCAAAGTTGTATTCATCGCTTCGCAGGGCCTCTTCTGTGAGCGGTTTTCCAAAAGCGTAGATCGATCCTTCATTTGGATAATACAGGCCATCCAGCAGCTTCAATAATGTGCTCTTGCCGCAACCGTTCGCTCCCAGAATGACCAATGATTCGCCGCTGCATATGCTCAGGTCGACGTTTTTGAGAGCCATCTGCTTGCCTTCGTAGATATAGGAAACGCCGCGTACGTCGAACACCACGGGGCTGTTTCCAACTTCTGGGGTCATAAGAAATTACCTTCCAATGAATGCCGTCAAGGCGGCCAGCGCCACGGACATGCCGAGCAAAAACCAATCCCGGTGGCGCATCCGAAACGGCCTCAGTGTGACAATCCGTCCACGGAATCCTCGGGATTGCATTGCCAGGTACACTTCACTGCTCATGTTGAGAGACTTGCTCAGAAGGGTTGCGCTGATCGCCGCAAGCATCCTCTGGTTTTCCGAGTTGCTAAGCCGCCCGACTACGCGGCTCTTGCGCGAGAGGAACATGTCGTTTGCCGTGTGCAACAGCAGGTAGATGTACCGGTACGTCATCCCAAGGACGAGGAGCATTACATCGGGCACTCCCAGGATCCCCAGGGCGCCTAAGACCGCGTTCCATGGCGTAGTTAGGATTAACAGCAATGTCAATGAGACCGACGTGCTGACACGCAGGAGCAGAAAGAGAACCGTATTCAGGCCAGTGCGTGTGATCACCAATCCGAAGGGCAGGTGCAGAAGCGTCGGTCCGGGCGTCATGAACAAGGCCGGGATGACAATGACAGCCGTGAAGAACGGTAGCGCGAGCCAGACGCGCTTGACGAAGAAGCTGGCCGAGATGCTCGAAAGCGCAGCGAGCACGACGGTAATGATATAGAGTGCGCCGATGGCGAGCAGGCTGCGGGAAAGATTGGCGCCGATCAGGAGCGCCAGTATCGAGAGCACCTTGGCGCGCGCGTCCAGAGATTGGAACAACCCCGGCCGGCTGCTGATCTCCTCCGCGAACAAGCTTCGTTCCAGTGTCTCGGTGATGCCGTTCAGCGTGTGTTCAAGGACGCCGTGCTGTGGCTTATGTGGATGATCAGTAGAGGCGGTTGCGTTCATCGAGGCTCGCAGGGGTACCTATGAAGATTCCACGCCATTCTACGATCAGAACGGGTAATGACCCAGATGTTTCTCACTTCTTTTTGACTTGGGAGACTAGCCAGCCTAGCCAGGCATCCATCCCCTCCCCCGTGCGGCAGGAGAGCTGGAACTGCGCCACACCCGGATTAAGCACCTTCATACCTTTCAGGAAGTAATCCATCCGGAATGAGACGTAGGGCATCAGGTCAATCTTATTGACGACCAGTGCATCCGCGCCGCGATAGATGCCGGGATATTTGTATGGTTTATCGTCCCCTTCGGGGATGGAAGCCACTAAGACATTTTTATGGGTTCCCAGCGCAAAACTTGCCGGGCAGATCAGGTTGCCAACGTTCTCAACAATCAACAAGTCAATAGCGGATAGGTCCATGCGCTGGAGAGCATCCTGAAGCTCGATGGCATCCAGGTGGCAATCCCCGCCAGTATTGATTTGTACTGCCTTCGCGCCTGCTGCAGATCCACGGTCTGCATCGAGGCTGGTAGCGATATCGCCATTGATCATACCGATGCGCAACTTACCCCGCAAAGCACGGACGGTTTGCTCGATGAGCGAGGTCTTACCTGCGCCGGGCGAGGCCATGATGTTGATAGAAAATACGCCGGCTGAATCGAGCCGGGCGCGGTTTTCCTGCGCCAGACGGTCATTTGCGGAGAATATTTTCTCAACGACAGGAATGTTTTGCGGCATGTTATTTCTCCACGGAGGCGGAAGCTGGCGCCTTGGCCGTTTCAACGTCGATAGAATCCAAGTGGAATTCTTCGCCAGCCATTATCTTTGTCCGTGTGCTTTGACACTTAGGGCAGGCCAGAATTCCATCTCCGGGAGCATAGATATTGCCACAGTCAAGGCATGTGAGCTCAGCAGGGATGCGCTTGAAGTGCAGGCGTGCTCCTTCGGCAGCAGTATCTTGGGCGATGATATCCCAATAGAATTGCACGGAATCATCCATAATGGAAGAGAGTTGGCCTATGATTAGATAAATATCAGTGACCTGCGTCGCTCCTGCTTGCTGCGAGTGACGCAGGCTGATCTCCAAAATGGACTGGGTGACGGATAGCTCGTGCAATCTGCTTCAGAGGCGGCTTACATGGCCTAGCGATTCAACAGTTCCTGCAAATCAGACGCCATTTGATATACATCCAACCCGTAGGGCCATGTCAGCACCATTTCTCCCTGACGGTTGAAGACCAGCACGCTTGCGGAATGATCCACGGAATAAAAGTCGGTTTGAGGATCGGAGGTATTCAACTTATAGTAAATCCCATATTCTCTTGTTACCACATCGATCTGTTCTTTCGTACCTGTGATGCCGATGAAGCCATCGGAAAAACTCCTGACGTACGAGTTCAGCTTTTCCGGCGTATCCCGCAGGTAATCCACCGATACAAATATCACCTGAACCTGTGGCATCCAATCCGCCTGCCTGGTGACAACCTGCTGCAATTTGGCAAGCGTGGTAGGGCATAGGTCGGGGCAGGAAGTATAACCGAAATACAGCAGCACGTATTTTCCCCAAAAATCACTGAGCTTGACCGGCCCGTTGACCGATTGCAGCGTGAAATCCGGCATGGACGCCGGAGGCGTAATAACGCTGCCGTAAAAGGACGGGGGCTTCGTCAATTCATAAACGATGCCCCCGCCCAGCATGATTGCCGATGCCAGCGCCAGGAGAAGAAAACGGCGGTTCATCGGTTATTGATTTGTAACATTCGCCTGAACTTTGATGCTTCCTGCGTTTTGGAACTGAAGGATCAGTTCCACGCTTTCACCAGCTTTCAGCTCCCGCGTTGGGCGCATAAACATGATGTGATAACTGCCGGGCTTAAGCTCCACTGTTTGACCGGCGGGAACCGGAATGGCGTTGATTTCCTTCATGCTGGCAACGCCGCTGGAATCCACAGTGGTTTGATGCAGCATGGCAGTTGCAAAATCCACCTGAACGCCGATCAAACTATCATCCGTCGAGCCGGTGTTCTTGATCGTCAAATAACCAGCCAGGTTGGAATCTTCGCCCACGCCCATCCCCGGCATGGCCATGCCGGCTAGGCGCACCACGGCGGAGGAGATCTCTATGCCGGGTTGAGAAGGCGATGAGGATGAAGGGGTGGAAGTACAGGACGCAAGCAGAATGCCCAGCAATGTCATGAGTGAAAGAACGTGTATCCGCATGATGTAATCTTCTCCTATATCAAATAAATCATTGATTCTTCTCGATGGGCTTCGCACCCGCTGTCAGAAGCCCAGTGAATAGCCAGACCACGAAGGCAACCATCAGGATGCCAAGCACTGCGGAGAGCAGGTAACCCAAATTGGCATTGCCTAGGGCGTGTAGGTCATAGTCTGCCATCGGCGCTCCCCACAGGCCTGAGAGCTTCTCCAATCCCGCCGGTACTGCTGCCAGGCCTCTCTCCTGCAACTGCTGAGTTCCCCACTCGCCCCACGCGGTTCCCGGAGCCAGCAATCCTAACGGCGAAGCGATGATCAAAACGGCCAGGCCGATCCAAAGCCAGCGGAGCTTATGCACAGTTCCAGCCTCTGCCAGCACCGCCGGTCTTTCCGCTGCCTCCAGGACTTCGGTATTGGTTCTTTGTAAGTACGCCAGTACCAAAGCGGTGAGAAGACCCTCAACCACCGAGGCCACCAGCGCGTGGGGAATTACCATTGCCGGGATTGCCACCGACAAAGGGTACGGAGCATAGAGCGGCGATCCGTCTGGTGCCTTGAACAACAGGGGCTGAATCCCGAACTCGAAACCTGCAAAGAAAGCGCCGACGGTCACGCCTGCCCACCCGCCGACGAAAGCGCCGACCAGCCGCCGCCGCGAAGTCAGAGGTGTATCCTTGGCAAAGTAGCGGTAGATAGCAGATGCCGTGTACGGAATCACAACCGCCATGTTGAAGCAATTGGCGCCGATGGCCAGGACCCCGCCATCTCCAAAGAAGAATGCCTGGATGATAAGCGCGATGGATACGGCGATCGTGGCGATCTCAGGTCCCAGTATGATCGCGGCAAGCGCTGCGCCAACAGCGTGCCCTGTCGTCCCGCCGGGAAGCGGCACATTGAACATCATAATCACAAAAGAGAATGCGGCGAGGAGGGCGATCATCGGGATGCTCCGCGCATTCATCGTCTGGCGGATCCTCCGAATGCCAACGACCCAGAACGGCAGCATCAGCAGGAACATGATGAGGGATGTGATGGGGCTCAGGTACCCATCCGGGATATGCATAGCGGTTGTGCCAAACCACAAAAGCAGAGCGCCATAGTAAACAGCAAGGAACTTGAGCATTCTCGGTTTCACTGCCATTTCATGTTACTCCTTTCAAACGTTTGCTCTTCTGGCATTCAGGGCAGAGGCCAAAGAGCGTCATGTGATCTCCCGAGAGCTGGTAGCCGCTGGCCGCCTCGAGCTTTGCATACATCCTGCTGACCAGCGAATGGTCCACCTGCATCTCGTCGCCGCAATTGCGGCAGATCAAGTGATGGTGGCGCGGCCCGGCGATCTCATAAACGAGGTGACCTTTATCGAGCGGAATCCGCCAAGCCAGCCCGTTCTCTACCAGAAAATCCAGAGTGCGGTATACCGTCGTTTCGGTAAGGCCCGGCAGGCTCAGACACGCCTGCTGCCATACTTGCCCAGGCGAGAGGCGCTTCGTAGAGTGCCGCAGCACGTGCAGCACCGCCAGGCGCTGGGTCGTCACGCGGAAGCCGCGCGAACGCAGGTGGGGAGCGAATTCAGATCCACAGGTCATGGAATTGTCTTATTGCAACTTCTTACAATAAGCGTAACCACTAGTATACCAGAGGCCCGCCTTTCTTACCTGAGCTCGTTATGCGCCTGTCCATGAACTTTCCCAAACGGAGCGAAAAAAAAGCCGGCGATTACTCGCCGGCTCCGTCAGCCGTCCAGGCTACGGTTCCCACGTGAATGGCACGATCGCGTACAGGTACGGCTTCCCGTTCACATACTGCATGCCAACCAGCCACGTGCGCCAGTCCAAGTTGCCGTTGGCAGCCGTGCCGGGGTAGTAAACGGAGTAGTAATTGATGCCGGGATAAGGCCATGCGGCCTGATAGCTTGCCGCGCCCACCTTGACCTCATCGCAAGTCAGCGTGTAGTCCTTGTCGAAGACCTCGCGCAGGGCAGGAATGATGGTATCGTGGAAAGCTCCGATCTTGTGTTGCCCGCTCCCGGGCGCGGCCCCCCAGTCGACTGCATAGGTTGTCTCGAAGAGGAATTTCGAGTGTGCCTGGTCATAGTCAACCACCGTGCCGTTCCGGAAGTATCGGGCCGCCATCCCGTGCGCCGGGCTCACCAGTGCTGCGAGCTGCGGTCCGTTAGACGTCTGCAGAATCGTCTTCAAATTGTTGATCACGGCAGTTGCCTGAGGGTCTGCGCAGAAGGTGGCGGCTGGAACCTGGGCGGCTCCCGGCGTGACCGGGACGACCGTGCCGACGAGGAGCGTGGGATTAGTTGCCGGTGTGCTCGTTGCAAGCAGTACAGCGGGCGGAGTGGGCGTGTGAGTGGGCTTATGTTTGGTGGCGGTCGGGATGGGAGTCGGCGTAGCGGCGCCGGGAAAGTTGCACGCGGCTGCCACGATGCACAGGAGGCACAAGGCGAACACAGTGGCTTTGTGTGGGTGCATTCTCACTTCCCTTCTCAAGAGACGAGGCAAGCTTCCCCGTATCTATTGTACATCCGGCAATGAGAAAAATGAGAACAGGCCTTGACACCGGTTGCTCGCCGCGTATAATAGCGCCCAATATCAAACAGGCTACGACGAGGACGAGTACGCGCTGTACGACGGTTCAGAGAGCAGGCGGATGGTGGAAGTCCTGCCCGAGACGACAGCACCGAATGGACCTCCGAGCTTTGAGGCGAACGGGCGAAGGCCCCAGTATCCGAAACGGCTGCTCCCGTTATCGAGCTAAGATATCGGCTTCGGCCCGTATCTGAAGAGTGAGGCTGGCGAATCTCCCTGGCGCTTCATCAGGGAGTTTTTTTTTGCAACGGCGTGGAGCCTGCGCAACTCGCAGCCTAAACCGGGTGGCACCACGGACGCAGCAGCGTTCGCCCCGAGCCGGCAGGGTTACTCCTGCCCGATCGGGACGGACGCTGTTTTTATTTATGTCGAAAAGGAGTCACTATGGAACCGCAGACCGGAATTGCAAAGCAGGAAGACAAGACCGAGATCAGCTCGCGCGAGGAGCATGTGCGGCAGGTGGAGGACCATTCGCTGCCCGCGCAGGACGTCCTGACGGACCAGCACACCGGCAGCACGCCCAGCGAAGCGCCGGTGCTATTTGTTCCCTAGGCGCCGGCATGCACGCCATCTGTTTTCATCCACCCTGACTACAGGCTCTCTTGTCCGCAAGAAGCCCGCAGCAGCCGGGCATTTGCTCTTCGTGCATGCTACTTACCAAGGAGAACTATCATGTCTGATCAAACCAGATTTATCCTGAACGAAACGGACCTGCCCCGCTTCTGGTACAACATCAACGCCGACAGTCCACTCGCGCCCAACCCGGTGCTCCGCCCCGATACGCTGGAGCCGGTTACGCCTGACTTCCTGGCCGTGCTCTTCCCGATGGAACTGATCATGCAGGAAGTCTCCACCGAGCAGTTCATCCCGATCCCGGAGGAGGTCCGCGAGATCTATAAGCTCTACCGCCCCACGCCGCTGATCCGGGCGCGCAGGCTGGAGAAGGCGCTTGGGACCACGGCGCAGATCTACTACAAGAACGAAAGCGTGTCCCCGGCGGGAAGCCACAAGCCCAACACGGCCATCCCGCAGGCGTACTTCAATAAGGTTGCGGGCACCAAGGCCCTTACGACAGAGACGGGCGCCGGCCAATGGGGATCCGCCCTTTCCCTGGCCTGCAACTTCTTCGGCCTCGACCTCGAAGTGTACATGGTCAAGGTGTCCTACCAGCAGAAGCCCTACCGGCGGCTGATGATGCAGACCTTTGGAGCGGATGTGTTCGCCAGCCCGACAGACCGGACGAACTACGGCCGTTCCGTGCTGGCGCAGGACCCGTCGAGCCCCGGCTCGCTCGGCATCGCCATCTCGGAGGCGGTCGAGGTGGCAGCCACCTCGGGCGGCAAGAAGAAGTACAGCCTTGGTTCCGTGCTCAACCACGTGCTGCTCCACCAGAGCGTCATCGGCGAGGAGTCTCTCAAGCAGATGGATATGGCGGGGGAGTATCCGGATGTGGTTATCGGCTGCGTCGGGGGCGGGTCGAATTTCGCCGGGATCGCGTACCCGTTCCTGCGCGAGAACCTCAAGAACGGTAAGCGCACGCGGCTGCTGGCTGTCGAGCCGACTGCAGCCCCCTCGCTCACCAAGGGAGTCTACACGTTCGATTATGGGGATACAGCCAAGATGGCGCCCATCGTCAAGATGCACACCCTCGGCCATGGCTTCGTGCCGCCGTCCATCCATGCAGGCGGCCTGCGCTATCATGGCATGGCGCCCAGCCTTTCGGCGTTCTGCGACGCGGGACTGATCGACGCGGTGGCAGTGAAGCAGAAGCCCACGTTCGAGGCGGCCGTCCAATTCGCACGCGCCGAAGGCATCATCCCCGCCCCCGAATCGGCGCACGCGATCCGCGCCGCCATCGACGAGGCGCTGGATGCAAAGGAGAAGGGCGAGAAGCGAGTGATCCTTTTCAACCTGTCGGGGCACGGCAACTTCGATATGGCTGCCTACGAGGCCTACCTGGGCGGCCAGTTGGAGGACTATGAGTATCCGGCGGAGGCCGTCCGGGCCGCCATGGAAGAACTGCCGAAGGTCAAGATGCCGGCCTGAGGCAATGCACCGGCCCTCTGCAGAATGATGCTTGCGGAGGGCCGGGCTTCACAACGTTCATTCTTCTCCTTTTCAACTCCCCCCGGGAGTGCCAGAGACCAGGTCGGACGGACCTGGTCTCTGTGTTTTACTTTGCCTCTCCAAACGCCACGACGACGATGTGCTGGTTGAGAAACTTGGGCGAGGCGGCTTCCTGGCCGGGAATCACCTGCCCAAGGGTGTAGCCTCCGGCAACCGGTACGTCCGCGCCGATGACGTCCCGGACCGCGGCGAGCTCCGCGCCTGGTTTGGACTTCAGAAGCATCTGCCAGGCGATGTCGACCAGCATGAGGACGAACGCCGGTTTGGCGGAGCCCAAAGCAAGAAGCGCCTGCTGCGCGGCCTGCGTGGCGGCCTTTTCGCAGGAGGCGCGGCTGCCAACCAACAGGAAGGCGTCCGCACCGTCACGGACGGCGGCGTTCATGCGGAAGCTGCCGTCGGCTTCGACGCGGATCGGAGCGCGGACGATCAGGTCCTCGCCCTGCTCTATGCCGAGCGGGTACAGTCGGGCGAGATAGCTGAGCGGTGGAAAGGCCCAATCGCGTGCAGGCTGACCGAAGAGCTCGGCATACGTCTCGGAGGCGGGCCGGCCGTTCAGGGTGCGGAGCCAGAAGCCACGTGAGCGCGTGATGCGGAACTGGCTTCCAACCGGGTCCCAGCCGTGGGCGTAGCCGATGCCCAGCCGGATGTTGCCGCGCAGGAACCCGGCGGCGAGGCTGCTGGAGCCGCTCTGGTTGCCGGCGATCTGGTAGGTCGCGCCCGTATGGAGGTCGCCACTGGATAAGCCGCCGACCACTTGGAGCTGGCTGATCTGGCTGGCGGTGCAGAGCTGTTCTGCATCGCCATTGAAGCCATCGGCGAAGAAGATGACCGAGTGGTTGGCCTGATTGCCCAGAGCCAATTGGGCAAGACGGGCGGCGGTCTCACGCCCGGATTGAGCGTAGCCCGGGAACCAGTGCGACTCGGCCTGGAAGTCGCCGCTGAGGAGGGCGAGGGTGACGGTATGGGTCTGCGATGCGCCCTCGGCGAGGGTGGAGGGGGTGCTGAAGCCAATGAGGGGAGCATCGCCCAGCAAGCTGGAGACCCCGGTGACGACGTCGCGAGCGGCGTAATGGTGGGAGCAGATCAGGATGCCGAGGGCTGGCGTGCCGACGCCAAGGCGGTTCAGGGCCTGGTGGGCGGCTTGGAGGCCGGCTTCGCGCCCATCGAGGGCCTGGGCAGTTCCGACGGAGGCTTGGAGGGTCATAGGGGGTGGGCCTCCTGGGAGAGGTGCAGGATTGACAGTTCGCTAAAGCGCCCTGTCAATCCAATTCCGCAAAAATAGGGAAGCCGGGGAAAGCACCCGGCTTCCCTATTTTTGCGGTCGCTGATGGCGATGTGATTTTGCCCGCGGTGGTCTCCGATGGCAGGCGGCCGTACGAGGCATCGGGCCTTCCAATTCTCGTGGTTGCTGAAGGCGATGTAATCTTGCCCGCGGTGGTCTCGTACGGGGTAGCGGGCTTTCTGCGAGAGGTACAGGATTGACAGGTCGCTGAAGCGACATGTCAATCCAACTTCACAAAAACAGGGAAGCCGGGGAAAGCACCCGGCTATCCCTTTTTTATGGAGACTGATGATGTTCCGTTGCCCGCGGTGGGCTTGTATGGCAGGGGCACGGTCGAACTGTGAGGACAAGGGCGGAAAGCAAAGCATATCAGCCCTCGGACACCGGGATGGTGAAGTGGAAGGTGGTTCCCTGGCGGAACGCGCTCTCGAACCAGATGCGGCCGCCCTGCATCTCCACCAGGCTCTTCGTGATGTTCAGGCCGAGGCCGGTGCCGGGCGCTTCGCGGGCCTTCTGGTCTTCCGAGCGGAAGAACTTCTGGAAGATGCGAGCCTGGTCATCCGGGTTGATGCCGATGCCGTTGTCCTTGACCCAGACATGGACGACGTTCTTTGCACCATCCGGATCCCACGAGTTCGCCACGGCCTCCGCGCCGACGACGAGCATGCCGCCTTCCGGCGTGTATTTGTGAGCATTGCTGACGAGGTTGATGAGAACCTGGGCAATGCGCGTGCGGTCGCCCCACACCCTGGGCAGCTGCGGCGGCAAGGCCACCTCAACCGCCTGCTTCTTGTCGTCGATTTGGCGCTTGGTGGAACGGACGGCTTCGTCAACGACCTCATTCAGGTCGACAGCCTTGAAGTCCAGGCGCAGACGACCGGCCTCGATCTTGGAATTGTCGTTCAGGTCCGATACAAGAGTGGACATGCGCTCGGTGTTCGAGCGGATGGTGTGCAGGAAGTTCGCCTGCATCTCGTTGATGGGGCCGACCGCGCCGCCGGAGAGCAGCTCGGTATAGCCCTTGATGGAGGTCATCGGGTTCTTCAACTCGTGCGCCACCAACGAAACGAAGTCGCTCTTGGCAACATTGGCGCGCTGAACTTCGCCGTACAACTGGGCGTTGGAGATGGCGATGGCCGCGTGGTCCGTGAGGCGGGTGAGGAACGGCAGGTCGGCCTGGGCGCCGGCGGAGCTTTCCAGGATGAGCAGGCCGATGACGGAAGCCTCGCGGCGGATGGGGATGACGATCTGGTTGCGGGCGGCGCGCAGCAGACTGCCCGTGCCCGGAGCAGCGACCTGCATGCGCTGAGGCAGCCCGGTCTCGATCGCCGTCTGCAGCGCGGGAAGATCGAGCGGCATGCTCGGAGATTGGGAATCCCCGAACAGATGCTGATAGCCCTCATGGGCGACGATGGCAAGCTTGTCGCCTTCGACCATGCCGATCAGTCCGGCCTCGGCATTGGACTGGCGCAGCGCCCACTCGAGCGTGATGCGCATGGCGCGCCCGGTTTCCAGGCTGGCATTGAGCTCGCGGTCAATGCGCTGCATGACGGATAGTTCTTCGACGCGAGCGGCAAGCTCCTGGTCGGTGAGGGTGTAGAGGCGTGAATTCTCCATGGCGACGGCTGCCTGCCCGCCGAAGGCCGTGAGCAGGGTGATGTCCTCGTCAACGAACGGCAGGCCGTCCTTGCGGTTCATTACCTCGATCACGCCCAGCACGTTGTCCTTGGCCAGAAGCGGCAAAGCAAGGACAGCCCGGGTCTCAAAGCCGGTCTGCAAGTCAGCCTCGGCGCCCCAGGCCGCGGCGCGCTTGACGTCGTTCTCGATGACAGGCCCTGCGGTGGCGACAGCGCGCCCGGCAATGCCGCTGCCGGGCGGCAGGCGGCGGCCCAGCAGTTCCCTGGCTATGGGGCCGACCGTCACGCGGAAGATCAGCTCGCGGGTCTGGTCGTCAACCAGGAAGAGAGAGCCCGCTTCGCAATTCAGGATGCCGACCGCGCTTTGAAGGATGTTCTGGAGCAGGGGTTCCAGCTCCAGTGTGGAAGTGAGCTGTCGGGTCACCTCGTTCAGGGTGCTGAGCTGGCGGGCGCGCTCTTCCGTCTCCTGGAGCAGGCGGGCCTTGACGATGGCGCCGGCTGTCTGATCGGCGATGGCCTGGAGCAGGTCGAGCTGGCCGCGCGTGTAGAGCGTGCCGATGTCGCGGGTGCCAACACTCAGGGCGCCGATCGATTCGGCTCCGGCGTTGAGCGGGACGCCCATCCAGGCATAGATGCCAGGGACGTCGTTCTGCACGCCGCGTGCCTGACACTCGCGGGCATAGTCCTGCGTGAGAATCGGTCGCAGGCGCTGGATGACCTCTGGCACGAGGCCCTGATTCGCGGCGAATGGAGCATTCTCCTGCGCGGTGAGGCGGTCGTTATCCACCACCACGAAGCCGTGATAGAAGTAATCGCTGTTCCGGCCTGAGAGCGTAATGCGAAAATGCGAGGTGGGGATGATCTGCGCCACCTGGGCGTAGATCAGCTCGAGCACATCATCGAACGTGAGGGTGATGTTCACGCCCTGCGAGACGCGGGTGAGGGCATTCATCTCCTGCACGCGTCGCTCGAGGTTTGCCACGGTCTGCACGCGCTGGATGGCGATGGAGGCCTGGTCGGCGAGGTTCTCGAGGAAGGCCAGATCACGCGGTGTGTAGGCCAGGCCCGAGAGGCGAGGACCCAGCGCCAGCCAACCCACCGGGCGCTCGGGGCCCGGCAGGGCGATGAAGAGAGGCGCGCCCAGCAGCATGAGCCGTGCCTGCTCCTGCTGGAAAGTGACGGGTATGGTAGCGCCATCCAGATACAGTGGGATATGCTCGCGGGCGAAGTAATCGGCCAGCGGGCTCGAAGAGGCAAAATGGATGTCCGTGCTGGGACGGCCGTCCTCGCCCTCCAGCGGAAGGTACTGGTCATTGAGCGAGTCGTAGGTGAAGATGTGCACGCGGTCGGGGGTAAGCGAGGCCATGATGCGCTGCCGGAGGACCTGCCCGATGGCTTCCAGGTCGATGGCGGAGGTCAGCTCGTGGGAAAAATCCTGGATGCTCTCGCTGTAGGCACGCGCGCCGCGGAAGAATGTGGCGTCGACGAAGTCGCGGAGGCGGACGCGGATGGGTTCGAGCAGGATGGCAAGGACGAAGACGAGGCCGCCGATCCAGAGAGGATTGCTGGCAGGCATGCTGGTCTTGAAGATCACGCTCAGGCCGGTAACCAGCAGGGCATAACCGCCGACGATAAAGATCGAAAGCAGGAGGTAGATCGCGCCCTGCCGAACCCAATTATCGGCACGGACGAAGCGGAACCGCAGGATGGCGTAGCCCAAGGCGAGCGGGAAGAAGACGAAGGGCAGGAAAAGATACGGCGAGAACGGCAGAGAATGAAGTGGAGACGTCAGCAGCCAGAAGGTGATCGGCCCGAAGGCGAGGACGGAGCCGGCGACGATCATCTGCGCCTGGGTCTTCAGAACCGGAGACTGCGCCCTCACGGCGTAGAATACGTTGATGAGGATATATGCGAGGCTGGCAAGCCCGGCAAAGGCGTATATGAGGCGCCAGGCCATGACGTAGGCTGCGGGGTGTGCGAAGTCGTACAGTGTTGTGAAGGCATACAGGCTGAGCGCCAGAGCGAGGGCGTAGCCCAGCCAGCGGAGCCACGGGCGGCGAGCAAGGCCGCGATATTCATGCGGGAAGGAGAGAGCCAGATCGACCAGGGCGCCGCCTGCCAGCGCCAATCCCAGCGTCCAGATGGGCGTGAGGAGATGAGTAGTGTAGAGGTCAAAGAAAGCGCCGGTTCCGATGCAGAGAGAGGCGGCGAAAACAGAGAAGGCGCGGCCGGCCGATTCGGCGCGGCGCAGGCTGAATATCCAGAGGCCGATCGCCAGGAAGAGTGCGCTGACGATGATGGGCAGGACGAAGTAGACCGTCCGGTCCTCAGTGGGGAAGACGTTCAGCTTGACCTGGAGAGTCCGCTGCTCTCCATTGGAAAGCAATACACCTACGGGAATCGTCTCGCCGGGGAAGAAGCGCGAGAGTACCTTCACCGCTTCGGCGGTATTGTGGACGGGCACATTGTTGATGGAGACGAGCTGGTCGCCAAAGCGGACCCCCTGGCTGTAGAGATCCCAAGTCTCGGGCTCACCCGCGGGAACCGCGCCATTGAAGAGCAGTGTCTGTTCGTAGAGGGCACCCATGAAGGGCAGCTTGAGCCACGAGGCGGCGAGGAACAGGACTGCGACGAAGGCAACCAGCGCGACCAACTGGTAGAGCGATGTGCCGATCTGGAGGATGCGGCTCAGGAGGCCGCTGGAGCGCTCTGAGCGGGATTTCGCCAGGGGATGAGTGGGTACGTCCGTACTGCTGATCATGCCATCAAGTGGGAGGCTGAAAGTCCCCCAGTCCAATCGCGCTGGGAACGAGCACTGACCGGTGTAAGGCCTGGGCGGGCATCACGGAGGCGATCCAAGGATACAGGCAACTGCTGACCCGGAGAAGCCGGGATCGGAATGAAATAGATGAACAGACCGCACCAGATGGCTGCGGAAGGGATTGTACCGGGAACCTGACGAGGAAGTGTAGTACTTTCATAACAAGTTGGACAGGGCGAGACGGCGCAGCGGAGGCGGGCTTGTGTCCGAAGACGGCAGACCGGGGTTCGGTGGAGAGGCCAGGGGGAATTGTTCCGCGGAACCATGAGCGCTCTTCCAGCATGCTCACTAGAAAAACAATGAGAAACAATTCGCTCCGGCATGTGCGCCGGAGCGGGTGGTTTGGGAATATTGGGGGAAAATAGGTCGTGGGAAATGGGTCATGGAGAATGGTTCATGGATGAATGGTTCAGCAGCGCAGGCCGCGTGGGCCTGACCGCGACGAGGCCGAGGATGCGCTATAAGCATTATGATATAGAACATCTGTTCGTTGTCAAGGACGAAAGAGATCAGCAAAGGAGGCACGACGGACGGGGTACGAGCACATGCAGGTAGACCTTGGAAGCTGCCAGGGCGCTGACGGTATACTTGCGGTGACGATTGGTGGACTTGGGCTTCCAGACAGGAGCAGACATGTCACCCGAATTGCAGGCAGCGCTGATCGCGGCAGCCGTGGCGCTCGTCACGGGCGTCGTGACCGGCTATCTCACGTGGACGCAAATACGGCGGGAGCGCGACAAATGGCTGTATGACATCAAGACCAATATCTCGGTGGAGCTGCACCGGCGGCGGATGGAGGAGTATGCCAAGCTCTCCGGGGTTCTGATCGATCTCTCGCGGGCGAACAGCGAGAAACTAACGCTTGCCAAGGCGCACCGGGTGGCTGAGGAGATCAACGAGTGGATGTACGGGGGCGGCGGGTTGATCGCCAGCGCGAGGACGCGGAATGCCGGCTGGGCTCTGCGGGACAGGCTGCTGCGCTGGAAGGCAGGCAAGCAGCCGAAGGATATCCTGGAGGTGAGGACACTGTTGTGGTGGTCGATGCGACAGGACTTGGACATTCCGTCGGGGCGGGAGGAGGACGTGCCCGAGGACAAGCTGATCAAACAGCTACAGGATGAGATGGAGGGAACACTCAGCAGCTAATGCGCGGCCTCGCGCTCAACGCGAAGCGCCGGGAGCCGGCAGCGGGCACCCGGGATCGTTACAGATCCATCAGACCGAACGTGGAGAAAGGGGGGGCGGATAACCAGAGGATGTGCGGGGGAGAACCCGTATGCAAGCGGGGAAATCGGCGTCGTTAGTCCATGCAGGAATCAATCGATGTTTAGGCCTGTCCGGGGAAATGCTTCCCGGATGGCTGGAGATAACGATGCCGGAGATCACAGCCAACACCAAAGTCATCCTGGGCGCCATATCGGCAGGGTCCGCCATCGTGGCGGCGTTGAGCGGTTACCTGCTTTCTGCGACGGTCGTAGCGATACTTTCTGGAAGACCCGGCAGCACGGCGAGGCGGCCCGCGGTGCTGTGGCTGATCTTCTTTGTCGCCGCGGCGCTCTCGCTGATGACCGGATCGATCGCAACCTTTGCACCCCAGGTGAGCGACCATTCGCTCCCTACCCAGGAGGCCAGGGATGTGCGCCTGATCGCCAACCAGGGCGTGGAGCATGCGACGCCTCCCTCCGCACTTCATGTTGGCGGCACGGCCTTCGAGACGCGGGACCCCTGAACCGCGGAGGAGGCGGGGGTCTGTGCAATGGCTGCTTCACAAGTCGTCGTACAATTGACGCTAAATGGCATCTGCATCCCATAGCCACTCCCACTTTGCCACATCCGCCCGACGCGCGGCCTCCCGGCTGACCCTGGCGCTGGTCATTACGCTGATCTTTATGCTGGTGGAAGCGGCAGCCGGCGTCTTTGCGAACAGCCTGGCGCTCCTAACAGATGCAGCGCACAACCTGACGGACGTGATCGCACTGGGGTTGAGCTGGTATGCGGTAAGATTGACGCTCCAGCCATCCAACTCTCAGAACACGTACGGCTACCACCGTGTGGGAATCCTCGTAGCCCTGCTAAATTCCACGACGCTGGTCGTCATCTCGCTGGGAATCTTTTACGAAGCGTACCAACGATTCCTCTCGCCGCCCGACGTGAAGGCGGGGGTGATGATAGGGGTAGGGCTGCTGGCGCTCGTCGTGAATCTCATTACCGCGCTGCTGGTGCGGCACGGCAGCGGACACGACCTGAACATCCGGTCGGCATTCGTACACCTGATGAGCGATGTGGCATCCACGGTCGGCGCGATCGCAGCGGGAATCCTGATCTATTTCACGCA
>DATKAF010000115.1:0-13772 GCA_035498395.1 Anaerolineales bacterium
CTCCGGGAGGGGCTGATCAGCGGCATGGCGGAGGTCGGCAGCATGTTCGAGGCCGGTGATTACTTTGTGCCGGAAATGCTGATCTCGGCGCGTGCGATGAAAAGCGGCCTGGAGCTCCTGCGCCCGCACTTGATCGCGGCCAACGTGCAGCCGATCGGCAAGGTGCTCATTGGGACGGTACAGGGCGACCTGCATGACATCGGCAAGAACCTGGTCGGCATGATGCTGGAAGGCGCCGGCTTCGAGGTCGTGGACCTGGGCACAGACGTCTCGCCGGAAAAATACGTCCGCGCCGCGCAGGAGCTTCACCCGGACCTGGTCGCATGCTCGGCGCTGCTGACGACGACCATGGTCCGCATGAAAGATGTCATCGCGGCGTTCGATGCGGCCGGTCTGCGCCCCCAGACGAAGGTTATCGTGGGCGGCGCACCCGTTACGGAAGCATACGCCCGGGAAATCGGTGCAGACCTGTATGCACCCGACGCGGCCGCCGCTGCAAGCAGGGCGCGGGATCTGATCCTGAAGGCAGGCAATCCCTGAGCAGCCCGATGCCCTTTCGCTGCGCAGCATCCGGCAACCGGAGCACTACATCATGAGATCGGGAGTGGTCTTCGACATCAAGGAATTCACCGTCCACGACGGACCAGGCATCCGGACGACCGTGTTCATGAAGGGCTGTCCGTTGTCATGCAACTGGTGCCACAATCCGGAGAGCCTGTCGATGCAGCCCCAGTACATCCATAGTCCCGCCGGTTCGCGCCTGGCGGGAAAGAGCTACACTTCGGCGGAGCTGGCGGCCCTTCTGAACGGGCAGGCGGATATCCTGCGCTCCAACGAGGGCGGCGTTACGTTCTCGGGCGGCGAACCGCTCCTGCAAGCGGAATTCGTCGCCGAGGTGATGGATTTGCTGCCCGGCGTCCATATACTGTTAGACACCTCCGGCATTGGGAGCGAGCAGGCCTTTCGTTCCCTGGTTCGTCGCTCTGATCTGATCTTCTTTGATCTCAAGCTGATGGACCGCGCTGCGCATCTCTTCCACACCGGCCGCGATAATGACCTGATCCTGCACAACCTGCGTCTCCTGAGCGCCTCAGGCAAGCCATTCGTTATCCGGGTGCCACTGGTACCCGGCGTCACCGATACCGACGAGAACCTGCGCGCCATAGCCGGCGCGGTCAGGGGCCTGGCCGGCATGCTGCACGTGGAGTTGCTGCCGTACAACCGCGCGGCCGGGGCGAAATATGAGGCTGCGGGCGTGGAGTTCAGACCGAAGTATGACGAAACGCGACCGGTGAGTATCAACCCCGCGCCTTTCGAGCAGGCGGGCGTGCATGTGAGGGTTCCATGAACCAGCGACTCGAGGACATGAAGAGGCGCGTGCGTGCTGGGGAGCATCGAGCGGCCAGGCGGACGACGCCCGTGGACGTGCTGCCCGAGTGCGATGCCGGGCAACTCTCTTGGGCCGCGCGCGCGGCGTGTCTTGTGCGCCGCCAGTGCGAGGCCGAAGAGGTCGTCATTTCCCCAGACGAGCAGATCGTATTCACGCGTACGGTGCCGCCTGCGTCACCGATCTACAGCCCGGAGGAGTGGAGCCGTCTCACCGTCGGTCGCACGCTTCATGAGCTTGGCCCGGTCAGCAATATCTGTGCCGACTGGGCATTACTGCTGCAGCAGGGTTTACTGGGACGCAAGCAGGTTGCATTGTCGACGTGCCTGCGCCTTGCAGATGACCCTCAAGCCATCGATTTCCTGAACAGCAGCATCGAAACGATCGATGCCGTGTTGGAACTGGCGAGCCGCTACGCCGCCCAGGCGCGGGCGCTGAAACGGGATGATCTGGCGGAGATCCTGGAACGGGTCCCGGCACATCCGGCGCGCACATTTCACGAAGCGCTACAATCGCTCCGGCTTTGCCATGCAGTGGTATGGCTGGGCGGCAATTATCATGTCGGGCTGGGCCGCTTCGACCAATACATGTGGTCCTACTTAGAATCCGACCTGGCGGCGGGCCGCTTGTCATTGCAGGCGGCGGAGGACTTGCTGGCGGAATTCTTCATTTCGCTGAACAAGGACAGCGACCTGTATCCCGGCGTGCAGCAAGGGGATAACGGTCAGACCCTGACGCTGGGAGGCGTCACGCCTGATGGCGCCTCCGCGGTCAATGAGCTCACCCGCATGGTCCTGCGCGTGGCGCGCCAGGTGGCAATGATCGATCCGAAGATCAATCTGCGCATCTCCGCGCAGACCGACCTGGAACTGCTGAGTCTTGCCACCGAACTGACCCGCATGGGGCTCGGCTTTCCCCAGTACTCCAATGACGACGTTGTCATACCCGCTCTGGCGGCACATGGCTATGATCTGGAGGATGCGCGCGATTACGTGGTGGCTGCGTGCTGGGAATTCATCATCCCGGGCCGCGGCATGGAAGTCGTCAACATTGGAGCCGTTTCGTTCCCGGCGGCAGTGGACCGGGCCGTGCGCCATGGTCTGGCAGAAGGAGCGAGTTTTGACCGGATCCTCGCCGGGGTCGCCGCCGAAGTCACGAAGCAGGTGGATGGGCTTGCAGATGTGTATTCCCGCCTGCTGCTGCCTCCCACCCCGTATTACTCGGTCTTCATGCGTGGATGCCTGGAGCGCGGCCGGGACTTATCGTGCGGGTTGAAGTACAACAACTTCGGCATACACGGTGCGGGGTCCGCGAACGCGGCGGATGCGCTGGCTGCCGTCCGGAAGTTCGTGTTCGAAGATCAAAGCGTCCTGCCAGCCGAGCTGTTGTCCGCGCTGTGTGATGACTATCGGGGTCAAGAGAACTTGCGCCGCATGCTGGAAGAGCAGGGGCCGAGGGTGGGAAACAACGATCCGGCTGCGGATTATCTGCTCATGAAGCTGTTTGGTGATCTTGCCGATGCATGCGAGGCCTATGGTCTGACGCTGCGAGGCGGGCGGCTGCGCGCGGGAACCGGGTCGGCCATGTATTACCTGTGGCTGGCGGCGGGGCATCCGGGGATGCGCGAGCCGGTGGTCGGAGCGACGGCGGACGGGCGCGTGAGCGGTCAGCCGTTCAGCGCGAACCTTGCACCCTCGCCGCGCGCGCACGTGCGCGGCCCGATCAGCGCCCTGCAATCTTTTGCGAAGATCGACTACCAGCGCGTGTATAACGGCGGTCCCATCACGATGGAGCTCTCCGACACGGTCTTCCAGGGCGCGGAGTCGATACGCAAGACGGCCATGCTGGTACGCACCTTCGCTCAACTGGGCTGCATGCAGCTCCAGCTCAACAGCCTGCGCCTCGACACGCTGCTGGATGCGAAGGCGCACCCGGAAGACCACCAGAACCTGATCGTGCGCGTGTGGGGCTGGAGCGGCTATTTCTGTGAGCTGGCTCCAGAGTACCAGGACCACATCATCGCGCGACATCTCTACGAGATCCATTGACGCGTATCTCCATCGAATAGCATAAACAACTTGTAGCTTCGATCACAATATCGAGTCGTTCGCGACAAAGCGCTATGCTCGATCCGGTGGGGGAATGGATTCCAAACATTGTTGGCTTCGTTGCATGACACGAGCTTAACCGCGCAGCACCGGATTCCTGACGCAACCTGTTGATTGCGTTGCTCCCGCGCCTCAAATCCTGAAGATGACAAGGGATGTCTTGTTTAGACAAACTGGTGCTTGACTCTAGGCACTGGACGTGCTACTATGTTATCGATAACGGGAACGATAACAGGAACGATAACGGGAACGATAACAATGCGAGCACGATTGGCGCGGGCGACGATCAAGGAAGTTGCTTCTGAGGCGGGAGTTTCCACCCAGACCGTTTCGCGCGTCATCAACGGCCGTCCCGACGTTTCCCCGCAGACCCGGGAGAGGGTCCAGGATGTTATCGAGCGCATGCGCTATCAGCCGAGCGCCCTGGCTCGCAGCCTCATCCAGCAGCGCAGCTATACCCTGGGCGTCGTCACAGCCGGCCTGAAGCACATCGGGCCGTCGCGCACGTTGAACGGCATCACCCAGGCTGCCGAGGAGGCGGGGTACGCCTTACTGCTCAAGGAGCTTCCTCGCTACGATGCGGACGAGATCACGCCCATCTTCGATGCGCTGGTTTCGCACCATGTGGATGGGATCATCTGGGCGGTCCCGGAGGTGGGGGAGAACCGCAAGCCGTTCAGCTCGCTGCCTCTGCGACTAGGCATCCCCATCATCTATATCACCATGGAGGCTCGGGAAGGCCTCGCCAGTGTGTCGATCGACAATTATCTGGGCGGCTGCCTGGCGACGACCCATCTCATCGAGCAGGGCTACCGGCACATTGGCCACATCGCCGGACCGCTGGATTGGTGGGAGGCCCGCCAGCGGATGTCTGCATGGAGGGACACGCTGACGGAGCACGGGCTCGAGGCGGCGGACCATCATTGGGTGGAAGGCAACTGGTCTTCCGCCAGCGGGGCGCAATCTGCCGAGAAGCTCTTCGCCCAGTATCCTGAGATGGACGCGATATTCGTCGCCAACGACCAGATGGCGCTCAGCGTGCTGCAAGGCGCCTGCCGGCGCGGCCCACGCGTGCCGGAGGACCTGGGGGTCGTTGGTTTCGACGACATCGCCGAATCGGCATATTTCTCCCCTCCGCTCACGACCGTCCAGCAAGACCAGAACGGGCTGGCGCAAGTCGCCGTGGAGGAGATCACCCGGATCATTCAGACCGGCTGGCAAGGGGACGAGGCCTCAATCGAACGAAAGGCTGTCCTGCTCGCGCCGACGCTGGTTATCAGGGAGAGTTCCCAGCGCACGGGCAGATAGGATAAAGGAGGTGAATGCAGCAAAGGGAAAAAACAGCAAGAGAAAGAGAAGCGCCTGCCAAGCGACTGGCGTCTCCGAGCAAGCGCTTCTGAGGGCGCGACGGCGTCTCTGATGACCAGAGGCTCATCGCACCTCCGCATTATAGCTCATGGCTCAAGACAAACACGATCCACTAGACTATGCAAGGAGAGAAGATCATGTTTCGCATCAAAACAATCGCTTTTGTGATCATAGCGGCATCCCTGGCCCTCGCGGCTTGCGCACCGGCGGCTACCCAGGCGCCTGCAGCCCCTCAAGCTCCGGCAGCCACCACTGCGCCTCAGCAGCCTGCAGCCGCTGAGAAGCCAATGACATCTGCTGGTTACGTGATTCCTGTAGCCAAGTGCGCGCCCAACTGCACCTATAAGGATCTGGCCGTCGGCTTCATCCAGACCGGCTCTGAGAGCGGCTGGCGGGCGGCTAACACCTCCTCCTTCAAGGAGACGGCGGCTCAGCAGGGCGTTAACTTGAAGTTCTACGACGCGCAGAACAAGATCGAGAACCAGGTCTCGGCATTCCACCAGTTCAATCAAGATCCGTCGGTTAATACCATCATCTTGGCAGCCCTGGACGTAACCGGCTACGATGACGTCCTCAAGGAAGCTGCCCAGAATGGCAAGACGGTGATCCTGGAAGATCGCCGCATCGATGCGGCTCCGTCGAACTACTACACCTACATCGGTTCGGACTTTCTTGAGGAAGGTCACAAGAGCGCTGCCGCTATGTGTGACCTGCTGAAGGACAGCGCCAAGAAGAACGTTGTAGAGATCTCGGGTGCCGTGGGTGCCTCGGCAGCGATCGACCGCGCCAAGGGCTTCCGCGAGAAGATGGGTGATTGCGGCATTACGATCACCGACACGCAGACCGGCAACTGGGGTGTTCCAGAGTCGAAGGCTGTTATGGAGGCCTTCCTGAAGAAGAACCCCGATATCCAGGGCGTGTTCGCTCACAACGACGAGGAAGCCATCGGTGCGATCCAGGCCATTCAGGAAGCCGGCCTTCAGCCCGGTAAGGATATCAAGGTCATCGGGCTGGATGCTACAGCAGACGGCTTCAAGTACCTGATCGACGGCACGTTGAACGCCGACATCGAGTGCAACCCGCTGCTCGCTCCGCAGGTGTACGAGGCGGCCCTGAAGGCCATGAACGGGGATACGACGGTTCCGACCTGGGTTCCTTCTCAGGAAGGTGAGTTCTTTGCTGCTCAGGGCCCGGATGCGTTGAAGGCCATTCTGGCGACCCGCAAGTACTAAGCGCACGGGCATTCGCCAAGTTGTCCGCAGGTCGCTGATCAGGACTTAGACAGATGGGACAAAGGAGAAGCGGCGAGCCAGGCAGGACGCCGCTTCTCCTCTCCCACGGATCAGCGTACTTGGTTGACATGATGGAGGCAGCCGATGACAGAGTCGAATAGTGCAATTGTGACCATGCAAGGTATCTCCAAGTCCTTTCCGGGCGTACAGGCCCTTGAGAACGTGGACTTTGTTCTTAGGCGCGGAGAGATCCATGCCTTGGTGGGCGAAAACGGAGCCGGTAAGTCCACGCTGATCAAGGTAATGACCGGTGTGGAACGGCCGGACCGGGGGACGATTCGGCTGGGGGACAAGGAGACTGTCATTCGGTCGCCTTTGGAAGCACAGAAGCTGGGGATCACGACCGTTTACCAGGAAGTCAACTTGTGCCCCAACCTGACAGTGGCCGAGAACATCATGATCGGCCGGCAGCCGATGAAGCTGGGAAGCATCGACTGGAAGACCATGAATGCTCGAGCCCGAGACGTTCTCAGCGGCCTCGATATTAATCTCGATGTGACTCGGACGCTCGGATCCTGCTCGGTTGCAATCCAGCAGATGGCTGCTATCGCACGTGCCCTCGAAATATCCGCCGCCAAGATCCTCATCCTTGACGAGCCTACGTCCAGCCTGGACGCGCATGAGACGCAGCTATTGTTTGGTGTCATGCGCAAGTTGAGGGCGGACGGCATTGGCATTATCTTCATCACTCATTTTCTGGACCAGGTCTACGAGATCGCTGACCGGACGACGGTCCTACGCAACGGAAAACTGGTCGGAACCTACGAGACGGCCTCCCTGCCACGCTTGGAACTGATTACCAAGATGATCGGCCGCAGTCTCGATGAACTCGATGACGTGACCCGGCTCAAGGTCTCTACTAGCCATCACATCAAGCCTGAGCCGTTGGTGCATGCCCAGGGGCTCGGCCGAGCCGGTTCCATCGAGCCATTTGACCTGGAGCTGCATGAAGGGGAAGTCGTCGGGCTTGCCGGTCTCTTGGGTTCCGGCCGAACCGAGATTGCTCAACTCCTCTTCGGTGCGGACAAGCCGGATACCGGGACGATCTCAATGGATGGGGTGCAGGTCGAATACTCATCGCCAGTTGAATCGATCGCGCGCGGCGTGGCGCTCTGCCCTGAAGATCGCAAGGCCGCGGGCATCGTCGACGATCTGACGGTCCGAGAGAACATCATCCTTGCCATGCAGGCCAGCCTGGGCTGGATCAAGCACCTCAGCTTGCAGGAACAGTACGCCATCGCCGACAAATACATCAAGCTGCTCAACATCTCAACCCCGTCAGCGGACCAGCCGGTGAAGAACTTGAGCGGCGGCAACCAGCAGAAGGTGATCCTCGCCCGCTGGCTGGCCACGAATCCGCGGCTGCTCATACTGGATGAGCCGACGCGCGGCATCGATGTCGGCACGAAGGCTGAGATCCAGAAACTGGTGCTTTCCCTTGCTGAGGAAGGCAAATCTTGCATGTTCATCTCCTCCGAGCTCGAGGAGGTGCTGCGCACCAGCCACCGCATCGTGGTTCTGCGTGATCGGCGAAAGATTGTCGAGTTTGGCGGCGATGCGACCGAGCAGCAGGTGATGGAATCGATTGCCGGGAGCAAGTGATTATGAAAAAGCCCAGATTTGGTTTCGATGTCCGCAAAATCGTGGAGAGCAGGCTGTTCTATCCCTCCGTTACCCTGGCTCTGATCTTGTTGGTGGATGCGATCTTCATCCCCGGCTTCTTCCATCTGGAGATCAAGGAAGGGCATCTTTTCGGCAACCTGATCGATGTTCTGCGAAACAGCACACCGATCATCATCCTTGCCATGGGCATGACACTGGTCATTGCCACGGGCGGCGTGGACCTATCCGTCGGCGCCGTCATGGCGATTGCCGCCTCCACGGCGTGCATCATGCTCAACCCCAACCTGATCGGCGTGCGGCTGGCCGACGTGACACGCGAGGCCGACCCCACGTATAGCGCCTCTCCCTTGTGGGCGGTGTTCATCGTGCCCCTGTTCATTGCGGTCATCTGTGGGCTGTGGAACGGGGCGCTGGTGGCCTACGGCAAGATCCAGCCCATGGTGGCTACCCTGATCCTGATGATCGCGGGCCGGGGGATCGCACAACTCGTGACCAACGCCATCAAGATCATCATCTACAACAACACGTTCCTGCAACTCGGTAACGGCTGGGTGCTGCTCTTGCCGTTCGCGTTGTTCATCGCGGCGGCGGTGTTTGCGCTGGCCTGGTTCATCACCCGCCGGAGCTCGATCGGGCTCTTCATCGAATCCGTCGGCATCAACGCACGATCCAGCTTCTACAGCGGCATCGACGAAAAGAAGATCAAACTCTTCGCCTACATGTTCTGCGGCTTCTGCGCAGGCGCGGCGGGACTGATCGCGGTATCCAGCATCCGCACGTCGGACGCCAACCAGGTGGGCCTGTATTCGGAGCTGGACGCCATCCTGGCGGTCATTATTGGCGGTACGGTGCTGGGCAGTGGCGGGCGGTTCTCGCTGCTGGCCAGCGTCATCGGGGCATTGGTGATCCAGGCCACCACCACCTCCACGCTGGCGTTCGGTGTCCCGGCCAGCGCCATCATTGCCGTGAAGGCACTGGTGGTGATCATCGTGATCCTCCTGTACTCGCAGCAGGTGCAGGACTTTGTGCGCAGGCTCGCCACGCAGTCCAGGCCGAAGGAGTCGCGGTCATGATGCGAAGCATGAATGCCACATTCTCGAAAAATCGCAAGCTCCTGCCGCTTGCCGCGACGATCATCCTGTTCTGCCTGGCATATGGCGCGGGCGCGTTATTCTACCCGGGCATGCGCGACAGCCAGGTGTTCTTCACGCTCTTCATTACAAGCCCATTCCTGCTGATCAATGCCGTCGGCGAGACACTCGTGATCATCTCTGGAGGCATCGACCTTTCGGTGAGCGGGATGATCGCGCTGACCTCTACCGCCTCGGCTTCCCTGCTCCGGGGAGGCTGGAACCCCTGGCTGGTCATGCTGCTGATGCTGGCGATGGGCGCGGCGCTGGGCACTATCATGGGCCTACTCATCACGTATATGAAGGTCCAGCCCTTCATCGCCACCCTGGCAGGCATGTGGTTTGCCCGCGGCATGTGTTACATCATCAGCGACCTTGAGGTGCGTATCTACGATCCAACCTACAAGCTGCTGGCAGGCACCAAGCTCCTGATACCGGGGCTCGCCGACCCGGTCACGCAGAAGGGCGACTACGTGACCATCCTGGTCGTCCTCAGCATGTTCGTGCTGGCGGCCGGCATCTTCATTTCCCAGTACACGCGCTTCGGCCGCACGGTGTACTCCATTGGCGGCAACAACGGGGCCAACGAGGTCTCCGCCCGGCTGATGGGCCTTCCCGTCAACCGGACGAAGGTGTTGGTGTATACGTTCAATGGCATCTGCTCGGCGCTGGCGGGAATCGCTTACAGCATCTATGTGGGCTCCGGACACGGCACGCACGCCTCCAACGGCTACGAGATGACCGTCATCGCGGCGGTCGTCATCGGGGGCACGATGCTGACCGGCGGAGAAGGGTATGTGTTCGGCAGCCTGTTCGGCGTGCTGACGACCGCACTCATCCAGACCCTGATCCAGTTCAACGGCAGGCTGAGCTCGTGGTGGACCAGCATCGCCATCGGCCTGCTAACCCTCTTCTTCATCGGCGTGCAGAGTCTGCTCGTGAACCTGAACACCCGCCAACTGGCGCGGCGGAGGCCGGGCGCCGTTCCGGGCAAGCAGGCCCTCGACCGGCGTATGGTCTTTGCTTATTCCGCGGGAATCGTCGTCGTGCTGGTCGTAGGCGCGCTGCTGATGCCGACCATCCAGCGCACGTTCGCGCGCACCTTTACGTCCGCCACGCCCGCCTCCAGCGCCTGCGACCTCAAACCGCTGCGCAAGGACCAGGCCGCGCAACTCATGAAGGACGGCGCGGTCATCACGTACGAGCGCAACGGCGGCCTGCGCTGTGTCGATGAGTTGTACGCCATCTACCCGGATGGCCGCATCGTAGCTGACAACGGCCAGCAGAAGCTGACCAAGCAGGTGGCTCCGGCGGACGTTGACCATTTGCTGTCCGACATCAACAAGCTGGGCTGGTTCACGGACGATATGTACACCACGAATCACAGGCCCTGCGGAGCCTGCTTCTCGTACGCCACCACGGTTTCCTATAACGGTCAGACCAAGACCGTGGAAGCGGTGGATGGCGGAACGGACGCGCCTGCCAACTATTGGCAAATGAGCGGCGAGGTCCTTGTCGTCGTTCCGCAGTTCTCCACTCCGTCCGAGTAGCGCGGGGACGACCTGTGCGAATTCGATCATGCTGGCGGCATGTCTGAGGAGTGCCCTTCATGCGCAACAAACGGAACCTGATCCTGATCTCGATCAGCACGCTGCTGCTCTTTGCGTGTGCCTATATCGTCACGCCCGCGCCGGATGTGACACCGACATCTCCGGCGGCCAAAGGCTGGATGGGCCTTGCCACCCAGGTTGGAAAGAGCGCCGCCGGGGATCTGCACGTCGATATTGCCATCCGCAATGAGACGGCAGACTGGAGCGCGATGGATGCCGCTGCGGGCCAACCGGCGACTCTGACCGGCAGCGACGGCAAGAGCGTGGACTGCGCTACGGTCCAGGTCGGTACGGGGGGAAATCGGATCCCGCCGGGCTTCCAGGTGCGGGGCTACACGGGCGGCACCAAGGCCGAGCCCAAGGCACAGCCCCTGTTTGTGGAATGCAAGGGCGCTGCCCCGGCTCCCGGCATGAAGTTGTCCATTCCGTATAGTTATGTCACCGGCCCATTGAACTACTACGTGCCTTCATCGGTGACGAACGCCAAACTGGAGATCGACCTGGACAAAGTGGCCTCGGACCTGACGTACCCGGTTGCCGATGCCGCTGAGGGCCTGATCGTCAAACCGGATGCAGGAATTGACGCCATCAACAAGTGCGTGCTGACGCTGCAAGGCGTCCAGCGCACCGATACGGGGCTGGAACTCTCGTGGCAGACCAAGAACCCGGGGGAGTATCCATCGTACGTGCACATCGGCAATCCGCCTGTGGTCGGCGCGGATGGTATCATATACGGCGTCTATGAGAGCCCGCATCTGGCGGATGCCCCCATCACCCCCGCCGGGCAGACCGCGCAATGGACGACCAAGGTGGCAGTGCCCGCGGATGCCAAAGGTCTGTATATCCTGGTCCCGGTTGAATCGAAACAGCAACGCCTCTTCATCGGTCACGTGATCGACATCACGGACAAGTAGCCTGGCGGCGGGACGATCGTGCACGGTCGCAATCATGAAGCAGAGGTGAGTAGATGATCGACATGAGCAAGCTCGAAGTGTGGTTCGTAACAGGCAGCCAGCACCTGTATGGCAATGCAGCCCTGCGCAAGGTGGCCGAGCATTCCCAGGCGATCGTTGGGGGCTTGTCGGAAGGCAGGCAGTTGCCGGTCAAGCTGATCTTCAAGCCTGTCGTGACTACTCCCGATGCGATCACGGCGCTGTGCCGTGATGCCAACAACAGCGAATACTGCATTGGCCTGATCACGTGGATGCACACGTTCTCACCGGCCAAGATGTGGATCGCCGGCCTCAGCCTGTTGCGGCGGCCGTTCCTGCACCTGCACACACAGTACAACCGTGAGCTGCCCTGGGGTGAGATCGACATGGATTTCATGAATCTCAACCAGTCGGCACACGGCGACCGCGAGTTCGGGTTCATCGGCAGCCGCATGCGCCTGAATCGAAAGGTGGTCGTCGGCTTCTGGCAGGACGAGGATGTGCTGTGCAGCATCGGGACGTGGATGCGAGCCGCCTGCGCATGGCACGATTCGCAAGGCGCCCGCATCGCCCGCTTCGGCGACAACATGCGCGAAGTGGCCGTCACTGAAGGCGACAAGGTGGAGGCGCAAATCCGCTTCGGGTACTCGGTGAACGGCTTTGGCGTGGGGGAGCTGGCGAAATCGATCCAGGAGGTCGAGGAGGCCCAGATCAACAAGCTGCTCCAGGAATACGACGATACGTACGCGGTCGCCGAGGAGCTGTGTCCCGGCGGCGCCATGCGTCCTGCGCTCTACGAATCGGCGCGCATCGAGCTGGGGATGCGGCACTTTCTGGAAGCGGGCGGCTTCAAGGCTTTCACCACAACGTTCGAGGACCTGTATGGGCTCACGCAACTGCCAGGGCTGGCGGTCCAGCGGCTGATGGCGGACGGCTACGGCTTTGGCGCGGAGGGCGACTGGAAGACGGCAGGCCTGGTACGGGCCATGAAAGTGATGGCGGCAGGGCTGCACGGCGGCACATCGTTCATGGAGGACTACACCTACCATTTGGATAAGGCTCAGCCCAAGGTGCTGGGAGCGCACATGCTGGAGGTTTGCGCCTCGCTGGCGGGCAAACGACCGGCGCTGGAGGTCCATCCGCTTTCCATTGGGGGCAAGTCCGATCCGCCGCGCCTGGTATTCAATGTAAGCACGGGTCCGGCGGTCAACGCCACGCTGCTCGATATGGGGAATCGCTTCCGAATGGTCGTGAACGAGGTGGATGTGATCCAGCCGGACCAGCCGCTCTCCAAGCTGCCGGTCGCCTGCGCCGTCTGGCTGCCGCGCCCGAATCTCAAGGTCGCGGCCGCGGCGTGGATCCTTGCGGGAGGCGCTCATCACACTGGCTTTAGCCAGTCGGTCACCCGTGAGCACCTCGAGGACTTTGCGGGGATGGCCGGCCTGGAATTCCTGTTGATCGACAGCGATACGAAACTCGCCGACTTCCAGAAAGAACTGAAGTGGAACGAGGTCTATTACATGCTTTCGGGCGCGCGCTAAGCTCCCTCAAGTCCAGGTAAGCGGCGCTAGTCTCATGCAGGTCCTCCGTTTGCACGGCCCGGGCGATCTACGGCTTCACGAAGAGCCCCTTCCTATTCCGGGACCGGGAGAAAAGTTGCTGCGGGTGAAGGCGGTCGGCATCTGCGGCTCGGACCTGCACTGGCTGCAGGAGGCCGGCATCGGCGATGCGCGCCTGGAGCGGCCGCTGGTGCTTGGTCACGAGTTCACGGCATTGATGGAGGATGGCACGCGGGTGGCGGTGGACCCGGCCATTCCATGTGGACAGTGCGAGTACTGCCTGGAGGGGAATCCGAACCTGTGCGAGAAGATGCGCTTTGCCGGGCATGGCGATCAGGATGGCGCACTACGCGGTCAGTTGGCGTGGCCTGAGAACCGCCTTTTTCCGCTCCCGGAGGCGCTCTCCGATGAGGATGGGGCGATGCTCGAGCCATTGGGGGTCGCCATCCATGCGGTGGACCTCGCGCACCTGAGGCTGGGGATGAGGGTGGGCGTGTTCGGCTGCGGGCCAATCGGTTTGCTGATCGTTCAACTGGCGCGGCTGGCAGGCGCCGGGCAGGTCTTCGCCACCGATGTTCTGCCGCACCGTGTGCAGGCTGCGCGTGACCTCGGAGCGGATCGCGCCTGTCTTGTGGGGAATGGCAGATCCGAAGTCGAGGGCGACGCCGCTACGAAGAACAACCTGCATGTGGTGTTCGAGGTCGCGGGTGAGAACGCAGCAGTCGAGGCGGCGGTCGCCGCAGCGCGTCCCGGTGGGAAGGTC
>DATKAF010000116.1:0-3035 GCA_035498395.1 Anaerolineales bacterium
CCCCGGTGATCTATCCGCTGAGGCCCCGGTATAGTGCCGTCCGCACTCTGCCCGGCAGCGGATACTTTGCCTGCGGATTGACCCACGCCACGATGGACCCCGCGGCTCCGACCGACGGCACCCGGACGAGGATCTCGCTCAAGCGTTGGTAATGCCGGAAGAAGTCCGTGCGATCCAGGAACCCGCGGCCCTCCACGACGGTCGGGTCGTTCCGCTCGGCACGTTGCTGCATGCCGAGCATGGCACTGCGGAGTTCATCTGGCGTCAATGGCGCGCCCTCCACCGCCGCGAGCAGGAGGTTGCCGCGCTGCGGCAGCAACTGGCCCAGCTTGCTGAGGATGGCGTCTACCAGGCGCGCACCCGCTGGCGGGGAGGCCGGTCGTTCACCGGCGCGGCTGCTCCGCTCGGCTTGCAGACGCGTGACTTCGAGCATGAAGGTCAGGCTGGTGGTAAAGGTCACCGCGAAGTCGGGGCTGCGAGCGCCCCTGGACTGCTCCGGCTCATAAGCCAGGCTCAGCGCCCGTTCCCGCAGCAGCAGGTAGGCCGTCTCCAATTCCAGTTGCAGGTCCAGAAGGCTGTTCGGATCCTGCGTGGTGCGCAGCTTCTTGCGGATCTTGTCACGGAAAGCCGTGACGAAGGCGGCGAACCGGCGCGAGGAGGCCAGCCAGGCTGCCATGGGCTGAACCAGGGGATTCGGCTGCCCGTCGAACAGGTAGACAAGCAGATCGTCGGTTTGCGTGGACATTTGAGGACGCAGCGTGCGCTCCGCGCGCCGCCGCTTTCCATTCTACCCTGCGCCTCATTGTGCGCAGCGCGGATCGGGCGGGTATATTGTGCCGCGATGCCAAAAGCCTTACAATTCTTCCCGGGCGACGTTCAGTATCCGAACCGAGAAGGAAGGCTGATATGGAACATCAGGAGACTCTGGGCCGGAGCAGTTTGCATGTGCCGCGCATGGGCGTCGGCGCGATGACCTGGGGCAGCCCCACGGGGCTGGCCCGCCTGCATCCCGCGCAGACCGCCTACGGGGCCGCGCACGGCATCGAGGAGGAGCGGCGCGCCGTGGAAGCCAGCATCGCAGCGGGCGCGAACCTGTTCGATACGGCTGCCTTCTACAGCTTCGGCGCGGCGGAACGCCGCCTCGGGGAGCTGATACGCGGGCGCGATGTCATCGTGGCTACCAAGTTCCCATCCGGCTTCTCCTTCCGGGCGGAGGACTTCCCGAAGGAGCTCGAGAAGACGCTGGCCCGGCTGGGGCGCGACTCGGTGGACCTCTATCAGCACCATTTCCCCAACAAGCGGGTATCGATCCCGGTCTTGATGGACCTGGCAGCGGACGCCGTCGAGGCGGGGCGGGTGAAGACGGTCGGCGTGAGCAACTATTCGGCGGAGCAGATGCGCGAGGCGCACGCGGCGCTTGCCAAACGCGGCATCCCGCTCGCCTCCAACCAGGTCGAGTATTCGCTGTTGAAGCGCCAGCCCGAGACGAACGGCGTGCTGGACGCCTGCCGCGAGCTGGGCATCACGCTGATCGCATACACGCCGCTGGCAGGCGGGCTGCTGACCGGCAAGTATTCCGCGCAGAACCGCCCCGGCGGATTCTTCCGGCGCATCATGCCGCAATCCAGCCGCAAGGGCCTAGAAGCGATCCGGCCGGTGATCGACTTGCTGCGCTCGATCGGGGAAAAGTATTCGAAGAACCCCGCCCAGGTCGCGCTGCGCTGGCTGATCGAGAACCCGGTCGTGCTCCCAATCCCGGGCGCCAAGGATGGGAAACAGGCGGCGGACAACGCCGAAGCCCTGAAGTTTTCCCTGACCGGGGAGGAAGTGCGCGCGCTGGACCAGGCGACCCTGGCCTGGCGCGTCTGACGCGCACCGTGGCAGTCGTAGAACTGCTCAGGGTATCCGGCCGGCGAATGAGGTAGTGCGGTCAGGTCGGCAGCGTTCAGGGCATGGCGGCCGAATACCACGTCTCGCTGGTGATCTTGCCGTCCTTGATCTGCAGAACGGTGACCGAAGGAGCATTCACCGATTGAGTGTTTGGATCGGTGTAGAGGGTCTGCACCACGGCCTTCTGACCGGCATTTGTCACGAAATAGGACTGGGCTTCAACCTTAAAGCCCGGGTTGCCGAAGCCGTAACTGCTGGGCACGTCGCCTTTCAGCTCCGTCAGGCCCTCGTGATAACACGGATCGGTGCTGCATTCGTTCCAAACCACATCGTCGGAATAGAGCGCCAGCAGCCCCTTAGCATCCCGGTCCTGGTAGGCCGCGATCCATTTCTCCACGATGGCCTGGGTGGCCTTGGAGGCCGGGTCGCTGCCAACGGTGGACTCGACCGGGGTAGCGGCCGGGGCGGCGGCCCGGTGGCGTCCGCACGCGCAGAGCACAAACACAAGGACAGCGGTAAGAAGAAGCAGCTTTTTCATTTGAGCCCTCCCTGGGGTTCGATCTGATGAATATCCCCCGTCGCGTAGATTCCCGCTATCAGTCTACGCCGTTCACGGTCACATATCAATCACCCTGCTTTACCTGCGTCCTTCAGCAGCTCCAGCAGCTTCGTCGTCGTGCCCCAACTGCGGATGGTCATGGACTGATAGGCCGGTGTGCTGATGGCCCTGCTCAGGCGGCTCCTGGTACGGAGGGCGATGAGGCGCTGCGAGTAGATCACGCCTTCACCCGGCCAGACTCGATCGACTCCCTCCAGGGGAGTAAATACAGGCATGACCTGGGCTGCCTCCGTGCCCATCAGGAAGATCGCATCGCTCAGGTATTTTTCCGGCTGCTCGCCGAAGCCTTCCGGCTTGTTCTCGATGATGCCCTGGAGCTGACGCCGGCTTAAGACCAGCACCTTGATGAGCTTGCTGTCCAGTTTGAAGCTCCGGGGCAGCGCCTTCTCGATCTGCGCCTGCACCTGACCCGCGCCCTTATTGGACTGCGCGATCACGTTACCGCTGGCAATGTACGTTGAAACATGGGAGAAACCCAGTCCTTCCAGGCAGGTCTTCAACGCGGCCATCGGAACCTTGTTCTTGC
>DATKAF010000117.1:0-12567 GCA_035498395.1 Anaerolineales bacterium
GCCGGATAATCATTGAACCACAAAAAGTGCTCAATCATTCCACCTGAGGCCGCCAAATATCCGACAATGAAGATGACAGAGGAGAGGGCGGCTCCACCCTTCCATGTCCCGAGCTGGAGCAGGCGCTGCCGGAACGGAAAGAACGCGACTGCGAACAGCAGCCCACGTAGCAACTGGGCCGGCCAGATCTTCAGCTGCATGCCGGGAGCGCTCGGATCGCGCAGATAGCCGAGTGCAGTGGGCGACGGCGGATAGTAGGCCCTCGCGCCCAGGATGTTCTGGGCGACGATTCCGGCCAGGAAGTAGGTGACTGCCATTGTTACCATCATGATCACTGCCAACTTTAGGAACGACTTGAACATTGCAATCTCCTATATCGGGATTTTTCCATACCATCCTTGTTTCAAGGACGGAAGTGAAGGCATGGCCTGCCGATGCTAGATCAGCCCATACAGCACGTGCCATATTACGTCTGCCCACAGGTGGACACCGACCGCAGCCAGGAAGCCATACTTCTTGAACAGCCCCGCAGCCGCCATTCCCAAGGCAGCGTTGAGCAGAAGCAATTCGATGATCAGGACCAGCGGAACCTGGCTCATGCTGTTCCAGCCCTCCAGGTACATGAGCCCCGGCAGGTGGGACATGGCGAACGCGATCGCTGCGAAGACCGAGACGATCCAGTAGATGGGTGTCTGCCAGCGCCCGCGGAGGATCACCCTGGAGATCAGCCAGGTCCAAAACGTGATGAAGAACAGCCGGAACAGCGTCTCTTCTCCGATGGCGGCGGCGAGCGTGGCAACAATGGAGGTCGGGAATGGCGGGTGGGGGATGTGGCCGATGCCGTTGATGGGCGCAAAGAGGACATCGATCAGGATGAGAAAGGCACCAATGACAGCGCCAGTGATCGCTGGGATGAGGAACCGTTGGCGGCTTGTCACAGCTGGATCCCAGATCTCCGGCATGCCGATCTTGCGCGCGAAGAACAGGCCGAGCAGGCCAAGGCCGCCATATGCCACGAACACGATCAGCCCGTTGGCGAGTGCTAGCACCGGTAAGGACGCAGGCAGTTCCGTCGGCTGCGCGGGCGCGGCGGCAGTTCCCTGTGGCAGGAATACGCTGAGGCCCGCCACGACGGCGTAGATTGCGATCAGGATGATGAACGTCCGGGTCGACGCCGACCTGTTGCTTTTGTCGGGATCTGATGCAGCGGCGGTCAACTAGACCTCTACATTGCTGGTGCGCTGCGCTCAAAGGCCGCCGGGAGCCCTGCCGCCCACTCGCGTATGAACGGGAAGTTGTGCTTGTCGCCTGCGGGCGCCTGGATGATGAACATGGCGAATACCACGGCCCACCACGGCAGCCGGCCATATTCAAGCCGGCCGCCGAAGAAGGCGATCGACACGGGCTTCGCCGGACGGACTGCGTTCACGATCGGGCGCGCATAGTTCTCGACGCGGGCATAGCGCTCGCGGAATGAAAGCCGGTCAGCGCGCTGCGGAGGCTTGGGAAGGGCCTCGTCGATGTGCAGCGGTACACCGTCGAGCTCCCCAGTCGCGGTACGGGTCAGGCTCATCGCCGTCACGAAGACGGCCAAGGGAATGCGGCTCCAAGCCTTCCGATGCTTCCGCGCGAAGCCCAGCGCGCTGCGATGCCAGCCCGCGACCATCGGCCCGCCCAGCACGACGCCATCGTAGGAGTCAATGTCTTTGACCGCCGAGAGGGGAACGATCTCGACGGAGGGCCCGGCCTTGGAGATCTCATTGCCGATGGCTTCTGCTACCTCGGCGGTCGTGCCGGATAGGGTTGCATACGTGACAAGGATTTTGGTCATTGGCCGCGCTCCAACGGAAGGTCTTTTTGGCCCCAAGTCTTGCATCGTGCCTCAGGTACCCTGCTTTGTATTGTACGACCAAAGCTTTTTCCCCGGATATCAAGAGGTGGTTCTGGCAGAGCAAGCCCCGCCTCGTTGCGAGGCGGGGCTGATTTTCAGTTGGTGAAGTCCTTCTATCCTGCTGGAACAGCCCTGGCGGCCTCGTACCCCCGTTTAAGCGCCTCCAGGTTCTTCTGCAGCAGGTCCTGGTGGCGGGCGGGCATGTGCCCTCTCAATGCCTTCTCCACGTCCGCCAGCGTGATCTCCGTCAGAGCGGTGAGCAGCGCGCCGATGGCGACCATGTTGAGCAACTTCTTGTCCCCGAGCTCCTCGGCGATCTCGTTGCACGGCACGAAGACGGCATGAATGTCGTCGCGCTGCGGACCGCGGTCCACCATCGATTTGTTGACGATCAGCGTGCCGCCCGATTGCAGCGCCTCTTCATACTTGTCGAAGGAGGGCAGGTTGAGCGCGATGGCGAGCGGCGGGTGCTCTACGATGGCAGAGCCGATCTCCTCGTCTGCGATCACGACCGTGCAGTTGGCGGTGCCTCCGCGCATCTCGGGGCCGTACGACGGGATCCAGGTCACTTCCTTGCCGGCATCCATGGCGGCATACGCCACCACCTGCCCGCCAAAGAGCACACCCTGGCCTCCAAATCCGGCGATGATGATCTCTGTTTGCATGTCTCTAAGCCTTTATCTGTGCCACGCCTGAGCTGACCTTGTAGTCGCCGATCGGGAAGTACGCCACCATCTTCTCTTCCACGAACTTAAGCGACTCAACAGGCGTCAGGTTCCAGTTGGTCGGGCAGTTGGACAGCAGCTCGACCATCGAAAAACCCAGACCGCGCACCTGCGTCTCGAAAGCCAGACGGATCGCCTTCTTGGCCTTGCGGATGTTCGTCGGGTCATGCAGGGAGCGGCGCACCACGTATCCCGCGCCGTCCAGCGTGCAGAGCAGTTCGGCCACGCGGATGGGGAAGCCTTGCGTCTCCACGTCGCGGCCCTTCGGTGAGGAGGTCGTTTTCATACCGGGCAGGGTCGTCGGGGCCATCTGCCCGCCGGTCATGCCGAAGTTGGCGTTGTTGATGAAGATCACCGTGATGTTCTCGCCGCGCGCGGCAGCATGGACGATCTCACCCATGCCGATGGATGCCAGATCGCCGTCGCCCTGATACGTGAACACCACGCGGTCCGGCAGTACGCGCTTGAGGCCGGTCGCCATGGCGGGCGCCCGCCCGTGCGGGGCTTCCACGAAATCGGTATCGAAGTAGTTGTAGGCGAACACCGAGCAGCCCACCGGAGCCACGCCGATGGTGCGATCGAGGATGTTCATGTCCTCCAGCACTTCCGCGATCAGCCGGTGTGCCACGCCGTGGGTGCAGCCCGGGCAGTAGTGGGTTGGGGCGTCGGTGAAGCCCTCCGGACGTTCGTAAACCAGGTTGTTGGGAGTCTTGACAGCCATAAGTCCTCTCTAGCCTGCCGCCATCATGCGCTCGAACCAGGCCTCGCGCGGGTGCTCGTCCACGCTGGGCGTATTCTTCACCATCAGCTCGATCTCGCTCAGGATCTCGCCGGGGAACGGCACCACGCCGCCCAGCCGCCCGTAGAACTGCACCGGTACGCGGTTCTTGACCGTCAGCCGCACGTCTTCGAGCATCTGCCCGGTGTTCATTTCGACCACCAGGAAGGCGCTCGCCTGGGGGATCAGCTTCTCCACGATCTGCGCCGGGAACGGGCTGACCGTGATCGGCCGCAGCAAGCCCACTTTCAATCCCTGCTTCCGCGCCGCGCGCACTGCCGAGAGCGCCACGCGCCCTGCAGTGCCAAAGCCAACCACCACGAACTCGGCGTCCTCCAGGAAGTATTCCTTGTAGCGCACTTCGTTGGCTTGGACACGCTTCCAACGCTCGGGCAGCCGCAGGTTCGTCTCCTCTTCCTCCACGGGGTCAAGATAGATCGAGGTGAGGATGCGCCGGGGTCGTTTGCCCATTGTGCCATTGGTCGCCCAGTCCCAGTCCTTGCGCTGGACGGGGCGCATCTCTGGCAGCACGATCGGTTCCATCATCTGGCCGATCGAGCCGTCGATGATGACCATGCAGATGGTGCGGTACTTCTCGGCCAAGTCGAACGCCAGGCCCATATAATCAGCTGCTTCCTGCACGGAGGCCGGGGCCAGCACGATGTTGCGATAGTCGCCGTGACCGCCGCCGTGCGCCGCCTGGTTGTAATCGGCCTGTGACGGAGCGATGTTCCCAAGGCCCGGACCGCCCCGCATCACATTGACCAGCACGGCCGGGATCTCCGTCCCCGCAATATACGAGAGACCTTCCTGCATCAGGCTCACGCCTGGGCTGGATGAGGTGGACATTACGCGCACGCCCGCGCACGCCGCGCCGTACACCATGTTGATGGCGCCCAGCTCGCTCTCCGCCTGCACGAAGGCCCGTCCCAGCTCCGGCATACGCCGCGAGAGGTATTCCAGTGCTTCGGTCTGCGGCGTGATCGGATACCCAAAATAGGCTTCGAGTCCGGCGCGTACCGCCGCCTCGGCCACCGCTTGATTGCCTTCCCACATTTCGCGTGTCATAAGGTCTCCATTCGCCTCAGGCTGCCGCGGCTGCGGTCGCAGTCGCCTTCGTGATCTCGCGATAAACCGTGATGGCCGCGTCGGGGCAGACCAGCGCACAAATAGCGCACCCCGTGCAGCCTTCTTTGAACGTGTGCGCGGGGTGGTAGCCCTTGGGGGTCAGTCGTGTCATGTCCAGCTCCATGACCACCGGAGGACAGGCGCTAATGCAGATCTCACATCCTTTGCAGAACTGGTCGTTCACTTCGATCCAACCTTTTGCCGCAGGCATCGAGCCTCCTTAGTTGAGAAGTTGGAGAGTAATTGTTGACTATCTCGCCAGCCTGATTATCCCGTCTTTAGCCATTTGGGGCATAGTGCCATGCGTCACGCTTCATTAAGTACAAAATCCTATCCTGCAAGGGGTCGAAAACAGGCGCGGCAGGGCGCAGGGACCCGAACCATAACAAACCACGGCGACCTTGCGGGGTCGCCGTGGTGGAATGCTTGCATTCGGAAGGTCAGATCAAGGTGATGTCAGCCGGATCTGGTCAATCCGGAAATGGTCGGTTCCGCTGATCACCGCAAAATTGAAGCCCCAGACCTGCGTGCGGCCGAAGCCGTTGTTCGTGGCTCCGGCAGGCTGCCAATCTGCCCGACGTTTGAAGCTCGAGAACGGCACAGTGAAATGCTTCCAGCCGCTCCAGTTGTCAGTGAAGCGGTACTCGAATCGTTCCGATGTATCTGTTGTGCTGCCGGGTGCGCGGTTGTCCAGTATCTCCAGCCGCAGGGGCGCGCTGGTCTTGGTTCCGTACATCCAGAAGTCGATGCTATGGTACACCGACCAGTTCTGTGCCGTGCCATACAGCCTCTGCACGCCCGCCCAGCCGTTTGCACCGACCGCCGCGTCCACCTTCAATGTGTACATGCCTGCCTTCCCCGGCGTGACGAGCTGCCACTTCACCGTTGAACCGCCGTCGTGGAAGACGCTCCAGCCCATGGCACCGGACTCAAAGCCTTCGATCAGCTTCGCGCTCGCCGCGGGGGATGGCGTCCGGGTCGGGATGGGCGCAGGCGTCGGCGTGGATCTGGGCTCGCTCACCGAGCCGATGAACGCATACTGGATCTTCTTGAGTGCCTCCTGCTTGACCTGGATCACCGTCTTCCAGTCGTCGTCGAGCAGGCCGCCCGTGTCGCCCGAATCGGGATTCAACGACCAGAACGTCCAGTTCAGGGAGTTCTTTCCCGCGTAAGCGTTGAACGCGCTGAACCACTGCTGATCGCTCGTCGTCTGGAGCTTGCTGCCAAACTCGCCGACCATGATCGGCGCGATGTTGCCCTTCTGGAGATAGCCCCAGTACTTGTCCCATAGCGCGGGAAGGTTGTTGGGGTACGACGGATCGCCGAACCACGTCTGATATGCGACCGAGGCCGGATACTCGTGCGGAGAATAGACCAGCCGGTTCGCCACGTTCAGCCGGACCGGGTAATCCTTCGCGCCCAGCAGGTTCCCGCCCCACCACGTGGATTGGCCGTTGTACGTACCGACGCCTTCCACGATGATCAGCCAGTCCGGTTCGATGGCGAGTACGGCGTTGCCCGCGCGTTCGGCTGCAAGCCGCCAGTCCTTTGTCGAATCCCCGCAGCCCCAGCAGGCGTCGCCGTGCGGCTCATTGCGCAGGTCCGCGCCGATCACCGTGCCGTTGCCCTTGTAGCGGTTCGCGAGCATCTTCCAGTCGTCGAGCCAGGCGCTCTCGGGGAAGTCGCTCGTGTACCACAGGCCGTTCGATTCAGGGCCGCCGCCCGCGGTCGAGCGGTGGTTGTCCAGGATGATCTTGATTCCGCGCTTTCCCGCCTCGGCGATGAGCTTGTCCATGACCTGCAGCGATGTCAGGTTCGCCAGGTCGGGGTTTTGCGTGAGGTCGATGCTGTTGGGCATCACGCCCGGCTTCAGCATGGCGTCCGAGAACGGCAGGCGGATCACGTTGTAGCCCAGGCTCTTGATCTGATCCAGCATGCTGCCCAGGCTTCGGCTCCAGAGCCCGTGCGGGGCGTAGTTGGCGGTCTCGAAGCCGAACCAGTTCAGGCCGCTCAGGCCCGCGACCTGGCCCGACGGATCCAGCAGCTTGCTCCCGGATGTGTGCAGGTAATTGGATGCGGCTTTCACGTGGTTTGCCCTCATGGGTGCCGGACCGATTGTAACAAGCAAACTCAGCAGAACAAGAGCCGCGATAGCCCTTTCGTGGGTCTTGATCCTAAAGCGCATGATTCTCCTCTGCAAGTCAGAATCCGCGAGCCCGGCTGGGCCGGCTGACTGCGTAGCTGTCGGTGTGTGGAAGTGCTGTGATGTATGAGAGACCCCTCGCCGGATATGCACCGGCGGGGTCTGGCGTTGGACGTTCGATACCACCCTTTTGTGTTGCTGTTTGATTCTAGCCGAGACTGGGGTAATACGCAAACGCGGTCAGCGCTGTAAGGTCGCTGTAAGGTGTAGATTCCCGCAATTCTGACGATTCAGAGGTCGGGACGAGTTACCAAGCCTTCTTGAAGGGTAAAGCTAACTCCTTTTGCTGTCCGTGCGGTTCGCGCGGTGAAGTCAGCCCGCTGTAGCAGCCCCGTTGTATTGCTCGTCCGTAACCTCTTCCATCCAATCGGCGGTCTTGCCGTTCTGCGCCTCCTGGATCGCCACGTGCGTCACCGCGGTGGTCGGTGATGCGCCATGCCAGTGCTTCTCGCCGGGCGGAGCCCAGACTACATCGCCCGCGTGGATCTCTATGATAGATTCGCTCCACTTCTGCACCCGCCCCGAGCCCGCGATGACGACGAGCGTCTGTCCAAGTGGATGGCTGTGCCAGTGCGTGCGCGCTCCCGGCTCGAACGTGACCGCCGCGCAGGCTACCCGCGCCGGTTCCGGGGCGGTGTTCAGCGGGTCGATGCGCACCTGGCCGGTGAAGTGCTCCGCTTCGCCCTTGCCGGATGGTTGCGAACCGCTTCGTTTGATGTCCATGTCTGCTCTCCTTAAGCCCGAGTCGTCCGCTTCACATTATATGCCGTTCAGACAGCGCAAGGAGGGCGAGTCGTGCTGTGCGTTCCCATACCGGATGGACGCAACAAGCCCCGGTGTTAGAATTCGCACGAGGATTCCATGGAAAACAACCATACGGAAGTCGTGATCGTCGATGCCATCCGGACGCCAATCGGCGCGCTTGGCGGCGTGCTGGCTGCCGTCCGCCCGGATGACCTGGCCGCGCTCGTCATCCGCTGCCTTGTCGAGCGCAACGCGCTGGACCCCGCGCAGGTCGAAGAAGTCTACATGGGCTGCGCCAACCAGGCTGGCGAAGACAACCGCAACGTGGCGCGCATGGCCGCGCTGCTGGCGGGGCTGCCCGTCGAAGTTGCCGGCGTGACGGTCAACCGCCTGTGCGCCTCCGGGCTGAACGCGGTTAACCAGGCGGCACGCGCCATCCGTGCCGGAGAGGGCGAGGTTTTCATTGCGGGCGGCGTTGAATCCATGAGCCGCGCTCCCTACTCGCTGCCGAAGGCTGAGGGCGGCTACACGTTCGGCAACCTGACCGCCTGGGACACGGCCCTCGGCTGGCGCTATCCCAACCCGCAGATGAAGAGCAAGCACGGGACCGAGTCCATGGGTGAGACCGCCGAGAACATCGCACAGGAGCGCCCGCACCTGACCCGCGAGAATCAGGATGCCTTCTCCGTTCGCTCGCACCAGCGCGCCATTGCCGCCATCGACTCGGGCCGGTTCGCCGAGGAGATCGTTCCGGTCTCCATTCCGCAGCGGAAAGGGGAGCCGGTCCTGGTTAAGACCGACGAGCGGCCCCGGCGCGACACGAGCATGGAATCCCTGTCGCGCCTCAAGCCCGCCTTCCGCCTCGAAGGTGGAACTGTTACCGCCGGAAATTCGTCAGGACTCAACGACGGGGCGGCCGCGCTGCTGCTTATGAGCGCGGCGAAGGCCGATGTGTTGAACCTCAAGCCCCGGGCTCGTATCGTCACGTCCGCCGCGGCTGGCGTGCCGCCGCGGGTGATGGGTTACGGCCCGATCCCCGCCGCGCACAAGGCGCTGGCACGCGCCGGGCTGAAGATGGAGGACATTGGGTTGATGGAGCTCAACGAAGCCTTCGCCGTGCAGTCGCTGGCGGTCATCGAGGACTTGGGAGTGGACCCGGAGATCGTGAATGTCAACGGCGGCGCGATCGCCCTCGGTCATCCGCTCGGCTGTTCCGGCGCGCGCATCCTGACCACGCTGCTGCACGAGATGGGCAGGCGTGCAGGCGAATCCAAACGCCCGTACTACGGCCTCGCCACACTGTGCGTCGGCGTAGGCCAGGGCGAAGCGACCATCGTGGAGTGGATGTAGAGCCGGGATTCGAGAATCGATATTCGAGAGCCGAGAATCGAGAACCGAGATTGGATACACGAGAACCGACATTCGATATTCGATAATTGAGACTTCCGTCGATTCACGACTCAGGATTCACGACTTACAAATCTCAATTCACGCTCTCTCCGGAGGAGATGATGCATCGAAACGCCCTGATCGTCCTGATCGCTGCCCTGCTCACTGCCTGCACTATCGGCAAGCCGGTGCCGCCCACGCCGAGCGCGCTGCCTCCGACAGCTACCCCGGTCCCGATCAACGCCCCGGTCGTGACCTCACCCGCGCTGACGACCATCCACATGCTGGATGCGAACAACGGCTGGGGTATCAGCGATACAGCGGTCTTGCGCACCTCGGACGGCGGCAGCACGTGGTATGACCTGAGCCCCGCGAAGGCCGGGCAGCTCGGCTACGGCGTCGCATCCATGTTCCTCGACCAGCAGCATGCCTGGGTGCTGGCTCCAGACCCGAACGATATGCTCAAAGGCACACTGTATATCACCTCGGATGGCGGCGCGAGCTGGCAGAGCATCGCGGTCCCGTTCGGCGGCGGCGACATGCGCTTCCTCGATGCGAAGAATGGCTGGATGATGGCGGGCCTGGGCGCGGGAGCAGGTTCCATGGGTGTCGCGGTATTCCAGACCGACGACGGCGGGGCGACCTGGAAGCAGGCCTATACCAACGACCCGAACCAGCCCGATTCGGCCAGCAGCCTGCCTCTGGGCGGTCTGAAGGATGGCATTTCTCCCGCCGACATGATGAACGCCTGGGTTGGCGGCGTGACCTATACGCCGGGCGTCATCTATCTCTATAAGACCGGCGATGGCGGCATCAGCTGGCAGCAGGCAACGGTGAAGCCGCCCGATGGATACGATCAGGCCGAGCTGGAAACGCGCGGCCCGATCTTCGCCGCGCCGGAGATGGCCTACCTGCCGGTGAACGTCTCCTCGCAGAACGGCGTCATGCTGGCTGTTTACGTCTCGCGCGACGGCGGTAAGAGCTGGCTTGTCACACCCACGCTCATCCCGCAGGGCGGCGCGACCGACTTCGTCTCTGCGAAGGACGGCTTCGTCTGGAACGGCGCGGACTTCTACGTGACTCACGACGGCGCGCAGACCTGGAGCACGGTCACTCCGGACGTCGCCTTCGGCTCGAATTTCGGCGGGATGGACTTTGTGGATCCGAGGACCGGCTTCGTGCTCACAAGCGATGCCAGCGGAGCGCGCGGCCTCTACAAGACCACGGATGGAGGAGGAACCTGGAATGCGCTGGGAAAATAACGCAAAATGGTTGGGGTTCGTTTGTCTGGTTAGCGTCGTCCTGGCGGCCTGTTCGCCTGCCTCGACACTACCCGCGCCGCCTCCTGCGACGCAGCCAGGCCTCGCGGCTACCGGGGCAGTTTCGATACCGCCGGTACCGTCTCTTACCCTGGATCAACTGAAGAACATGGATGTGCAGCTCGTGGCTAACGACAAGCACCCGACCGTCAAGCTTTCCAACGGCGAATACAAGGCAGGCGCCGCGGCGGGCTCGCCCGATTATGCCGATGTGAAGCTCGTGCCCGACTTCGTCGCACTCGGAGACCTGAACGGGGACGGCAGGGAGGATGCTGCGTTCCTCCTGTCAGAAAACTACGGCGGCTCCGGCGTCTTCGTTTCGCTCATCCCGGTTCTGAACCAGGATGGGAATCCGGTGCAGGCGGGAGGCATCCTGATCGACGACCGGCCGAAGATCACCGGGCTCGAGATACAGGACGGGCGTATCAACTTCACAGGGAACGTTCACGGGCCGAACGACCCGGCGTGCTGCGCCGCGCAGCCTGTCGTCGAGTCCTATCGCGTGACGAGCGGCGGGCCGGTGCCGTGGGGCGTTGTGACCACCACGCCGAACGGTGAGCAGCGCGTGATCAAGATCGACAGCCCTGCCAGCGGCTCCGTGGTGGCGGCCGGGCCTGTCCAGGTGAAGGGCAGCTACACGGTATCGCCGTTCGAGAACACGCTGGCCTATCGTGTCACGGATGAGGCGGGTGTAGAACTCGGCACCGGCTCCATCCAGGCGCAAGGCGAGATGGGCAAGCCCGGTACGTTCGACGGCACCGTTGACCTGAGCGCGGCCCCCGCTGGTTCGTCGGTGTGGGTATCGGTGTCCGACAAGAGCGCGGCAGACGGCTCGACCCTGGCGATGGATACGGTCATGCTGGTGATAAAATAGCCGCGCGTCTCAGTGGCTGGAACAGTGAACAGAGGAGGAGCGGCAACGTATTGATCGATTGAATCCCTGCTGAAGACATCATCGCTGCCGGTACGGGTAGACCCCTCCTGCCCCATGGCTGGTCCCTTACAGGTACACAAGGAGAGAGAGCATGTCGCACTATGTTCGTGATTGGATGAGCGCACCCGTTATTGTTGTCGATCCGGACACGAGCGTTTCGCACGCCATGACCCTGATGCGCCGCCGGAACATCCACAGCGTCGTCGTGGATATCGGCCAGAAGAACCCGGTTTACGGGATCGTCACCACCACCGACATTCGGGATAAAATAGCTGCCGCCGGGCGCAACCCGGCGAACACGCGCGTGCGCGAGATCATGTCCGGGCCGCTCATCACCGGCCGCGCCGATTGGACGCTCATGGAATGCTCGCGCGTGATGCAGGTGAACCATGTCCACCACCTGCCCGTCGCCGACGAGCACGGCACGCTGGTCGGCCTCATCTCCGCCACTGACATCTTCGTCGCGGTGGAAGAGGCGGGCTGGACCGGCGGCCTGGAAGAACTGGAGGAGGAGCCTGCTCGCCAGGCTGCCAATAACCATAAGGGTTGAGGCGTACAGTTCCGTAGCGGTTCGGAGATAGATCACAGCCAAGGAGGAGCAATGAATCACACCGTTGCCATGTGGCGCAAGTCCCTCTCGCAGCTCATCCGCATGGATGACAAGCGCGAATGGGATAGCCTGGATATCCTGTCGAAATGGTTCATCGCCACCCGTTCCGCCGTCGGGACGGTCACGCTGTACTCCGGCCTGATCGGCGGGCTGCTGGCGTGGCAATACCTGTACGCGCAGGGCAGGCACTTCGACGTGCTGACCTGGCTGGTGTTGACCCTCGGGCTGTTCATTGCCCACGGTACGAACAACCTGCTGAACGACTATACCGACTTCAGCCGGGGCATCGACAAGGACAACTACTTCCGGACGCAGTACGGCGTGCACCCGCTGGCGCAAGGCTTCTGGGACAAGCGCACGCACCTGATCTGGTTCGGCGTGAGCGGCCTGCTGGCCACGCTATCCGGCATCTATGCGCTGCTGTACACCCACTTCGACCCGATCGTCGTCTGGCTGTTCGCGTTCGGCGCGCTGATCCTCCTGTTCTACACGTACCCGCTGAAGTACGTGGGCATCGGCGAGTTGTCCATCTTCCTGATCTGGGGCCCGCTCATGATCGGCGGCGTGTTCTACGTGCTGACGGGCGCCTGGGACTGGATGGTGATCCTTGCGAGTATTCCGGTAGGGCTGAACGTTGTCACTATCAACCTGGGCAAGCACACCGACAAGGCCAAGGAAGACGTCGTCAAGGGCGTGCGCACCCTGCCGGTGCTGATCGGCGAGACGGCCGCGCGCTACGTGACCATCGGAGCCATCGTCCTATCCTATCTCATCACGTTCTATCTGATCCTGGTGCCGCACTTCTTCACGCCGGTGCTGCTGCTGGTGCTGGTGGCGTATAAGCCC
>DATKAF010000118.1:0-4193 GCA_035498395.1 Anaerolineales bacterium
CCAGGAACGACTGGAGGCGCGGCTTGAACGTACCGGCGTAGTGCGCGGCTTGCTTGAGGCGCAGACCTTCGAAGGTGAGGCCCGGACGGGCGAAGCGCGCCGCGATCTGGTCCTTGATGTCGTCGTCGGTCAGAACGACAACTTCAACGCCAGCCTTGATCAGCGCGGGGACAACGTCGGTCTGGAGGAAGTAGACCACCGCCATGCCGTGGTCGGCGGAGATGAAGAGGCGAGGGGTCATGGGCAGGTCAAGTTAATAGTGAATGGAGAATAGAAGATGGAAAATCGGAAACAGGAGGAATGATAGAAAGATGCAGCATCGCAGCAAAGGACTAAGAATAGTACCAGTGGAAGATGCGGTTGTAGAGGGCGAGGAGCAGGCGCTTAACGGGGCCGAATTCGAGGAGCCGCTTCTTGAGCGAGGCGCGAGCCGCTTTCTTCGGCGCTTTCAATTCGCCGCGGACATAACCGAGGGTGTTGCTCATGTTCATGGCGAGCGGATCGGAAACCATGAGACGGAGCAAACCGGCATCGTTCACGCGCTTATCCAGCTGGCGAACCTGGCCCATCGGCTTCTCCATATCGAAGGGCACGAACTGCTGAAGCACCGACTTGAAGGCCGTGAACTGCCAATGTGAAGCCCCGGCGAGGGCCGTAACGCCGTTATAGCTGACCACCCAGTCGCGAGTCTCGGCATAGACCTTGCGATTCTCCTCCTCGGTCTGACCAAGAGATAGGTTGAATTCGAGGAACATCTCCCATGAAATGTACTGCTCCTCCTTCACGGTCGAGCCAGCAGCGCTGCGAGCCCAGTCCACGGTCCGAGAGTAGAACTCGGGCGGCGTGCGGAACGGACGGGCCGTGACCATGCCGACGTTCGGATACGTTTCGAGGATCTCGACGGAGCGCTTGAGCCAGCCAGGCGAAAAGAGGACGTCGCTATCGGTATAGGCAAGGATCTTACCCGGAATACCGGGGAAGATGACATTCCAGGCACCGCCCTTGCCGACGTTCTTCTCGGAGAGAACGAGATATTGAATGCGCCCGGCATCCTTTTCTGAAACAAGGAAGTCGCGCACATCGGGACAAGAGCCGTTGTCGAAGACCAGCAGGTCGAAAGGCAAGCCGGGGTCGTCCCGGATCGAACGGAGGCAGGCTTTCAGCACCTCGAGCGTTTCGGCATAGAAGCCGCTGAGGAACGGAATGTAGTTCAGGAGCGCGACCGTGATGCGCTCGGGCCTGGGTACATCTTTGACGAACTTGGCGGGGTTCTGGCCTTTTCTCATGGGAAGGGCGTTGGCAGTTGGTAGTTGACGGTTGGTAGCTAATCGGTTGGTCTCGGCCCCCGGATGGGCGCCGAGTACATCGTGAGTGGCGCCTTGGCGCCACTACTCGACCAACGGGCGCAGCCATGCTGCGCCCTACGGGTTACGACGGGATTGTGCATAGGTCGGCTACAATCTCCTTCCGCCGAGGAGGCGGCTGATGCGCTTGCGCCACCGCTGTGGACGGGCAATACTCTCGACAGTGGAATCTGGCAGGAAGAACAGCACGCGGCGCAGAAATAGCTCAAGGCGGCGCAGGAAGCGGGGCATCGTCAGCCGCGGGCGAACAAGACGGCCTTTGTTCAGCTCCAGGGTCGCGTCGAGGATCGTGTAACGGATGGTGGCCTGACCACCGGCAAGCCGGGTGTTCACCGTCGTGTCGGGATGATTGTAGTGCGGCTGCGCCCCGGGTAGGTGGCGATAATCATGGCTCTGGTGCACGATGAGCATCGAAGGCGTGCCGTCCACAACAGACCAACCCTCCTGGTGGGCCTTGTAGATCATCCAGTTGTCCCAGCCGGCGCGCCCGATGGTGAAATCGGGGATCTCAGGATAGCAGGCCCGTGGGAAGAGGAATAGATCACTGCCAGCAGGACGATGAAGCTCACCATGCTTATGGACCTCGGAGCGGAGACGGTTTTCCCATCCATTCCCGAAGTCCAGAGGCTGTTGTACACCGAGGTCCCAACGGCGGCTAACCAAGAGAAAGCCGCTATGCAACTGGCTTGACGTGCTCATGGCATCCAGAGCCCGGGCGGCGAGCACGAAATCGGAAGTCAGGACGATGTCCGTGTTGACAATGGCGAGCAGGCGGGACTCGCTATTTGCCCGCGCCACATTGAACATCGAGGAGATGAGCGGCACACCGCTGGGATTCTTGCTAACGCTCGGGATGTGGCGCACACCCAGGTCGCGAGCCGCAGCTTCAAGGCCGGGCTCGTCCCCCAGCAGCAGGATATCCACGTCGTCGAGGCGAACCCAGGAGCCGATGGCGTTGCGTTGGGAGCGCGCTGTATCGGGATCGGTGAAGGCCTTGGGTGCGGTGAACAACGTCACGAGTGGCATAGGTTACCGGCTAATGTTTCAAAGCTCTCTCGTCATGGTCGCGAAGAGTCTTGTGCTGCACACCGGCGTTGATAAGGGTCAACTGCGGCTCGCGCTCGACCAGCTGGAGCATGTCGGTCCAAGAGAAATCATCGCGGCCGCCAAAGCGGGCGAAGACCTGGCGCATGAACTCCAAGTCTTCGGGAGTATCCACCGTCCAGCGATAGGCTCCTAGATCCGGAACATGGTTGAGGAGGGCGATCCGGAAGCCGCGCGATGAAGCGCCGGCAGCAAGCTGGAGGCTGCGCGGCGAGAGTTGCACGCCCTCGTACAGGTACGGCATGACGTGCTCGCGGTGCTGCGGCTCATAGCCCTCCTGCCAGGCGCGCTCCAGAGCGGAAAATGTGCAGACCTCGACGTCCAGACCAATAGGGAAAGTCCGGTGGAACGGAGGAGGCAGGCGATTGGCAACGAAATCGAACGGACCCGCATTATCAGAGGCAAGAGTTGCGACCGCGTCATCGATCAGGTGCGGGTCGATGGCGGGGCAGTCGCCGGTGACGCGGACGACGAGGTCCGGGCGGTATTGCAGCGCGGCTTGATAGTATCGGTCCAGCACATCGTACTGGCTGCCGCGTGCGCAGAGGATGCCTCGCGAAGCACAATAGGAATCGACGGCATCATCGGAGGCATCGGTCGTGGTGGCAACCAGGATCTGGTCGAGGCGCGCCGAGCGCGACGCCCGCGCGACGACGCGCGCAAGCATCGCCTGCCCGGAGATATCGAGCAGGACTTTGCCGGGCAGGCGCGAAGAGGCCATGCGCGCCTGGATGATCGCAACGACACGAGGCGGCATGCTATTCCTTGCCGGACTCCCCTTCCGTGTATTTCCGCCCGACCGCGTCCTGCCAGTCCTGCATCCGACGCCTGTGCCGCATGAGGGACCAATTGCTGCCTATCAGTGGCGGGAGCATGAAAAGGATCCCCAGGAGTACGCCTAGACCGAGCGCCGACACGATCAAGATGCCGGAGGTCTGGTGGACCGGATACCCGATGAGGTTGATCTGCATCGGGGTGATGTTGTTGCTGGCAAAGTAAGCTGCGAGGACACCGACAATGACGGCCAGAACCAGTGAGATTAGCACGGTAGACTCCTTTCAATGCCTGACTTGAACTGCCTGCCGATAGGCCTCGAGCAGCACTGCGAAGTTTCTGGACCAATCGGCGCGCTCCCGCGCGCACTGGCGGGCATGAACACGGGCGTGGGTCAGGTCATCGGGCCGGTCCAGGAGGGCGAGGATACTGCCTGCCAGCGCCTGCGCATCGCCATCCGGGAAGAGCCAGCCGTTGGCTCCGTCCGTCACCCACTCCCTGTTGGCGGGGATGTCGGAAACAAGGACCGGGAGCCCGCAGGCAAGCGCCTCCATGAGTGAAACGGAAGAGCCGTCCACGTGCGAGGGCGAGATATAGAGGCTCGCCATGCGGTACCAGCGCGGTAGGTCGGCCTGGGAAACGTAACCGGCGAATTGGACACGGTCTAGGACATTACCGCTCATAAGGATCTGCCGGAGCGAGCCGCCCATCGAGCCGCCGCCCACCAGCAGCAGCGTCACATCGGGGCGCTCGTGGGCCACCTTCACGAAGGCGCGGGCCAGCACATCCACGCCGTAGCGCGGCTCCCAACTGCGGTTGCAGAAGAGGACGAATGGCGGCGCGGCTGGAATACTTGCGGGCTTGAAATGATCCAGGTCCACTCCCCATGGGAAGACAGCCGTGTTGCCGGAGGGCATGCCAAAGGAAATAGCCTTATCGCAAGTAACGCGA
>DATKAF010000119.1:0-15047 GCA_035498395.1 Anaerolineales bacterium
CAAGACGACAGGCCGGCGAACCAACAGCCATTGCACATCCCGGCGAGAAGGGTATAATGCGTGCGCTTTGCCATTTCTTATCCGGTGCTTTTGATGGAGAGGAGTCTTAGATGAACGCATTTGTTATCCTTCTGCGACTGGTCCATATCGTATCCGGTGTCTTTTGGGTTGGCGCGGGCCTGATGACCTACTTCTTCATTTCCCCCGCGGTTGCAGCCACCGGCGAATCCGGGCAGAAGATGATGGGCCATATGATCACCAAAGGCAAGATGAGCGTCCGCGTTACGGTGGCAGCGATCCTGACGGTGCTGGCAGGCGCCATCCTGTACTGGATCGACTCCGGCGGGCTGACCTCGGCGTGGACGACCTCGCCCGCGGGCTGGGGCTTCGGGATCGGCGGCCTCTTTGCTCTGGCCGGATTCGGGACGGGGATGATGGTCGGGCAGAATGCCGCCAAGCTAGGTCAGATCGCGGCCGCCGCGCAGGGCAAGCCTTCTCCGGATCAGATCGCCGAGATGCAGGCGGCCCAGAAGCGGATGGGGAACGCATCCCGGTTGAGCACCATTGCGCTGATCATCGCGCTGGTATGCATGGCTACCGCCCGCTACTGGGGGGTCTGATCTGAGGCTGGAGCACGTGATAACAGTGCCGGGCGCGAGATGCCCGGCCTTTTGCGTTACCTGGTCAGCCGGATCACTCCACCCACGTCGTCCGGTCCTCGTAGCCCGGGCGGGTGGGCACAGGCGACTCCGCTTCAGCATGGCCGATATAGAGGAAGGCTATGAGCTGCTGGGATTCGGAAAGACCCAGAAAACGCTTGACCTGCGGATCGCGCGCCGCGTCGCCAGTGCGCCAATGCGCAGCCAGCCCTAGGGCATGCGCGGCCAGCAAGATGTTCTCACAGGCGGCAGCCGCGGCACAGATGTTTTCGATCTCCTTCACCCTGGGGTCCTCTGGGGCGTCCACACCGACAGCGATGATGACCGGCGAGCGGAGCGGCTTGAGCCGCTCCTTCTGTAGCGCCTCCGGCGAGACATCGGGAAATCGCCCCTGAAGAACCTGGGCCATAACATCGCCCAGCCGCTCGCGCGCCGCGCCCGATAGGACCACAAAGCGCCATGGCCGCACCTTGTAGTGGTTGGGCGCCTGCGCCCCAGCCTCGAGCAATTGCTCGACCAGCTCCGGAGCCACTGGTTCGGCGGACATCTTTCCGGCAGACACGCGCGTCCGAATCGCTTCCAACGTTTCCATGCTCCTCCTCGTTCCACCCCGATCGTTTGACAAGCGCCCATGCAACAACAACGCAGCATCTGTATAGGGCCATTTGCGATGTTTCCGATGATATTGTATAACGGGAAGGCTATGGCAGCTACCTGCTGAGGCCCGATGGAGATGCGATGAAGGTCTATTATGCTTCCGTCCAGCGTCGCCATGATCCGTCCTTCGAAGTGGAGGATGGAGGAGAGCGCAGCGCGTACTTTGAGAGCCCTGCGCGCGTGGAGAGCATTCTCAAAGCGTTGCGAGAGATCGTGTGGGCCGAGGTTTCCGAGCCAGCCGACTACGGACTGGCACCGATCCGTGCGGTGCACGCCGACGGATACCTGGAGTTTTTGAGGACGGTGTGGGACGAGTGGCTGGCGACCCGTGACGTGAGCGCCGCGCCGACGCAAGATGCGGGATTCCTGCCGGCGACGTTTGTCCTCCGTCGGCAGGTGGCGCACCTGCCCAGGTCGCTGCTCGGCCGAGCCGGCTACTATATGATGGACCTCTCCGCGGTGATCGTCGAGGGCACGTATGATGCCTCGCTGGCGTCGGCCAACAGCGCCTTGGCTGCGGCGCAGGCTATTGGCGGGAACGACAGCGGAAGCGCGTTCGCACTATCCAGACCGCCAGGCCATCATGCGGGCAGAGACTACGCGGCGGGTTACTGCTACATCAACAATGCGGCCGTCGCGGCCCAGTGGCTTTCCAGCCGAGGCAAGGTGGCGATCCTCGATATCGACTATCATGCGGGGAATGGCATGCAGGACATCTTCTATCAGCGCGCCGATGTGCTGACGATCTCGCTGCACGCTGACCCGTCAGAAGAATATCCATACTACGCCGGCTACGCGGACGAAGTGGGCGCGGGAGAGGGCACCGGGTTCCATCGCAACTTCCCACTCCCGGCGGGCACGGAGGACGCGGAATACCTGCGTACGCTGGACCAGGCGCTGGAACTCCTGCAGCGATTCGCCCCTTCGCACCTCATCGTGTCGCTGGGATTGGATATCCACGAGAACGATCCATTGGGGCAGTTCAAGATCACCTCAGATGGGATCCTGAGCATCGGGAAGCGGATCTCGTCGCTCAGGTTACCGACGGCGATCATCATGGAGGGCGGATACAATACCGCTGATCTGGGGGCGAATGTGGCCTCTTTTCTGTCTGCGTTCGAACGAGAATAGCGCCGGCTCACGAATCGCTCCTGCGAAAAAGGAGCGAGCGGCGTTGTGCCGCTCGCTCCTTTTTCGCAGTTCTGTGACCCACGAACTTCCGTGGTCTTACTTCTTTCGGCTTGCAGCCTTTGCCTTGCGAGCCGCTTTCCTCGTTGCGATGCGGCTCTTGGCCTTGGCCTTCGTCGCGGACAGGCGAGCAGCCGCCTTTTTCACAGGCCGGGCGCCCTGCTTGCGAACGCTGCCCTTGTGCTTCAAGGCAACATGGGCCGCCGCCAGGCGGGCGATCGGCACGCGGAACGGTGAGCAGGAAACATAGTTGTTGCCGATGAGATGACACCATTCGATCGACTCCGGGTCGCCACCGTGCTCGCCGCAAATGCCCACCTCCAGGTTCGGGCGGGTGGTGCGGCCGTCTTCGATGGCCATCTTCATCAGGCGGCCAACGCCGTCGCGGTCGAGAGTCTGGAACGGGTTCTTCGGCAGGATGCCCTGCTCGACGTACGTGACCAGGAAGTTGCGCTCGGCGTCGTCGCGAGAGTAGCCAAACGTCATCTGGGTCAGGTCATTGGTGCCGAACGAGAAGAACTCAGCCAGCTCGGCGACCTCTGCTGACGTAACAGCAGCGCGGGGAATCTCGATCATGGTGCCGAACTTGTAGGTAAAGCTCACACCCTTCTCATCCATGACGGCTTTGGCGATGCGGACCAGCCGGGGCTGGATCCACTCGAGCTCCTTGACCGTGCCGGTGAGCGGTATCATCACTTCTGGCTTCACCACAATACCGCGCTTGGCGCAATCGGCAGCCGCCTCGAAGATGGCGCGAACCTGCATCTCCACGATCTCAGGCATGGCAATGCTCAGGCGCACGCCGCGCAGGCCCATCATCGGGTTCGATTCGTGCATGCCCTTCACAGCGTTGAGAAGGTGCTCCTTCTCCTCGAGGCCGGCTGTCTCACCCTTCACACGCATGGTGATGACCTCTTCAAGCAGGTCTTCCTCGGAGGGCATGAACTCATGCAGAGGCGGATCGATGAGCCGGATGATGACCGGATAGCCGTCCATGGCCTCGAACAGACCGTCAAAGTCCTTGCGCTGGGTCGGAAGCAATTCATTCAAGGCGGCCGTGCGCTCGGCACTGGTCTCGGCGAGGATCATGCGCTGCACGATGGGCAGGCGCTCGGGCTCGAAGAACATGTGCTCCGTGCGGCACAGACCGATGCCGACCGCACCGTAGGAACGGGCGCGACGGGCATCCTTCGGATAATCGGCGTTGGCCCAGACCTGAAGGCCGCGGGTCGGCCAGCCCTTGGGAGACACGCGGGTTTTTGGGTCCGTGCAGATCGCATCGGCCCAGGTGAGCAGCGTCATCAGCTCGGTCTGCTCCTCGAGGGAAGCGGCCGTCATGGGAATCTTACCGACGTATACATTCCCGGTCGTGCCGTCAATGGAGATCCACTCGCCTTCCTTGACGACGGTATGATCGACCGCCATCTCGCGCTTCTCCAGATCGATCTTGATGGAGGAAGCGCCCACAATGCAGGGGATGCCGAACTGGCGGGCGACGACCGCAGCATGCGAGGTCGCGCCGCCTTCGCTCGTCAGCACGCCCTTGGCCGCGATCATGCCGTGCACGTCGTCCGGCTTCGTGAATGGGCGCACCATGATGACGTCCTGCTTGCTTTCCTTCGCCATCTTCTCGGCGGTGTCGGCATCGAAATACGCCTGACCGACGGCCGCGCCCGGGGAAGCGTTCACACCCTTGGCAAAGATCGAGCCGGATGATTCCGCGTTCTGCTTGGCCTTATCGTCGAAGTGCGGGTGCAGCAATGCATCGACCTGCTCGGGGGTCACACGCTTGACCGCCTCTTCGCGCGTGATCAGTCCCTCGTTCGCCATATCGACCGCGATCTTGACAGCCGCTTTGGCGGTGCGTTTGCCGTTTCGCGTCTGGAGCATCCACAGCTTGCGGTTCTCGATGGTGAACTCGACGTCCTGCATTTCTTTGTAATGCGTCTCGAGCTTGCCCGTGATGTCCATGAACTGCTCATAGGCCTCGGGCATCTGGTTCTTCAAGTTCTCGATGGCATTCGTGTTGCGGATACCCGCGACCACATCCTCGCCTTGGGCGTTGAGCAGGTACTCACCCATCATCTTTTCTTCGCCCGTGGACGGGTTGCGGGTGAATGCGACGCCCGTGCCCGACTCGTCGCCCATGTTGCCAAAGACCATGGTCACGATATTGACCGCGGTGCCCAGATCATCCGGGATGTGCTCGTGGCGGCGATAGTCGATGGCGCGTTTACCGTTCCAGGACTTGAATACGGCTTCGGTCGCCAATTCGAGCTGCTTGAACGGGTCCTGGGGGAAATCGATGCCCTTTTCGCGCTGGACAACCTGACGGAACTCCTGGACCATCTGCTTCCAGTCGTCGGCGGTCATCTCAACGTCGAGCTTGTAGCCCTTTTTGGCTTTGTAGGCATTCATGGGAGCTTCGAAGGCCTCGTCGGGGATTCCCAATACGACGGTCCCGAACATTTCCACCAGGCGGCGGTAGGAGTCGTAGACGAAGCGGGGATTCCCCGTGAGCTGCACCATGCCCTCGGCAGTCTGATCCGTGAGGCCGATGTTGAGCACGGTGTCCATCATGCCCGGCATCGAGAACTTGGCGCCGGAACGGCAGGACACGAGCAGCGGATTCTTGGGGTCGCCGAACTTCTTTCCGGTCTTCTTCTCGATCTGCTTGAGAGCGACCAGCTCCTGTTCCCACATCCCCTTGGGGAACTTGCCGGTCTTCTGGTACTCATTGCAGGCTTCCGTCGTGACCGTGAAGAACGGTGGAACGGGCACCTTAGCGCGGGTCATATCGAGCAGACCGGCTCCCTTGCCGCCGACGATCCCCTTCACGGAGTCCCAATCGCCTCCGGCAGCCTTCTCCACCTCTCGGACTTCGTCAAAGAGGTACACCCACTTTTTCATTACAAGCCTCCTCGTTGTAGATGATGCAACTACCCATGTCATGCCGGCGCTCTCCAGCCCCCTGCCTGCACTCCGCGTTCGAATTTTACTGGTGGCCGTGTGCCGGAACCGAATGGCTGAGTAGGCGCTATTTTGGTTTAGTTCGTGAAATATTCTACCAAAAACAGCTCGTTTTACAAATGACGAAAATCACCGTCATGGGGTCAATCTGTAAATAACCTGCAAACTACCTTTGAACGCATTTACGGGATAATGGGCGTTGAGACAAGTATGAACCCATTGGTGCTGACAATAGACGACGACCCGGCGATCACCGATCTGCTCTCGGTGCTGCTCTCCGCGAATGGCTTTGACGTAATGGCAGCCAACAGCGGCACAGAAGGCCTGCGGCTGATCAAGGAGCAGTCGCCGCGGCTGGTGATCCTGGACTTGATGATGCCGGGAATGGATGGCTGGCAGGTCTGCCGGGCAACCCGAGCCATCAGCAGTGTTCCCATCTTGATCCTTTCGGCCCTGGATGAACCGTCCATCGTGGCGAGCGCCCTGGACCTTGGCGCCGACGACTTTCTCGTCAAGCCGGTTCCCAGCGCGGTGCTGATCGCGCACCTGAACAAGCTGGCGCGCCGTACCGAAACCTTCCGGCGCTTCCCTCACGATCGCTCCCGCTGGCAGCCAAGCACCAGTGCAACCCTGCCCTGAGCGAAGATAGCGGGATTGCTCCAGACAAGCAAAAAGGCGGCGTTCGCGCCGCCTTTTCCGTTCCAGGCAACCGCCGTTCAATTGTCCAGCAGCTTGACGCCTTTCACCTTCACCGTCTTGAAGAAACGCAGCGCCTGCGTCACCCCCATCGGGTTCTCCAGCATGGGAAGGTGCCCTGCGCCGGCAAGCTCGACGTAATGGGCGGACGGCAATGCAGCCTTCATCTCGCGCCCGCGTTCCACGGGGATCAGCATGTCCGCATCGCCATGGATGACCACGACCGGAAAAGGAAATGTCCGGAAGATGTCGCTCGAATCAGGGCGCTCGGCCATCGCTTGCAAAGCCGCAGCGATACCCAGCGGAGGCTGTTTTACGATCAGTCCGCGTGCAAAGGTCTGGAGAGGGGGCTGCGCGGAAAGCTTGGGCGCCATGGCTTCCACCACCGGCTGGACGCCCTGCTGGAGCACTTGTCCGGCTGTAGCATAGCGGCCCGCCTTCCTGTCCGGGGCATCACCAAGTATCTGCGAGGAGACCATCGCCAAGCCGGCGACCTTCCCTTCGTACTCCCGGGCGAATGCGAGCGCCACGTAGCCACCCATCGAATGACCGGCCAGGTACGCCCTCTTCAACTTGAGGTGGCCCAGCAAGCCTGCGATGTCCGAGGCGTAATCGATGATGGAATCATCGGCCTCCATCACATCCGATCCTCCAAAGCCCCGCAGATCGGGAATGATGAGGTCGAAATCGTGCTCCAGCAAGGGAGCGAGCTCATCCCAGATGGAATGATCGAGCGGATAGCCGTGGATGAGAACCAGAGCGGGGCCCGTCCCTTGCCTGGCATACGCGATGTTTACGCCATCAATGTTGACCTTGTTCATTTCCATGAGAGCCTCCTCCGTGCAGGCACAACAAATCCTATGGAAAAGCTAACGTGAGCTGCCCGTGGCATCCTCGGCGGGGCGGCCGCCTTTGGCGGCGAGCCATTCGCGGGCAAAGGTGATAGCCTGGTCGCGGCTGCCCAACTGGCCCATGGCCTGCGCCTCCTCAATGGCATTCAGCAACTGCCCCACAACAGGGCCGGGAGACAGCTCCATCTCATGCATGAGCTCATTGCCATTCAGCAGGCGCGGCGGCGAGATGCTTTCTTCGGGTTTCTCCCAGTAGTTCTCGAGGAAGAGGCGGGCGATCTCGAGGCCGCTTGCCCAGGTTGCCTCGGTCAGCAGGTGGCCACGCGTGCCTCGCAGATCGGCGAGCCCCAACAACACAAGATCGACGCCGGCGCTTCCGGAATCTCGGAAGAAACGGTAGATCGCCCGCCGGGATGGCTGCTTGCCTTCAACTTCCAGTCTGTTAACGTGGAAGTGGAAACGCATGTGATTGGCAATGATGCGCTGCAGGCGTTCCACTTCGCCATTGCTCAGGTTGAAAGCTCTGCCCCTTCGAGCGGCTGCTTCCGCGCCGTCCGCGTCATGCCCGAAGAAGCGTATCCGCCCGGAGGCTTCGACGGTCTTCGTGGCGGGCTTCGCGACATCGTGATACAGGGCAGCCAGGAAGAGCAGCGCCCGGAGCGAGCGGTCCGGATTCAGCGCCATCGCGAAGTGCTGCGCGAACTGCTCCCGATAACGGCCCAGCCGCAGACTCAGCATGCCGGTAAACAGATCACCGTTGTCCTCGGCGCTGCGGCTAAGCGCGAGGGCGGCCAGAATATCATCGAGCTGGCGGATGACGCCCAGTGTGTGCTCCCAGACGTCAGCAACGTGGGGCGCGGATTGTCCGACGCCTTTCATGGCGGCCAGTTCGGGGAGCAAATAGGGGAAGACGCCGAGCATCTCCACCGCTCGCAGCGATGCATCGGGGCGCGGGCCATCCAGCATCCGGAATAGCTCATCGCGCTGGCGTTCCGGCGAGATGGCAGGCAGTAGATGGGCGGAGGCTTTCATCGCCCGGCGCGTGGAGGGATCGATCTTGAAGTCGAGCGCGGCTGCGAGCCGCACTCCCCGCAGGATGCGTATCGGATCGTCCTCGAGCGCAGTGTTGGTAACAGCCCGGATGATCCTGGCGCGAAGATCCGCTGCACCGGCGAACGGATCGAGGATCGTGCCATTCCGAACGTCGTACGCCATGGCGTTGACCGTGAAGTCACGGCCGCGCAGATCGGCTTCCAGCGTCTCCGGTCGATGCGTCGCCGAACCGGACGGACCCTTGGCTGATCGGTAGGATGCAAAGTCGAGGAAATCGCGCCCGGCCGGCGGCTCCATCGTCGCGCCCTGCGTCAGCGCCAGCTCGCCCGGAGAGATTGCCCTGACGATGACCCGCGCCGTATCGAACGATTCATCCAGGATGTAGAAGTCGCCGCGCAGTGCATCGGCGACTCGCCGCGCCAACGGGATGGCGTTGCGCGGTACGGCAAAATCGAGGTCGTGGGATGTCTTGCCAAGCAGCGCATCCCGGACGGCCCCGCCGACAAGGTAGATCTCCTGGTCAGGCAGTGCAAGCCGGACTCGTTCTACCAGTGGCGACAGGGGAAGCAAGGCTGCCGGTTGCACGTAGTCTATTTCCAATCTCTCCTTGAAATGGCCCTTCTGCGCGGCGAGCCTGGCCTGCTCCGGGGTACCGCCATGTGCAACGATCCGACCCTCCAGGCGCGCGACCCATCGCCCGGCATATGGCGATGATTCCAATGCATCGCTCATCGTGCTAACTCACGTGCGCCACCGGAATACGATACCGGTCACGGACCGCCTTCACCCGGCATGATACTTTTCCAGGTCGACGACACCGATGAACGGCAAGTTCCGATAGTACTCGTCGAGGTCGAGCCCGTAACCGAACACGAATTTGTTGGGGATCGTGAACCCGCGGTAATGGATCGGCACATCGGCCTCGCGGCGTTCCGCTTTGTCCAGCAGCGTGCACACGCGCAGGCTTGCCGGCTGACGCGTCTCCAGCATGCCGATCACGGATGCAATTGTATGGCCGCTATCGACGATGTCCTCGACGAGCAGCACATCCTTGTCCTTGATGTTGGTTTGGAGGTCGAAGTTCACCCGCACAAAGCCGCTCGTCTCACGGGCGCCGGTGCCATAGGAGGAGACGGCCATGAAATCCATCATGTGCGGCACGGTAATGTGGCGGCTCAGATCCACGAGGAACGGCACGCCGCCTCGGAGGATGCAGATCAGAAGCAGGTCCTGCGTTCCCCGGTAATCGGCACTGACCTCCGCGCCGAGCTCCGCGACCCGCTGCTGAAGACGCTCTTCATCGATCAATATCTCGCCAAGGACTTCCTGATACTCTTGCATGGCACTCTCGCATTCACCTCAAGGCAACGAATCCCATCCCCTCAACGATCCGGCGCTGCCGGTTTCGGGGCGGCCGCTATCTAGGCACCTCATGGTGCAACCTGCAACGCGCTTCGTACAGCTCGGAGGCGCCCACGATCACAACCGGGTCATCGTAGCGGGCCGGCCTGCCGTTCAACAACCTCTGCGTGCGCGAGGCTTCCTCGCCGCATACCATGCAGATGGCATGCAGCTTGTCGACGCGCTCCGCCTTGGACATCAACACCGGCATCGGGCCGAACGGCTCGCCGCGGAAATCCATGTCGAGGCCTGCAACCAGCACACGCTTGCCCAGCTCAGCCAACTCCTGCGCAACGCGGACCACATCTTCATCCAGAAACTGGGCCTCATCGATCCCGACCACGGTGGTGTCTTCGTCGAGCTTGGGGATGATCTCCACCGATCTCTCCACGGGGATCGCGTCGAAGTCGGAGCCGGCGTGGGAAGTCACCTTCCCGGCTGCATAGCGGACATCGATGGCGGGCTTGAAGACCTGCACCTTCTGCCGGGCGATCGTGGCCCGCACCAGCCGGCGGATCAACTCGTCAGTCTTCCCACTGAACATGGAGCCGCAGATGACCTCGATGGAGCCCTGGGTGTGTCGCATGCACTCTCCTCGCGTGGATCTCGATCCCTCTTCGCCCTCGACAAAGAAAACAGGCAGATGCGAAGCGTCTGCCTGTTAAGTGTACCTGACTTTAGTTCTTTCGTGAACTTTGCTACTGAGGCTTGGCCTCTTCCGCGGCTGCTTCCGGTAGCTCGTAACCCAGAGCGCGCAGCTTCTTCTTGGCATCGATGAGCGATTTCTGCCCGAAGCCGTCGATGGCGAGCACATTTGCGTCGCCGGCAGCGAGCCGCGCCAGGAATTGGCTGACATCGGTGACGCCGGCCTTGGTCAATGCGTCGGTGGCCCGGGTCGACAGGCCCAATTCGGCGATGGGCTTTTCGGGAGACTTCTTGGCGGCTTCCTGTGCCTTCTTGGTCTCGACGTAGGTCTGGCGGGCAGAGAGCTTCTTGTAGAAGCGGTCTACCTGGCCTTCGATGTCGATGATGCGCTGCGCCTCGCCACTGAAGAACGGGTGGCAGTTCGAGCAAATATCGACACGAAGCTCCTTCTTGGTCGAGCCTGTGGTCCAGGTCCTGCCGCAGGTCGCGCAGGTGACCTTGGCATCGGGATAATACGTGGGATGGATCTCGGCTTTCATCTCGTACCTACTTTTCTGGCGCGGCCGGAACAACGTTAATGCGCTTGCGGCCGCGGACCAAATCGAACATCACTACCCCATCCGCGGTGGCGAACAGGGTATCATCTCGGCCCGCGTCGACATTCAAGCCCGGCTTGATCTTGGTGCCATGCTGGCGGATCAGGATATTGCCGGCAAGAACGAACTGTCCGGCATAGCGCTTGACACCCAGGCGCTGGGAGTTGGAGTCTCGCCCGTTGCGGCTGGAGCCGCCACCTTTTTTGTGTGCCATCTCAACCTCTCACCTACTTGCTCGTCTTCTTCGCAGCGGACTTGCCCGTCGATTTGGCGGGAGCCTTTTTGGCAGCGGCCTTCTTCGCAGGAGCCTTCGCGGGTTCCGCAACCGGCTCTTCGGACGAGGCGGCCGGCTCCGCCGTCTCGGCGGTGCGGGTCTCGCCCTCCCGACCGATGAAATCGATCGTGAGCTGCGTGTACTGCTGGCGGTGACCGCCGCGAACACGAATGCGCTTCTTCGGGCTGTACTTGAAGCGCACGGCTTTCTCGCCACGGATGTGACCCAACACAGTTGCTTTGACCTGGATCCCCCCAACGGTTGGCGTGCCGACAAGGAAATCGTCGCCGTCCGCCATCAGCAGAGCCCGCAGGTCCACCTGGGCGCCCTCTTCACCAGACAGACGATCCACCTCGATGGTCTGTCCTTCGACGGCGCGATACTGCTTGCCGCCGCTTTCAATGATCGCGTATCTCATCTTTTCTCCAGTCATTCACTTCGCCACGTCGCCTGCGGGAGCCTTGCATCCGGCGCCGGCTCGCGGGGAAGCTGGGGGTTACAAGCAATCGCCCTGGCTGTTCGCAAAGCTGCCAGGGCAGAAGCGGACGGTATTATACATGCTGCCCGCGGGGCTGTCAACGGTCCACGTCGGTGGCGGCGGAGCGGCATGCCGACCCTTGACATCCGAACAAATGTTCTATATAATCTACACTCCGTTTCCGAGCCGCATTCCCTATCAGGCTGATTGACAAAGCCATCTGCATCATTTATGCTACCCATGCCAGTTCACCAGAACATTGCATAGTCGTGCGGTCGCCAGATGACATACCCCTTGCGGCAATCGTTAATCCATACGGCGATCGCAAAAGTTCTTCATCGAAATAACATCGCTCAGAGGTGAGACATGGGAAGAATGGTTCAGATGGGAAGCGTGGAAGGTTACCTGGGCCGACCTGCGGGAGAGGGACCGTGGCCCACCGTGATCGTCATTCAAGAATGGTGGGGGCTGGATAACCAGACCGAGTCGATCGTTGACCGGTTTTCCGGGCTGCCCGAGCCATACTTCGCGTTCGCACCCGATCTGTATCACGGTGAAGTCGCCTTGCTAGGCGACCATGATAAGGCTACTGCCCTCGCCCAGAAGTATGGCCCCACGGCTGGGCAGGATCTGTTCAATGCGTTCGATGCATTGAAGGCGCATCAAGATTGCTCGGGCAAGGTAGGCAGCGTCGGCTTTTGTTTCGGCGGACGGATGTCTCTCGTGCTTGGCGCGAACCGCCCGGTGGATGCTGTCTGCACGTTCTATGGCGGCGGCATGCAGCAGATCTTCGACCAGTTGAACCGGTTGAAAGCCCCTGTCCTCGGCCTGTACGGCGACCAGGACAAGTCCATCCCGCAGGGAACTATCCAAGAGTTCGATCAGCTGTTGGATCGCACCGGCGTTCCTCATGAGATCGTCGTGTACCCCAACTCGGGGCACGCGTTCTTTCGTGACCACGATCCCAACGCCTACCGGCCCGAGGCCGCCAGAGATGCATGGGAACGCGTGCAGATATTCTTCGCCAAGTACCTGAGATGACAAGAAACCCGGAAACATCAGAGGCATGCACATCTGGCTGAACATTACCGGCTGATCTCCCCACAATCCAATGTATTCGCTTACCTCGAACCAGTTGGCGGTCGTTGAGCGACCGCTCTCCTCAAGCTTATTTCTGCACGGCCCTGCCGGCACCGGGAAAACCACAGCCGGAGCAGCCCGCCTGAAGCGCCTGATCGACTCCGGCGTGCGGGGCGACTCGATCCTCGTGCTGACATCTCATCGCGTCTTGCAAGACCTCTACTTGGACGCGGCAACTGACCCTGACGCGCCAGCCAGCGCCGACCCGGTCCCGATGACGATGAGCGCGCTGGCGTGGCGGGTTTGCAATCGATTCTGGCACATTGTCGGGCGCGGCGGGTTCGGCCTAGGGAAGCGCCAACCGGTCTTCCTCAACGTCGAAGCCGCGCAGTATTACATGGCATACGTCACTCGGCCGCTGATGAATCAGGGGGCGTTCGAGTCGGTGACGCTCCCACGCAGCCGCCTCTACTCCCAAATCCTCGACAGCCTGAATAAGTCTGCGACGGTTGGTTTTCCGTACACGGAGATCGGCGCACGGCTCGATTCGGCGTGGGCAGGAGATCCGGCACAGCACAACGTCTATGCGGACGTCCAGGAATGCGCCACGCGTTTTCGGGAGTTCTGTCTTCAGCACAATCTACTGGATTACTCGCTTCTGACGGAGACGTTCGCTTCACGGCTGTGGCCGGAGCCAGAGGTCCGTCAACACCTGCTCAGCACCTATCGACACTTGATCTATGACAATGTGGAAGAGGATGTGCCGCGCAGTCACGACATCGTGCGCGAGTGGCTGCACGAGTTTGAGTCGGCGCTGTTGATCTATGACGACGGCGGGGGCTATCGAAAGTTCCTGGGCGCGGACTCCCATACCAGCGCGGCACTCGGCGACGTATGCGGTGAGCAGCTGGGGTTCGAGGATTCGCTGGTCATGTCGGCGCCGGTGGCCCGGCTGGCAGATTCTCTCGCGCAACCGCTCTCCACGCCGGCCGAGGCAAATGAGCCTCTCCCGCTGGATGTGCTGGCTGAACGATTCGTCCCGCAGATGATGGATACGGTTGTGGGCCGCGTCTCATCACTGATCGTCGATCTGGGCATCCCACCATCGGAGATCGTCATACTTGCTCCCACCCTTTCGGATGCCATGACCTTCGCTCTCACCAGCCGGCTGGAAGCTGCACTCATCCCATGGCGGACCCTGCGCCCGTCGCGTCCGCTGCGGAACGAAGCCGCGGCGCAGGTACTGCTGACGATGGCAGAGCTGGCCCATCCACACTGGGACCTCCATCCGACCAGGTTCGACGTGGCCTACGCCTTCATGCGAAGCCTGGATATGGATCTGGTGCGCGCCCAGATGCTCACCGATATCGTCTACCGGCCGCGGGACTTGAGCCTATCGGCGTTTGATCGCATTAACGAGGAGATGCGCGAGCGCCTTACGTTCGCGTGCGGTGACCGCTACTCCGCGCTGCGCGACTGGATCCTGCGCTACAGGGGCGCTCAACCTGTGCCATTGGACCTTTGCCTCCGGAATCTGCTGGTGGATGTGCTCTCACAGCCCGGCTTCGGATTCCATACGGATATCAACGGCGCGCGCGTGGCCGCCAGCGTCATCGATTCGATCCGCGCGTTCCGCACCGCGCTGGAACCGGCGTTCGTGAACCTCGACCACCCGGACTTCGACTTCGGCCAAGAATATGTCAGCATGTTGCTGGAGGGCGTCCTGCCCGCCCTGTACATGGAGGCATGGCGGTCGGATACGTCCAACGCGGTGCTCGTGGCTCCTGCTTACTCGTTCCTGGTGATGAACCGTCCGGCTGCCTTCCAGTTCTGGATCGACGCAAGCTCGAGCGCGTGGTACGAGGGACTGGCGCAGCCATTGACCAACCCCTACGTGCTGAGCCGGGAGTGGCCGGCCGGACGCCAGTGGACATTCGCCGACGCAGAACAGATGGGCCTGCTGAACATGAGTCAGTTGGTTGCCGGGCTGCTGCACCGCTGTCGTGAGCGACTGGCGCTGGCGATCAGCAGCCTCGGCGAGAGCGGCTTCGAACAGCGCGGCCCGATGTTGCGCGCATTCCAGCGAGTCATCGACCGGGAACCTGCCCAAGACCCGGCGTCTCGCAGGTAGATTACCGCACCAATTACTCGACTTCGCATCCATGTCCCCATTATTCATACCCCGGCTCTCGCAATCCCGCATCCTCGAGTACCTCGGCGGGCGGCTCGGCATCTCGGCTGTCCCAGGCTCGGGCAAGACCCAGACGCTCTCCGCGCTCGCCGCTCATATCCTTTCCAGCGGGCAGCTCGGCATGGACCAGGAAGTTCTGATCGTCACGCTGGTGAACTCGGCCGTGGACAACTTCACGGCGCGTATTGCCGACTTCATTCAGACGGGCAGCCTGATCCCGCACCTCGGGTACCGGGTCCGCACCCTGCACGGCCTCGCCCTCGATATCATCCGCGAAGATCCGGCGCTCGTCGGGCTCGATCCGCAGT
>DATKAF010000120.1:0-3121 GCA_035498395.1 Anaerolineales bacterium
CGGATGTGCAGGACCACCATGTGGCCATCCGCACCAAGGCGGGGCTCATGGATGTTTCCGGCCTGAAGAAGGTGCATCTGCACGGCCCGCATGCCTCGGCCGTGCTCGACTACTTGACCACTCGCGATGTTTCCAAGATCACGCCCGGCAAGTCGGCCTATTGCTGCTTCCTCAACGAGGCTGGCAAGTTCATTGATGACGGCATCCTCTACCGCACCGGGCCGAACTCCTGGTTCGTGGTGCATGGCTCGGGTGCTGGGCACCAAGCCCTCACGCAGGCCGCCTATGGCCGTAACGTGACCATGCTGTTCGACGATGATCTGCTCGACCTCTCTCTGCAGGGGCCGCTTGCGGTGGACTTCCTCGCCAAGCATGTGCCCGGCATACGCGACCTGAAGTACTTCCAGCACATGGGCACCACGCTGTTCGGCAAGCCGGTGATGATCTCGCGCACCGGCTACACTGGCGAGCGCGGCTATGAGATCTTCTGCAAGGCCGATGACGCCGAAGTGATCTGGGATACGATCCTGGAAGAGGGCAGGGAAATGGGCATCGTGCCCTGCTGCTTCACCGCGCTCGATCTGCTGCGTACGGAGAGCTACCTGCTTTTCTACCCCTACGACAATTCCGAGATGTATCCGTTCGAGAACGAAGCTTCCGGCGACACGCTGTGGGAGCTGGGGCTCGACTTCACCGTCTCGCCTGGCAAGACCGGCTTCCGCGGCGCCGAGGAGCATTACCGGCTGAAGGGCAAGGAGCGCTTCAAGATCTTCGGTGTGCTGGTGGAGAGCGACAAATCCGCCGCCCCCGGCGATAAGCTGGAGGCCGATGGCAAGGCCGTCGGCGTCATCACCTGCCCGATGCTCTCCACGCTCACCGGAAAGTCGATGGCCATCGCCCGCGTGGACGTGCCCTATGCCGTGCACGGCGCCAAGCTGACGGTCGAGGGTTCGTTGGGTAGCGTGCCTGCCATTGCGCACAATCTGCCATTCGACGATCCCAAGAAGGCCAAGCGCACGGCGGTGGGCTGAACCATGAGCAAAAGCCGCCCAGTATACGAATCGTTCGCGCTGGAGCCAGCCGGACGCGCGCATCTGGTCGTCACCAGTCTCGATGCCCCGCCTGAGGGCATCGAGGACAGCCTCGCGAATATCGAGGTCTGGACAGTGAAGCATAACGGGCCGGGCGTGCCGGCACAGGCTACGCCGGGGGTGCGCCCCTTCCGTTCCACCACTGAGTTGCTGGCGCAGCTTAGCCACCGCCTGACACGCGAGACGGCCGGGTTGCGCCTGTATGCGGTCGGCCCCGAGGCGTTCGTCTGGGACGCCTACAACGCTGCCATGGCCGCCGGGCTGCACCCCTCCGAGATCTCGCTGCATCGCGCAGGGCCATTTGTCCGGCGCGTTTATTGTTCGCATTGCCGCACCATGATCGAAGACGTGGCCCAGAACATCGTCACCTGCCCGTCCTGCGAGGCCGCTTTGTTCGTGCGCGATCATTTCTCCCGCCGTCTGGCCGCGTTCATGGGCGTGAAGGTGGACGCGGAAGTGCCGGGCGAAATTCCTGAAGCCGAGGTGTTTACGTCATGAAGCTGAAGCTCGAGGCCATAGACACGCTCACCCCAGGCATCCGCAAGTTTACGCTGACCCCGGTTGACCGTTCGCCCCTGCCGCGCGCCGGGGCAGGGTCTCATGTCGTGCTGGAGATCCCGGGGCCAGGGCGCGTGTGGAAGAATGCCTACTCCATCACATCCGCCGCGGAGACGCCGGCCTATGAGATCATGGTCCGGCGCGTGGAGAACTCCCGTGGCGGTTCCGCCTGGCTGCATGACCACGCCCAGGCAGGGGACGTGCTGGAGGTGCAGCCGCCGCAGAACCTGTTCGCCCCGCAGCGCCTCGCCAAACGGCATTTGTTGCTCTCGGCCGGTATCGGCATCACGCCGTTTCTCTCCTACCTCAAGCTGCCCGGCCTGGCGTACGAGTTGCATCATTGCTGCAAGCCCGAGGACGAGGCCGCCTTCCGCACGCTGTTGCCCTCCGGCCCGCAGGTGACGCTGCACACCAGCCGCAACACTCTGGACCTGGAGGCGCTGCTCAAGCGCCAGAAGCTAGACACACATCTTTCGGTCTGCGGTCCTGAGAGCTTCATGGATGTGGTGCTGGCCACCGCCGCGCATTGTGGCTGGCCGTCGGCGAAGGTGCACAAGGAGAGCTTCGGCAGCGCCACTGGCGGCGAGCCCTTCGTGGCGCATCTGCGCCGTTCAGGGCTGAAGGTGAATGTAGGCCGCGAGGAATCGCTGCTGAATGCGATGGAGGCCGCCGGCCTCGCGCCGCCCTGCCTGTGCCGTGGCGGGGCCTGCGGCGAATGCAAGCTCCCCGTGCTGGACGGCGTGCCGGCGCATCACGACCATTATCTTTCTGAATCCGAGCGGGCTGCCAACAACGCGATCATGATCTGCGTCTCTCGCGCGAAAACCTCTGAACTGGTGCTGGATTTCTAAACCATGAAACTGAGCCTGAAACCCCAAGAGACCTTCCGGGACGATTACAAATTCAGCAATTCGGACGAGGCGATCCTGCGCTTCCCCTTTCCGTTTCCGGAAGACAATTACATGTACTCCGTGAACATGGAGCCGCATGTGCGCGGCGGGGCGAGCCCGGTCTACAACGCAGTGTTCGACATCGATGAGCACTATATCGGCGACATAGCTGACCGCGCCATCACGCTGGAGCAGGATCCGCTGCGCTGCCAAGTGCTGCCGCACATGGAAGAGGCCGAGTGGGACACACTCGAACTCATCATGGAGAATCTCGCGAATGACTATCCCGAGCGTTTCTCCTTGACCAAGAATGGCGATGAGTGGCACTGGATCAATCGTCCTCTGGAAATCGACCAGAAATTCATCTTCGGCCGGGCGGAGACGCTGCCCTACGGGCCGTTCGAGTACATCACGCGCCAGACACAGGGCGATTTCTCGCTACAGGACCAGCGCGACAACAATTTGTTCATGGATGGCGGCATGGTCACCTCGCAGGCTGACTGGTCGCTGAATTTCGACGTCGGCATGTCCTTCCATGAATGGCACGGCCCGGTGCCGCTGGCGCATGAGAGCGGGGTGTTC
>DATKAF010000121.1:0-25515 GCA_035498395.1 Anaerolineales bacterium
CTGGTCTAATGCAACAATCATACCGATGAACTCCCTCAGCCTGTATTACATCACTTACAGAAGCGAAGGAGGCTTGGAACGCATATTGGCTCCTATCGGCTCGGCAGGATATACTGACGAATTCCCTAAGATTCCAGATGAGCATGAGCTGGCAGTTGTGATCATATTTTGGGATTATTTTGATAAGAACAACATGACAAAGGGGGTAACACTGGAACAGGCTTGGAAGCTAAAGATAATTGTAATAAGTGACGATGGCAGCAATGATGCGGCTCGTACCTACAAGCTATATAGAACAATATATCGAACAATTGCCTCAATACCACCGGATGATGATTCGTGGATGTATCGCTCTCGTCCGATTATCTGGTAATTATGGATGATTCGAACCTCTCTTTCGTCTGGTGAGCCTGGTCCGTACAATGTCATGTACAGACCAGGCTCCACCAATCCCGGAAGCTGCTAAATCTCACGCATTAGCAGTCCAGCCGCCGTTCTCATAACCTCCTCTGCCCCCGCCTCATCCACCATCGTCGGGAACTTAATCCCCTCCAACGCCGCCACCGTTCGATATTCAATGCATAGCCGCCCAACGGGCTGGGCGGCTACGTTCGTGCCTATGGCTGTGATGTTTCAGGAGCCCTTCTAGATATGGCTCCCGACCAGGATTTCATGGATACGAATAGCCTCCAGATCCACTGTTGCTGCTGGTGGCGGTGCTCCCACTGGCGAGAGCTACATGCCAAGTTCCTCCAGAATCGCTCAGTCCGTCGCCCCCGAGATCTCCCGGTTGTCGATCCGTGTAGAAAGTGTACAGCGGCTTCTGATCATAGGTAACCTGCCTGGAGCCATCCGGGCGGGTGATCGTTCCGAGTGCCCCCGGGAGCCCGCTGGCCGTACTAGTTGCTTGACCAGCGGTATAAGGCAGCCAGAAGCTGGTACAGCTACTGTCTGTGCATTTGCTGGTTCCCGGAGTGTCAAACGTGTTTGTGTAGAGGGTTCGTCCATCCCCCGTCACCAAGATCTCACCGAATTTCGCGTTGTTGGCGCTCTTGACGACTCCACCCTTGCTTACTGGCGCAGTACTCGCAGGGGCGGGGTAAGCCGACGAAGAGCTGCAAGCGGCCATGATCAGTGAGAAGCTGATCAGCAGACCGACCAATGCCGGTCTAGTTGTGAGAGAAAACGAGCGTTTCATTTGGTATCTCCATCTCGATACTGATTGGGAGAATTCTTGTTGTCTTCTCCATTTTCCAATCAGAAGTACGCCGTGAGGGAGTATACGGATCTGCCGGATATTAATAATCACCTGAAGATTCTCGTTAGGTCGATATCAGCCCAGCCGCCATCTTCGTCATCTCACCTGCCCCGGCTTTATCCACCATCGTTGGGAGCTCGATTCGGTCCAATCACGGGAGTAGTAAAAAAGCGTGTTAGCTGTTAGCCCCCGCGCCTTGCGATCAACTGGAAAACCCCCAATGCATGTCAACAAACAATCATTGACCTAGGCGGATATCTCGAAATTCCTTTCTGAGACGCCCTGTGTGCGGGAAATTTAGCGACTGGCGGAGGGAGTGGGATTCGAACCCACGTTGGCTTTCACCAAACATGTTTTCAAGACATGCGCCTTCAGCCGCTCGGCCATCCCTCCGGGGATGAGGATTCTACCATGCAGGGTCGATATTCGAGAACTGATGCTCGAGAATTGATTCCGCAAAAATCAATTCCGACCGCGCTTGGTATAATTCGATGCCTATGAAATATCACATTTGGACCGAAGGCTGCCAGATGAACGTGGCCGACTCGCAGCGGGTCGGCTCATCGCTGGAGCACCTCGGATACGCCTTTACCGATACGCCTGAAGATGCCGACGTTATCGTGCTTAATACATGCGTGGTGCGCCAGTCAGCCGAAGACAAGGCGCTGGGCAGGCTCACCTCTCTGCGCCCGCTCAAGGAACGCAAGCCGGGGCTGGTCATCAACTTGATGGGCTGTCTCGTGGGCGTACGCGGGGCCGAGAAGCTGCGGGAGAAGCTGCCATTCGTGGATGTGTTCTCGCCGCCATCCGATCCGGGGCCGCTGGTCTCGTTCCTGAGCCAGGGCGAGATCCAGATCATGGAATCGGATGAGACCACGCGGCGGTTTGCGGCGATGGACGGGGACCTGGTCCTCCCGCAGCACGAGCAGGGCCAGCTCATCAGCGCGCATGTGCCGGTCGTATATGGCTGCTCGCATGCCTGCACATTCTGCATCATCCCGTTCCGGCGCGGCGTCGAGCGCAGCCGCCCGGTCGGCGATATCGTGGCGGAGGTCCGGTCGCTGGCGGCGCAGGGCGTCAAGGAAGTCACGCTGCTCGGACAGATCGTGGACCGCTATGGGAAGGATGTGCCGGACGGCCCGAACCTGGCCGCCTTGCTTCGCATCGTTCACGAGGTCGAAGGGCTGGAGCGCATCCGGTTCCTGACATCCCACCCGAACTACTTCACCGAAGAGTTGATGGACAGCGTCGCCGAGCTTCCGAAAGTAATGCCGCATATCGAGGTCCCGATCCAGGCGGGCGACGACGAAGTGCTTACCAATATGAAGCGCGGCTATACGCAGAGGGACTACCGCACGCTGGTCGACACGATCCGCAAGAAGATGCCGGATTGCTCGATCGCCACCGACATCATCGTCGGCTTCCCCGGCGAGACCGAAGCGCAGTTCATGGAGACGTACCGGGTGCTCGAGGACCTCAAGCTGGATGTGGCGCACCTTGCCCGGTATTCGGCCCGTGAGGGAACCGTAGCGACTCGCCGGATGAACGACGACGTTCCGGATATGGAGAAGATGCGCCGGTTCCGCATGCTGGAAGAGCTGCAGGAAGAGGTCGTGAGCGACATCAACAAGAAGTACCTTGGGCGCACCGTCGAGGTGTTGTTCGAGGAGAAGGTAAAGGGCCGCTGGAAGGGCCGCACGCCGACCAACAAGCTGGTCTTCAGCGAGTCGGAGCAGGAGCTACGCGGAAAGATCGCACCCGCCACCATTACGTGGACCGGGCCATGGTCGATGCAGGCGAGTCTGAAGGAAACGACCAGCAACGCTCGGGGATAGCCGCGGGGAGCGGAACCGGGAGAACATAGGATCATCGAATTCCGCAACTGAGCTAGGAGCGGCGTACGGGGTGGCAGGAACATGCAGACGAATTCAAGAAAGAAGTGGGGAACGGCGATCTTCCTGGCGGGGGTGCTGCTGGGACTGGGTCTGGCAATCGCGGCAGCGTGGGGCGACTACGAGGCGATGGCCTACTATGATGAGGGCGCGGGCTACGCGCACTTTGGCGGGCTGAAGTGCCCCACCCTCATGTCCCTCTCTGAGACGGGCACGGTATCCGGCATCTTCGACAACAACACGGACGAAGCGATCCAGCCATACTACCAGGTGGATATTGCCGCCACGGCATCGACGAGGCACATGGAGGAGCAGATCACGGTTCCGGCTCGATCGTCGAAAACCGTTCGCTGGACCGTGGATGCAAACGACATCAACCTGGGCTCCTTCATTTTGGTCAAGCTGGATGTGCTGCCGGTGGCGGGATACTCCACGCGAGAGGCGACCTGCGGAATCGTCGTGATGAACCTGGGAGGCTTGCATGGCGAGGTCGCATTCGGGCTCTGGCTGGCGGTGAGCTTGCTTGGAATCGCAACGGGGCTTGTGCTACGTGAAGCAGGGAGCGAGCCGCCCACGGGCAGCGCGCTGAGCCTGCGCAACGGCCTGCGGGCAACCGGTATCATAACACTGCTGGCGATGCTCTCGGGCATCATGGGATTGTGGCTGATCGGACTGATCCTGGCGGCGCTGACGTTCCTGCTGCTGGTGGTATTGTTGAGATACGCGGGGCAGTGAGCCCTGAACCAAAGAGCGGTTCAGGGCTCAAAAGGTGTTCCGAAAAACAAGGGGCAGGCGGGAAAACACCGCCTGCCCCTTGTTTTTCGGTGACGTGCACAACCGGAGGACTGACGAAAGAACACGCGCTGTTCCTGGTTTCATGGTAGGCGTGCAAGCGGGAATAGCTGGCGGAAGAACACGCGCGGGTACTAGTTTCAGGCAGCGTGCTAAGCGGGGGAACTGGCGAAAAAAGTCACCGCCAGCCTCTGGTTTTTCGCTGGCGTGCAAGGCGGGGTAATTGGCGGAAGAACACGCGCGGCTGCTGGTTTCACGGTGGCGTGCAAGGCTGGGAGCTGGCGGAAGAACAGCAGCTACTCGCCGCGGCAGAGCAGGTTGTCCATCTGCGACTGGATCTGCGGTGAAAAGGCCTGCCCGCCGGCTTGCATGCGGGTGAGGATGCTGCAAGCCTGGATGCGGGCGAAGGCGTCGCCATTGAGGCGATGCGCCGTTGCGGTGAACTCCGTTTCGTCACCGAGCATAGCGTAGGCCTGGAGGAAAGGCGTCCACTCGACCCAGTCTTCGGGATGAAGCCCCGCGGCGGCAGCCTGCTTTCCCAATTGCGCAACCGTTTTCCAATCCTGCGACTGAAGTGCAAGATCAGCCTTCTCGAAGTAATAGCACCAGCGATGCGCTGGCTCCGGGCCGAACATGAACTCCGCCAGCTTGGGCTGCCGGGAGCTGTTGACAATGCCATCGATCTTCGAGTAGGCGCCCACGGCGCGGATCTGGTCGGGGTCGTCCTTAGAATACAGCGGCCACTGTCCGTCGAGCACATGAACACAGGCGGAGGGTGAAGGCTGCGTCAGGACCAGCAGGCGCTCGTAGTCGAACGTGCCGACGTGGGTGCGGTAGCCAGTCGGTGCATCGCGGCCGACCATGATATTGGTTGTCGTTTTGGGCGACTGGGGCAGCGACATGATCTGGTAGGTGGCGGGAATCTCATCCGTCTGCTGAGGGAAGTAGATGATGTCAGCCGGGCCGTTGACCGCGTCGACGTTGTCGCCGTAGTCCACGCCGGGATAATTGACGAACAGGGTGGTGCGCGGCTGGATCTCTGGAGCACGCCAGGCCACTTGCTGCCAGAAGGCTGCAATGGTCTTCTCCTCGTCCAGAACGGAAGAAGAGTAGGCGTTATGTGCAAAGGCGGCGCAGGCGACGAGGGCAGCGAGGGCCGGCAGACGAATGGCGGGCGGCCTGAGCGAGAAGACCAAGCCGGTCATGAACATCGAACCCGCGAGTGAGGCCGGCAGGGCATAGTGGGAGTAGCTCTGGAAGTCCACGTAGCGGTTCGCCGCGATGACGGGCAGCACGCCGACGGCAACGCCGATCAGCCCTGACCAAATGGCCTGCAGCTTCCAGCGTTCTGGCTCAGGATCATCCGGCTGCGGTCCAGCAGGCTGCCGCATCAGAAGGTAGGCGGCGCACACAGCGACGACCGCCAGCGCTGCGAGAAAGCCGCCGATCAACATGCCTTTCAGCCGCAGATTGAAGAAGCTTTGAAGAGCCGGGGTGGTCCAGGAGAAGATCAGGACGTCGGCGGCGCTCTGGATGGTGCGGATCAGCCAGGTGGCGGCCGTGGCAAACGGTGAGGATACGAGCACGCCCAATTGCCTGCCCACGTCCGTCTGAGGACGCTCATTGTGGAAGATGAAGAGCCGCCAGAAGAGGAAGCCGAAAGGAATCAGGGCGGCGGGAGCCCAGGCCCGGAGCGCGGCAAGCCCGCGTTTCCAGATCGAGCCCTGCGTTCCGCCTTGCTCAACGAAGATGAACACGCACAGGAAGCGGAACACCTCCATGCCGATCCCGAAATCCAGGAGGGCCAGGTAGGCCCAGCCGGTGAGGATGGAGCCGATCCACGCGGCAATGCGGGTCAGCCTGCGCGTGCTGCCAATCGCTTTGATGGTCAGCGCGAAGGATAGCGCCTGGAAGCAGGCACTGGCGATGCGCGGCTGGTCTTCGATGCCTTCCATCCACCGCAGGTAGCCGGGGTAGAGGACAAAGAGCAGAGCCATCGTGAGCGTTGCGCGGCGCTGATCCGGCCAGAGCTGGTGGAAAAGCCACAGGGATGCCAGGCCGCTCAGGAACCGCCAGATATATGATGCAATGTGATAGGGAAGCGGATGGATGCCGAACAGCAGGTAATACAGCTCGAAGAACGGCCCGCGGGCGGGACGGTCGATGCTGAACATTGCCTGGAACACGCCCGGCCCGCCGATCAGCCGGTCGAGCACGTAGTACCAATCGTCGCGATAGACCGTCGCCTGGAGGAGATTCGGAAGGTAGATCAGCGCCGAGGTGACCAGAAGCAGGCCGACCGGCACCAGGAACAGGCTTTTCGACTTTCTCAGGGACATATCCGTGCCCGATTTCATGCTTGGAATCCCGCGCACGAGATTATACCCTTGGGGGAAGCGAACGCCCCGCAGGCCGGGATTGCATGCCTGCGGGGCGGTACCGCTAGAATACGGTGGAAGACGTTTAAGGACTGTTGCTTGAGAGCATCGTTCCCCAAAAAGGGAAGAAAGAACCGAATTTTGACATGTGGGCGGAAGATCACCACCCACATGTCAAAATTCGGAAACACGCACAACGCGTGGGTTTACCGAACGAGGTTGCGGAGCACCGTGTGAAGGATGCCGCCGTTGCGGTAGTAGTTCACTTCCACATCGGTGTTGAGGAGGGCCGTGGTCTTGAAGGTGGTCACCTTGCCGCCGGGGCCGGTGGCTTTCACCGTGATGGTGCTCTTCGGGGCCAGCGCGTCGCCCAGACCGCTGATATCGTAGGTCTCATCACCCTTGAGGCCGAGCGATTCGGCGTTCTCACCATCCATGAAACGGAGCGGCAGGATGCCCATGCCGACCAGGTTGGAGCGGTGGATGCGCTCGTAGGACTCGGCAATGATGGCGCGAACGCCCTGCAGGCTAGGGCCCTTGGCAGCCCAGTCGCGACTGGAGCCGGAGCCGTATTCCTTGCCAGCAATAATGATCGCGGGGTGACCTTCCTTTTGATACTGCATGGCCGCATCGAAGATGGTCATCAGCGCGCCATCCGGGAAGTGCTTCGTCCAGTAGCCCTCTTTCGGCGTAACGAGCAGGTTCTTGAGGCGGATATTGGCAAACGTGCCGCGCGCCATAACGAGGTCGTTGCCGCGTCGCGATCCGTAGGAGTTGAAGTCCCGGGGCTGCACGCCGCGCTGCTGGAGGAACTTTCCGGCGGGGCTGTCGGCCGCGATGTTGCCGGCGGGAGAGATGTTATCGGTGTTAATGGAGTCCCCGAACAGGGCGAGCACGCGGGCGTCGTGGATATCCGTCACAGGCGGAATATCGGTGGTCAGGTTCTGGAAGTAAGGCGGATGATGGATATACGTCGACGACTCATCCCACTGATAGAGATCGCCTTCGGCCACCTTGATGGCCTTCCACATATCGGAGCCTTCGAAGACGGAGGCGTACTTGTCGGTGAACATCTCAGACGCCAGACTGCTGCTGAGGGTGTCCAGGATCTCCTGCTGGGTCGGCCAGATCTCCCTGAGGTAGACCGGCTGCCCATCCTCACCCGTCCCAATGGGTTCCTTGTCCAGGTCAATATCGACATGTCCGGCAAGGGCAAAGGCCACGACGAGCGGAGGGGAAGCCAGGTAGCTGGCGCGCACCAATGGGTTGATACGGCCTTCGAAGTTGCGGTTGCCGGAGAGCACCGCCGCGGCGACCAAGTCACTGCCGCTCACGACCTTGGCGACCTCGCCCGGAAGCGGACCGCTGTTGCCAATGCAGGTTGTGCAGCCATAGGCAACCAGGTTGAAGCCAAGCTTCGACAGCGGATCGAGCAGATCAGCCTTGCGCAGGTACTCGGTGACGACGCGCGAGCCGGGTGCCAGGCTGGTCTTCACATAAGGCTGGACCTTGAGGCCTCTTTCGACCGCCTTCTTTGCCACAAGGCCCGCCGCCACCATGACCGACGGATTGCTGGTATTCGTGCAGGACGTGATAGCGGCGATCACGACGGCGCCGTGCTTCATTTTGGCGGAGCCGCCATTCGTGCCGAATGTCGCTTCCACTTTGACCGCATCGGGGGCGAGCGCGAAGCCCTGCTCCTTCACCGGGGCAGTCAGCGACTTCTGGAATACTTCCTTCATGTCGGAGAGGGGCACGCGGTCCTGCGGGCGCTTGGGCCCGGCAAGCGAGGGCACGACCGATCCAAGGTCAAGCTCCAGCGTGTCGGTGAATTGAGGCTCCGGCGTCGATGCATCGCGGAATAGCTGCTGCGCGCGGCAGTAAGCTTCCACACGCGCAACCACCTCGGCGGGGCGGCCCGTCGTGCGCAGGTAGCGGAGCGTCTCGGCATCGACGGGGAAATAGCCCATCGTGGCGCCGTACTCGGGGGCCATGTTGCTGATCGTGGCGCGGTCCGCAAGGGACATCGAGTCGAGGCCCGAGCCGAAGAACTCGACGAACTTATCGACGACGCCCTTGCGGCGCAGCATCTGCGTGATAGTGAGGACCAGGTCGGTGGCGGTCACGCCCTCCTGGAGCCTGCCGTGCAGCTTGAAACCGACCACATCGGGAAGCAGCATATCCATCGGCTGTCCGAGCATCACGGCCTCCGCCTCGATGCCCCCCACGCCCCAGCCGGCAACACCCAGGCCGTTGATCATGGTGGTGTGGGAGTCGGTGCCGACGAGCGTATCGGGGAAGGCCACCAGGTCAGAGCCGGAATCGGGCATGGGCCGGGTAGCCACTACATCGGCAATCCGCTCGAGGTTCACCTGGTGAACGATGCCGGTCATCGGCGGGACGACTCGGAAATTGCTGAATGCCCTCTGCCCCCACTTCAGGAACTCGTAGCGCTCGCGGTTGCGCTGGAACTCGATCTCCGTATTGCGTTGCAGAGAATCGGGGGAGGCGAAGAAATCCACCTGGATGGAGTGGTCAATGACAAGGTCGACCGGGACGAGTGGGTTGATCTTGCGGGGGTCGCCGCCCAGGCGCGCTACCGCGGCGCGCATCGCCGCCAAGTCCACCACGGCCGGGACGCCCGTGAAATCCTGCATGATGACGCGGCCTGGAAGAAACGGAATGCCGGGCCTGCCAGCCTCTGGCGAGGGCGCCCAGGCCGCAATGTTTTTTACGTCCTGTTCAGTGATCTCGCGGCCGTTGCACTGCCGCAGGGCGGCCTCCAACAAGATGCGGATCGAGAACGGCAGCTTCTTGAGCTGCGCCAAGCCTGCTTTTTCCAATGCATCGAGGCGGTAGATGATGTATTTCCGGTCCCCCACCTTGAGCGTAGTGCGTGCCTGGAATGGATCTTGCATGTCTACTCCTTTGCTGATTGTGACCTATGGCAGTTGTTGAGCGAGTCAACGGCTCGCCCGACCACCACGACCCTGGAAGAACACAAAGGAGCGCCTAGGATGTCCTCCAATCCATCAGACGGGTTGGTGTGGGTTGGGCTTACGTATCGGAACTCGATCTTAGCTGGTTTTCGAGGCTCGTCACCAGCTCGCGGCGCTGAGCATCGGGCAGGAATGCGGCCTGCCCAGCCCCCACTATGCAGTCGTGGAGCGCGGCCTCCGGCAGATGCAGCACGTTGCAGAACATATCATACTCATCGCTCAGCGTGATGCGCGACACGCTTGGGTCGTCGGTGTTGACCGTCACGTTGAGGCCGCACTCGAGCATACGGGCCAGCGGGTGAGCCTCGCGCCCCGCCACGACACCCGTTTGGTAATTGCTGGTCATGCAGACCTCAAAAGGTGTGCCGCGCTCGCAGGCGAGGTCCGCAACGACGGGGTCCTCCAGGATGCGCACGCCGTGGCCGATCCGCTCGGCGCCAAGCTCCTCGATGGCTTCCCGCACATTCGCCGCAGGCCCCCACTCGCCGGCGTGGATGGTCACATGGAGGCCTGCCTCCCTGGCCTCGCGGAAGATGCCATAGAACGGCTCCGACTGGAACTCTGCCTCGTTGCCCGCCAGGTCGATCCCGACGATGCCGCTCTCGCGGTGCTCCGCCGCCAGCCAGGCGACCTGCTCGGCGAGCTCGGGGCTTTCGTGGCGATTGACCGACACGATCAGGTTGACCAGCGTGCCGAATTCGCGGGCGGCAGCCTGCGCGCTGGCGATCACCCAGTCGATCACGTCGTGGAGCGGGAAACGCTCGGCCCGGCTCAACGCCACCGGGGTGAAGCGCAGCTCCATGTAGCGCACATTGTCGAGGGCCGCGTCCTCCACGGCCTCGCGGGTGATGCGCTGGATGACCTCCGGCGAGCGGTAAAAGAGCCGCAGCGTATCGAACTTGGAGAGGAAGTTCTGGAACGTGAAGCTCTCCTCTTCTTGCATTTGCACGAGGTTGCTCAGGCGCAGCACGTCCGCGGGAATCGTGATGCCATGCTGGTCCGCCACCTCCAGCATGGTCTTCAGCCGCAGCGTCCCTTCCAGGTGACGGTGCAGCTCGACTTTCGGTAGTTTGCGGTAGTGCCTCTGGACTGCTGTGTTGCGTTCGGCCATGAATGGAGTTCTCGTGAAGCCCGTGGATACCGAATAAGCTTAGTGCCGCTTGCGCTTCTTCTTACCGCCTGGAGCTTGCTGAGAGGATCCGGATTCTGCAGCCGCCGCGGTCACCACTGCTTCTGGCGCGGGGCCGACCTCGGTAGGCGTGATCTCGATGCGGCGCGGCTGGTAGGCAAAGACGCGGCCGATGACCGCCGCTCGCACGTCGACCAATAGCTGGTGGAACAACTCCGATGCACGGCCCTTGTATTGAACCAGCGGATCGCGTTGGGCATAGGCCTCCAGGCCGATGGCAACCCGCAGCGCCTCGACCTTGGTCAGGTAGTCGACCCACAGCTCGGTGATGGCGGAGAGCAGGAGCTGGCGCTTGACCTCGTTGAGGATATAGGAGCCAATGGCCTGGATCAGGGTTTGCCGTTCGGCATCACCGAGGTCCGTCACCGGTCGATCGGCCCAGGCGGTCTCCGAACCGGACTCTGAGCTGCCATCCCCAAGGGCGCGCGCAGCCGGGCCGTAGTCACCCAGCCGGGTCGCATTCTGGCTAATGCGAGCATGCTCGCCCTGGCCCCAGGCGGTCTGCAGGCCAGCCTCCGCGGCTTCGAGGTGGTCCGTCACGGCGTCGATCACGTCCTCGGCCGGACGATCCTCCAGCAGGTGCGCCGCCAGATAGACATAGTTGAAACGATTGAAGACCTGGCGGACCTGACGATGCGTACGCTGATCAAAGAACGTGCGCGCGCCTTGGGCAAGGGACAAAAGCAGGCGTATGCGCGATGAGTCATCCCCGCCCGATTCGCGCTCGAGGAGTTGATCGATATCACGGTCGACCTGGGATGTCAGGCGCTCGCGCTGCCGCGTCATCAAGCCGCGAGCCGCACTGAGGAGCCTATCGGCGGCCTCGTCCCAACCGGAGGCCTCGATCTTCTCGCCCAGCGGTTCGCCGAGACGATGCTCGATTGCGCCAACCATACGGGCCACGTCGAGCGCAACGATCTGGCCTTCGACATACGTTGCGAGCCACTTCCGGAAGTACTCGGGGTCATCGCCCAGTTGTCGCAACTGCTCGGCGGTGAGGCGCAGGGGCAGCCGGATGAGCGCGCCCAGCTCTTCGACGGCCTTCTGCGGGCGCAGCGGCTCTTCGCTGTCCCGTTGGGTCTCAAAGAACGCGTCAACCGCATCCACCCGTTCATCGATCTGACCCTGGAGACTCTCCTCCGTACGGTCGATAAGGGCGGCGATGGTGCGCTCCGCGTGCGATTGCTCCGTCTCGATGGCGCGGGAGACAATGCTGAGTATGCCGGCGCGCAAATCCGCGGAATTGCGAAGCTGCTCCAGGATGAGCGACAGGCCGAAGCTCGGGAAAAGGCGGCCGTCGGATTCGAATGGCGGCTGCACGCCCTCCAGCCACGCGATCAGCTTCCAGGGACCTTCTTCGTCTGCCAGGCCGGCTTCCACGCGTGACTCGACTTCCGTTTGCAGCATCTCGGCCACATCTTCGGTCAGGTCCTCCTTCGTGAAGATGCGGTCGCGCTGCGAGTAGATCTGCTCGCGCTGCTGGTTCAGCACGTCGTCGTATTCCAGCAGGTGCTTGCGGACGTCGAAGTTGGCGCCTTCCACGCGGTGTTGTGAATTCTCGATGATGCCGCTCACCATACGAGCTTCGAGGGGCAGCGAGTCATCGACCTTGAGGCGCTGCATCAAGCCGCTCACCTGGTCGCCGCCGAACAGGCGCATAAGGTCATCTTCCAAGGACAGATAGAAGCGCGAGGAGCCGGGATCGCCCTGGCGGGCGGCGCGGCCGCGCAACTGGTTGTCGATGCGACGCGCCTCGTGGCGTTCGGAACCGAGGACGTGGAGGCCGCCCAGCTCCTTGACACGCTCCATATCGTCGAAATACTGGAGGAAGAGCCGCACCTCGCCCTCATACAGACCGAACTGCTCAGGGTCTGCCTTGAGCAAGGCTTGGCGGCGTTCCTCTAGCGGCATGTCGAAAGGATCTTCGTATCCGAGGCGGCGGAGCACCCGATTAACGGCAGAGATCACCTCTTCCGCGATCTCGCCTCCCAGCTTGATATCGACACCGCGGCCCGCCATGTTGGTGGCGATGGTCACCGCGCCAAAAGCGCCCGCGCCGGCAATGATCTGCGATTCTTCCGTGTGCTTGCGAGCATTCAACACCTGGTGAGGGACGCCGGTCTGCAAGATCGTCTTTAGTCGGTCCCCTGAGTCGGATGGCAGCCGTAGGATCTCCAGCAGCGTTGCGGAGTTCGAGGGATCATCAAGTCCGATGGAGGTCATGCCGAAGGTGGCCGCGAACTTGCGCAGCGCGTCGGGCGTGATGGTCTCGAGCGGCTCGTTGAAGGGCTGCAACTCGGGAATCAGCCGCCCGTCCTCCTCGCGGTTCTTTGCCCTCATGAAGGCGTGGCGCACCAGGCCGACCTGCAAGAGCCGCCGGAGCGACTCCGCCCGCAGGCGATTCGACAGCCGCTCCGACGATTCAACCGACGTGGTACCGACCAGCAGCGGCCTGCCGAGGGCGTTATAGCGGACGATCTCGGCTGCAATGGCACGCATCTTCGATTCGACGGTCCGATAGATGGCATCGGGGTAGTCCTTGCGCCGGTAGTAGACCGGCTCATCCCCGTCGTTGCGCCGGGCGTAGTAGGAATACTGGTAGTTCTCTTCGTCCTTGGCCTTCACCTCGACCAGCGGCGCCTTCTCTCCGAACGCCTGGTATTCCAGGTTGGTCGGGATCGGCATCACGTCGAGCTTGTAGATCTTGTTGAACTCCTCCGCCTCGGTGAGAGCCGTGCCGGTCATACCGGCCAGCTTCCTGTACATGCGGAAGTAGTTCTGCAAAGTGATCGTCGCGTACGTGACGTTCTCCGGCTCGACGCGCACGCCTTCCTTGGCTTCCACTGCCTGGTGAAGGCCATCGGACCAACGGCGACCGGGCATCAGACGACCGGTGAACTCATCGACGATGACGACCTTGCCGCCTTGCACAAGATAATCCTTGTTGCGGTGGAACAGGTACTGGGCACGCATCGCCTGCTCCAGATAACCGGTGAGGCGCGCCTGCTCCGGGGTCACATCCTCCGGGCGGTCGGGGTCCAGCAGCGGTTGGCCGAGCAGACCTTCCACGTGAGCCATGCCGACTTCGGTCAGGTTCACGGCACGGTCCTTCTCATTGACCTCGTAGTCCTCGCTCTTGAGCTGCTTGACGATCTGAGACATGCGCCCATACCATTCGAGGTCGCCCTGTGCGGGGCCGGAAATGATGAGCGGGGTACGGGCCTCATCGATGAGGACGTTATCGACCTCATCCACGATGGCATAGTAGTGGCCGCGCTGGACGCGGTCATCCAGGCGCATGGTCATGTTGTCGCGCAGGTAGTCGAAGCCGAACTCCGAGTTGGTGCCGTAGGTGATGTCGGCGGCATAAGCTTCCACGCGGTCCACGAGCCGCAGGTGCTGCTGGTCCTCGTGCGGGGACTCGCGTTCAAAATCAACGACAAAGGCTTTCTTGCCGTTCTCCGTCGAGGCGGCCATCTGGAGAACGCCGACCGACAGACCAAGCGCCTGATAGACGGGCGCCATCCAGCGCGCGTCGCGGCGCGCCAGGTAGTCATTGACGGTCACCAGATGCGCGCCACGGCCCGCCAGCGCATTCAGGTATAGGGGCAGGGTGGCGACCAGTGTCTTGCCTTCACCGGTCTTCATCTCGGCGATCTGGCCGCGGTGCAGAACGACCCCGCCGATCATCTGGACGTCATAGTGACGCAGGCCGATGGTGCGCTTGGACGCCTCCCGAACGGCGGCAAAAGCCTCCGGGAGCATCTCGTTCAGCGCATCCTGAACGTCCTGGAAATACTGCTTCTCTTCAGCCGGATCGGCATCCGGAGCAGGCGACTGAGGCAGCCGGGAGCGAAACTCCGCGGTCTTGGCACGCAAGGCGTCATCGGAGAGCTGCTCGAACTCCGGTTCCAGCTCGTTGATGCCTTCGATCTCTTCACTTAAGTGTTCCAGTTGGCGTTTGTGGGGATTGCCCCCCACCGTCTTGACAAATCTCTGGAGCATAGGTTCCCTTTCGGACAAGCGATTATAACAGAGGCATGTTGGAGAGATATAAGAAAAGGCATCCCGCCTGAACGGCCGAGACGCCCTGAAAAAGAGCTTCGCCCTTGCTCCCCCACTCAAAGCATTCTCCCCTATGGCGAAATGTCCGCGAGCGGGACAGAACGCTCAGCAAAGTAGGTGGATTGCTAAAGGGCTGCGCCGGATCCTCTGTAGGAGGTGCGTGCCGTGGAAGCAAACGCCGTTTTTGACTAGCGCTCGAGGGATTCTTCCAGCTTGGACCGGACCGCCGGCTCTCCACCCGGACGAAGAGGCGGGCGCCCGGCGGGAGACATGCGCGCCCGGGCCCTCCACAAGACCGTCAGATAGAGGGCAATCCCGAAGTTGAAGAAATTCGTGCCGCGGATGTCCGGCACCATTCCGATGTAGACACCCTGCGGCCAAACTTGCGCAAGCAAGGCGGCGAACTGCGGGATGATGACCTTGTCGTAGCTGAAGATCAGCACCGCGCCGAGGATCGCCCCGGTCGTGCTGCCAGCGCCGCCGAGGATCACCATGGCAAGCAGCATGGCAGACAGGCTGAAGGCGGCGATGTCCGGATCGATGTAACTGAAGGTCGTGGCGTAGAGGGCGCCTGCTATCCCGGCCATGGCGGAGGCGATCACGAACGCGAGCTGGCGGTACGCGGCAGCGTTGATACCAAAGGCGAGCGCGGCGCTCTCGTCTTCCGAGGCAGCCAGCCAGACGCGGCCCGTGCGGGAGGCGATCAGCCGGACGCTGAAGAGCACCCCGATCACTACGAGGATCAGCACGAGGTAGTACTCACGCATGGGCGTGCCCAGCGCCAGGCCGAAGAGGCGCGGGGACGGCACAGTACTCAGCCCTTGCGCTCCGCCGGTAAGATCACCGCCGTTCACAATGAGCTGCTGAGTGATGAGGCCGAGGGCGAGCGTCGCCACGGCGAGGTAATCACCGCGCAGACGCCCGGCAATGCCGCCTTTGAGCACGCCAAACAGCCCAGCAACAGCTCCGCTGATCAACAAGATCCAGAGAATGTCAAGGTTGAAGTGCAGCGCCACGACCGCCGCCGCGTAGCCGCCGATCGCGAAGCTCATGGCATAGCCGAGGTCCAGCACGCCGGCCACGCCCAGCAGGATGTTCAGGCCGAGCGTGAGCAGGATGTAGATTCCCAAGCCCCGTAAGAGGATCTGACCATCCCAATGGAAAAGGCTGGCGGCGACGGGCAGCGCAGCCAGCACGAACAGCAGGCCAATGAGGAGGCGGCGCAGGCGCAGGCTCTCCGAGGGCGCGGTCAGGACGACGGAGTCGCGCACCGCCGTGTTCTCTACATCCTGCTCACCGATCAGACCGCCCCTGCGCCAAACCAGCACAACGGTCAGCAGACCCAGCAGCAGGACCGGCGTCCACTGGGTGGAGAGGAAATAGTCGCTGAACGCGCCCACAATACCCAGCATGAGGCTGCTCAGCAGCGCGCCAATGGGGCTGCCAATGCCGCCCAGCAACGCAGCGGCAAAGGCGATCAAGCCGCTCTCCGCGCCGTTCCTGCCAAATGGACGGGCGTAGTAGAGGGCGAACACGAACGCGGCCGCACCGGCCAATGCGCCGCCGAGGGCGAACGCGCGGCGAATGGCCCGGTCGCGGTCGACGCCCACCATCTGCGCCAGCTCTTCGTTCTGCGCGACCGCCCGGATGGTGTGGCCGAGCCGGGTGCGCCACAAGATGTACGTCGTGACCACAACAAACAGGATGGCGACGGCCCAGACAAATACGTCCGAAGCCTGGAGGACAGTCCGGCCCGATAGCAGGTTGCCATGTGACAGGAAGTTGGGAATGCCATCCAGGGCGACCTCCGGGATGCCGGGAACGCTCTGGTGCTCGCCGCGGTGGAACGACTTTTCAAACGTGCGCAATACCAGCGCCACCTGGTAGAGAATGAACGACAAGCCCAGCGAGGCGATGAGCGGCGCGAGCTTAGACCGGCCGCGGAACGGGCGGAACGCCAGCGCCTCCACGCCCACGCTCAGCAGGGCGCCGAACAGGACAGCCGCTATCAGCACGCCCGCCAGGACCAGGAATCGCGAAGGAGCGGGCCAGTTCAAGTCCAGGCCGATGAAGTTAATGAGCATGGTGATCACGGCCGAGGTAAGGGCAAAGACATCTCCGTGGGCAAGGTTCAGCGTTCGCACCGTGCTGTAAATCACGCTGACACCGATGGCATTCAGAGCGAGAATCGACCCATTGGCCAATCCGAAGATCAGCAGCTGGAAGAGGAGGTCGCGGCAGTTCACGTTCCTGCCGCACAGTGAGCTCGTCAGTGGAGCAGCGACCGCGGCTTGCGGAGGCGGTATGGTCTTCACGGCCGTCCAATCGGCATCCAACGCGGCGGAGCAGTTGAGTCGCCCCTTCCACTGTATAGAGAGATGACCGGTCGAGGCCTGGTCACTCGGGAACGACGCGCTGGCGGTGAGGTCCTCGCCAAATGTATTGGAGAACTTGTCGCCTATGATCCTGGGCTGCGCCACCACGGGGATCTGAAGATGATCGATGCCCGTGCAGACGGTACCGTCCTGCGCGGGATATGTGTAGGTGAAGGAGGAGACCGCATCGCCGGTGACCGTGAACACAAGAGTGACGGGCGTGCCGTCCGCCGTTTTGCCCTGACCCGCCCACGATCCATCGTGAGGGCCGGGCGAGAGAGCTGCTGAGGTCGGAGTGGAAACAGCAATTGAGGGGGCGCGAGTTGTGCAAGCCCCCAGCAACAACGCACACAAGCCAGCCGCAACGATAAAGAGCCTTTGGCGAGGCATCGACCCAGTATAGCAGAGAAACTTTAAGGCACTCATTTGTTCTACTTTGCTATAATGTCCTCATCCCACACCTGCTGTTCGCCATTGCATCGTCGGCCCCCATATGACCTTCAACCACCTTCACGTTCACACGGAATACTCCCTGCTGGATGGGTTTTCGAACATCAAGAAACTCGTCCGGCGCGTGAAGGAAATGGAAATGGGCGCGGTCGCCATTACCGACCACGGCACGATGTTCGGGGTGATGGACTTCTACCGGGCGGCGAAAGAGGCAGGCGTCAAGCCGATCATCGGGCTGGAGGCCTATATGGCCGCGCGCGGCATGCAGGACCGCGACTCGAAGATCGACCGCAACTCCTATCACCTGCTGCTGCTCGCCGAGAACGAGACCGGCTACAAGAACCTGTTGAAGATCGCGTCGGCTGCACAGCTCGAAGGCTTCTACTACTACCCCCGCATCGATCATGATTTCCTGGCGGCACACTCGGAAGGGCTGATCTGCACGTCCGGCTGCATGTCTGCCGAGATCCCCAGGGCTCTTCTGGATTCCAACCCCGAAGAAGCGCTGCGCCGCATGAACTGGTACTACGACGTGTTCGGCCCCGAGCGTTTCTTCGTCGAACTCCAGCAGCACAACATCAAGGAGATCACTGATCTCAACCGCCGCCTGCTCGAGATGGGCGCGCGCTACTCCGCCAAGTACATCGCCACCAACGACGTTCACTACATCAACCCGGAGGACGCCAGGCTTCAGGATATCCTCCTGGCGATCCAGACACAGACCCTGCTCAGCGACCAGAACCGCATGCGCATGACGGACGACTCGTACTACCTGCGATCGCCCGCCGAGATGGCGCAACTGTTCGCGGAGGTCCCCGAGTCGCTCAGCAATACGCTGCTGATCGCGGAACGCTGTAACGTGGACCTGTCGTTCAAGGGCTACCATCTGCCCGGTTTCCCGGTCCCCGAAGGCGAGAGCGCGGAAACCTACCTGCGCAGCCTGTGCGAAAAGGGCGCGGTCAAGCGCTACGGCGAACGCGCCAGCAGCGCCCAGGTCAGGGAAAGACTGGAATACGAGCTGGGCGTGGTCCGCAAGATGGGCTTCGACGCATACTTCCTGATCGTATCGGACCTGTGCAAGCATGCCCGCGAGAAGGGCATCTGGTATAACGCACGCGGCTCTGCCGCCGGGTCGATCGTGGCCTACGTGCTCGAGATCACGATGGTCGATCCCCTGCAGCACGACCTGCTCTTCGAGCGCTTCCTGAGCCCGGGCCGCATCTCCATGCCGGACATCGACCTGGACTTCCAAGACGACCGGCGGCACGAGATGCTAAGCTACTGCACCGAAAAATACGGGGACGACAAGGTTGCGCAGATCATCACCTTCGGAACGATGGGCACCAAGGCTGCCCTGCGGGATGTGGGCCGCGTGATGGATATCCCGCTGAACGAGGTGGACCGCGTTGCGAAGCTGGTGCCATTCACGGCCGGCCATACGACCACGATGCAGGACGCGCTGGAGATCAAGGAATTCAAGGAACTTTACGACAGCCAGCCGCACCTGCACGAGCTGATCGATGTTGCATCGAAGATGGAAGGCACGGTGCGGAACGCCGGCACGCACGCGGCAGGCGTCGTCATCTCCGACAAGCCCATCCTGGAATACCTGCCGCTGCACCGCCCCACCTCCGGCTCGGAAGAGACGCCGATCAAGACCGTAACCCAGTTCGAGATGGGCATTCTCGAATCCCTGGGAATGCTCAAGGTGGACTTCCTGGGCCTCATCACCCTGACCGTCATGGAACGAGCTTGCGATATGATCGAGAGGCGGCACGGCGTCCGGCTCGACGTGAACAACATACCGCTCGACGACGAAAAGGCCTTCGAGCAGCTTGGCCTCGGGCAGACCGCCGGCGTCTTCCAGCTGGAAGGCGGCGGGATGACTCGCTGGCTGGTCCAGATGAAGCCGCAGAAGCTGGATCACATCATCGCCATGGTGGCGCTATACCGGCCGGGGCCCATGGCATTCATCCCGGACTACATCGCCCGCATGCACGGACAGGCGCCGGTGGAGTACCGGCACCCCGCCATGGCGCCGATCTTCGACTCGACCTACGGCATCCCGCTCTACCAGGAGCAGTTGATGCGCGCAGCGGTCGAGCTGGCAGGCTACTCGCCATCCGAGTCCGACGAGCTGCGCAAGGCGATCTCCAAGAAGAAGAAGGAGGAGATCGAAAAGCACCGCAAGAAGTTCGTGGAAGGAGCGGTGAAGCACGGCATGGTCAAGGAGACCGCCGAAGACATCTACGCCGACTGGGAAGAGTTTGCCCGCTACGGCTTCAACAAGAGCCATGCGGCGGATTACGGCGTGCTGGCGGTCGAGACGGCATACCTGAAGGCGAACTACCCGGCGGAGTTCATGACGGCCCTGCTCTCGGCGTGGGCTGGCGTGACGGAGAAGGTAGCCTATTACGTCGCGGAGGCGCGCAGCGTGGGCGTGCCGGTGCTGCCGCCGGACATCAACGCCTCCGGCTGGGACTTCCAGATCGAAGACAAGGATGGCAAGCCGAATGTACGGTTCGGGCTGGGGGCGGTCAAGAACCTGGGGAAAGCCGCCACCGAGCTGATCATCGACGAGCGGGACCGGAACGGGGCGTTCCGAGACCTTAACGAGTTTGCGCAGCGCGTGGACCTGAGGGCGGTCGGCAAGCGCGGGCTGGAATGCCTCATCAAGGTCGGGGCGCTGGATGCGTTCGGCAATCGCGTGGCACTGCTTGCGATGACGGACCGGATCGTTGCCATCAGCAGCAACCACGCACGCGCGGCGGAGGCCGGTCAGCTGAGCCTATTCGGTGGGGCAACCGGCGTGGAAGAAAGCATCCAGTTGCCAGATGTGCAGAACGTCGACAAGCGCGAGATGCTAAGCTGGGAACGCGAGCTGACCGGGCTTTATATTTCCGATCACCCGCTCACGCCGTTCCAGCAGACGTTCGCCAAGATCGTGAGCTACTTCTCCGGGCAGTTGGGCGAGGCCCAGCACGAGGAGAAGGTACGGGTGGCGGGATTGATCACCAACGTCCGCCCATACGTGACGAAGACGGGCAAGCCGATGGGGTTCGTGACCATCGAAGACATCCAGGGGAACATCGAGCTGGTGCTGTTCCCGCGCACATGGGAGAAGACCCGCGAGCAATTAACCGTCGGGCAGATCATCATCGTGGAGGGCAAGGTCGACGCGACCGGCACGCCTCCTAAGATCCTGGTCGATAACGTGCGCACCGAGATCAAGATGACGGTGACGGCCGAGGAGATCCTGCGAGAATCGGAGATGGCGGGACAGAGTGCGGGTACGGCTGCCAAACCTACGGCGGCAACGGCTGGCGTGAAACCAGTGGTTCCCGCGACGGTCGCATCCCGGCCATTGGCAGCGACTGCTCTCCCAGCCGCGATCCCCGTTGCCTACGATTCCACCGCGCCAGTACCGGCGAGGATCGCAGAGGCGCGCCCGGCAGACGACGGATGGGAGGACGGCATGCCTCCGGCCCCTGATAATTTCCCGGACGGCTGGGAAATGCAATGGCAGCCGTCATTCGAGAACGCGGAACTTGCCGCGCGGTCGGAGCCGAAGCCGGATAACCGGCCGGTCTCATTCCCACCGCCTGCCAGCGAGCCCGTTAAGCCCGTCGAGCCTGCAACCCCGGTGGCGACGCCGCCTGCGGACCTGCCGCCAGCTCATTACCCGGTGCAGCCGCAGACTGCGGTGCATCCGGTGAAGCAGGTTCCACCGCCCATGCCATCCTTGTACGTACCGCTGGCACAGGCCGAGAACGACAAGGAGCACCCACCCAAGCAGATCACGGTGATGATGCGCTCCCTGGGCGACAAGGACCGCGACAAGCTGCGTATCAAGACCATCTACGGGACGCTCATCTCGTTCCACGGGCATGACCGCTTTAGCTTCCAGATCTACGAAAGCGGCAAGGGGCACCTGATCGATTTCCCGAACGACACGACGCGCATCTGCCCCGAGATGCTGGCGCGGCTGGAGAAGCTGCTGGGAACCGAGAGTTGGCGCGTGGAAGAGATCCAGTAAAGACAAATGGGACACGGATCAAGCGGATGAAACGGATTCCGGCGGAAATCTGCTGAATAACGGGGAAATGGAAATCATGATATTCCAGGTTTCTGAGAGATGGAGACAGGCATATCCTGACGCCCACGCGGGCGTGCTTGCCGTGCGGGATGCGGCGAACCCGGCGCATCATGAAGAGCTGGAGAAGCGCAAGGCCGCGCTCGAAGAGGAGCTGAGGCATCGTTATGCCGGACAGGACCGCGCGGCGCTATTGCAGGACCCGATCCTGCAGGCCTATGACTCCTACTACAAGCAGTTCAAGAAGACCTATCACGTGCAATTGCAGCTGGAATCGGTCCTGTTCAAGGGCAAATCGATCCCGTCCGTTGCTGCGCTGGTAGAGGCGATGTTCATGGCAGAGATGCAAGGGCTGCTGCTGACCGCGGGTCATGACCTGGATGTAGTTCAACTGCCGCTGACGTTGGATGTCGCCAATGGCACGGAGAACTATGTTCTCCTGCGCGGCGACCCGCAGATGCCGAAAACCGGGGACATGATGATCTCCGACCGGCAAGGGATCGTGTCGAGCATCGTGTATGGGCCGGACCAGCGCACGCAGATCACGCCCGCGACGCGCAGTGCGGTCTTCACGATCTATGCACCGGCTGGAGTTCCGGTAGATGACATCACGCGGCAACTGGAAGAGATACGCGACAACATCCGGCTCATCACGCCGGAGGCGGCAGTAGAAGTGCTGGAGGTCTATTCGGCGCAGTAGAAGAGGACGGATCCGGAGATGAACTTAGAGGTATTGTGGCGGCAACAAGTTGGAATCGGGGCGGAGCACCTACTGCTCAACATAGACGGGGCCATTCATGCGGACAGCCTCTCCGTAGGTGAGATCGAAGGCACGGCATACCACATCCACTATGAGATCGACTGTGATGCAAACTGGAATGTGCAGGGCGTGCGTGTGGAGGACTTGCTCACCCACCAGCTTATCTCGCTGGTGCGCCGCCATGATGGAGCCTGGAGCGATGAGGAGGGCGGAGGCCTGCCCGAACTGGATGGCTGCACCGACGTGGATATCATGTTCATGCCGTTCACCAATACATTGCCTATACGAAGGCTGGACTTGGCGCTGGGTGAGGAGCAGGAGATTGCCGTTGTTTACATCGGGTTGCCGCGATTTAGCATCTCACGGATGGATCAGCGATACACCTGCCTAGTAAGGGACGAGGACGGTGGAAGATACCGCTATGAGAGCGTGAAGAGCGGGTTCACCGCCGAGCTGAGCGTGGATACAGACGGGCTAGTGGTGGATTACCCCAACATCTTTACAATGGATGCCAAGCGAAGATTGTAGGAACGGCGGACCACAAGCCGCCCCATGCCGGGGCTATTATTGCGGCACCTGCACCTGACTCCCGTTGGCGACATCGGCCGCGACCGAATCACGCACCGCGTTACACCGCATGCAGTCGGGACGATTGCAGAGCAACGCCAGCGGGTCAGCCTTGATGCGCTCGGTCACGATCTGGATGAGGCCGCGTAGCGGCATGGCCTGAACGTAGGCGCTTCCAGCCTTCACACGGCGCGTGATGCCGGCAACATATGGGGTAATGGCATCGAAGCCGGCCGAGTCGCCGGGAAAGCCGGGGCATTCGACGATGCGATCCGCTATGACTGCCCAGCGCGTGAATGTCCTGCGGCCTGCCAGCACCTCGGCATAGTGGATGCTGGTATTTACCGTGTGATCCACGCCGAGCAATAAGGCCCAACCCTCGGCCTCCGCCAGGGCGCGGATGGGACCGAGCGGCTCCTGCATGGTCTGCGCGGCGAGGAACTTCTCGGCGTAGATGCCCGCGAAGGACTGGATCGGGTGGATGCTGCGCCGGGCACGCGGGTGGAGGCGCAGCGTTTCCGGGATAATGCCCATCTGCTTATCGGCAGGCATGTCGCGGCTGAACGGCTCTGCCATGCGGTTGAGGTCCTGCTCAGAGCCATAGCGGATACCGTTATTGGGAGGGCCGACCTGCGGGGTGACCATGGTTGCATAGGTGAAGGTCGGCATGACGAGGGCCCAGACGGAATCGAGCAGGGCGCGCAGCACGGCGTCCGCGCCGCCGACGACTTCGCCGAAGGACTTGAGAGAGGCATGGGCGATCACGGGGGTATGCGAAAGCCCGAGCTTGAAGAGAGCCGTGCGCAGGTCCGTAAAGGTGATGGTTGTCATCTCAAGACCGACCGCGTGCCGATAAAGAGGGCTATTTGCCTTTCCACTGGGGCGGGCGCTTCTCAAGAAAGGCCCGCATGCCTTCCTTCTGATCGGCAGTGTCGAACAGATTATAGAACGCGCGGCGCTCCTCGGAAAGCCCGTCGCTCAGGCTGCGCTCGTAGGCTTCATTGATGAGGCGCTTGGCGGCGCGCACCGCCAGGGGTGCGCGCGACCCGATCTCGCCGGCGAGCTTGACAGCTTCCTCCAGGTAGGCTTCGACTTCCACCACGCGATTGACCAGCCCGGACTCCAGCGCTTCGACGGCGCTGAGGGTCTTGTTGTTGAGGATCATCTCCATGGCGCGCGCCTTGCCGAGCGCGTGCGTTAGTCGCTGGGTGGCGCCCGCGCCGGGAATGACGCCGAGGGTAATCTCCGGCTGCCCGAACTTCGCGCTCTCGGAGGCGATGATCATATCGCACGAGAGGGCGATCTCCATGCCGCCGCCCAGAGCCCAGCCCGAGACCGCGGCGATCACGGGCTTCTGGATCTTCATGATGCGCGCGAAGCTGGCTGTAAAATCGGTGCTCTTCATCTCTTTAGCCCCCAGATCCGCCATCTCCTTGATGTCCGCCCCGGCGGCAAAGGCCTTCTCGCCGCCTGCGACGACCATCGCCCCGACCCGGTCATCCTTGTCGAAAGCCTCGAGCGCGTCCATCAACTCTGCCAGCAACTTGCGGTTCAAGGCATTGCGGACTTCAGGGCGGTTGAGGGTCACGAGGCCAACATTGCCGCGAGTTTCGGTGAGGACGGTTTCGTAGGTCATAAGGTCTCCTTAGGCGCGGGGCGGCACGCGCCGGGCGGGCAGCGTTGCAGTAACGGTAAGAGGCTTACCATTCTACACGAGAACGGTTTTGAGTCACAGCTTCGACACTGGCTTGCAGCCTGTGTCGAAGGACTCCTGAAAAATGGGATACGCAGGAAAGAACACCCTGCGTATCCCATTTTTCAGGGTACCTTCCGACCGAGGCGAGCGCCAGACGATGGAGGAAAGAACGCCCTGCGTGTCTGATCTTCAGGTTCCTTTCGAACCCAAGGCGAGAGGCAGATGATGGAGGAGCGAACGCCCTGTATATGTGATCTTCAGGTTCCTTCCTACCAAAGGCGAGCGGCAAACGATGAAGGAGCGAACACCCTGCGTAGCCTCTTTGCAATGCACCTTCGAAGCTGGGAGCGAAGCGCACAGGATGCAAGTATGCTACTATAGGAAGCTATGCAGCCAGAACCTGTCGTCCAAGAAGATAAGCTGGATTTCCGGCGGATTGCGCCGCTGCTCGTCATCGTCCTGGTGGACCTGATCGGGCTGTCGATCATCGTGCCGCTGCTGCCGCTGTTCGCGGCGCGCTTCGGCGCCACACCGATCATGGTCGGCATCCTGCAGGCGACCTACCCGATGATGCAATTCATCGGGGCTCCCATCCTGGGGCGGCTATCGGACCGCTTTGGCCGCAAGCCCATCCTGCTGGTCAGCCAGCTTGGAACCCTGGTCGGGTTCATCATCCTGGGGTTCGCCAACTCGCTGGCGATGCTGTTCGTATCGCGCATCATCGACGGACTGTCGGGCGGCAACATTTCCACGGCACAGGCAGCCATCGCGGACAGCACGACAGAGCGCAACCGCACGCAGGGGTTGGGGCTGATCGGCGCAGCGTTCGGCATCGGGTTCATCCTGGGGCCGATCATCGCCTATATCGTGCTGCAGCTATCCGGCGGAGACTACCGGGCGGTGGCGATGACAGCCGCGGCCTTCTCGCTGGCATCCATCCTGATGACGAGCTTCCTGTTCCGCGAGACGCACACAGCGGAGTCTGCGCCTGCCTCGGCGGT
>DATKAF010000122.1:0-7044 GCA_035498395.1 Anaerolineales bacterium
TGGGTAAAATGCGGAACTGCTTCCGCCGGGCAATGATGGGAGGCAGGCGGTCGGTGTCGTCGTTGGCCGGCTCTTCCGGAGCTGCCTCGGACATTGTTTGGCCGTCACCGCGCCCGTGGTAGTGCTTGCCCTTGTAGCGATCGATCTGCGTCTTCAGCTTGTCCAGGGCCGTATCGAACGCCGTCAGCACTTCATCCGAGCGCTCCTCGGTACGGAGGATCAGGCCCTTGCCGCGGACTGTGATCTGCGCCACGTTGCGGTCGTTGGCGCTGCGCGCGGAGGCATGGTGCGTCAGTTCGACGTCTGCCTCTTCGATCAACGCAAGATAGCGATCCAGCTTGCCAGCTCTTTGCTCCACGTGGGACTTGATACGATCCGTCAACCGTATATTGCGGGTTTGGATATCCACTTTGGTAGCCACAGGGCCTCCTTATGGGGTATGGGAAGAGCGATCAAGCTCCGGATAGATGGACGATCTCATGCAAAGCGCAGCCCATGCCTGGGCATTGCGCGGGAAACGGTGAATGCAAAAACGTCCCGCGCACCGGCCTCACGGAGGGCCCGGGCACAGGACGAGAGTGTCGAACCGGTCGTCGCCACATCGTCCACCAGCAACACAACACGTCCAGTCGCGCGAGCTTGATTCGCGCGGAAGGCTTTGCGGACGTTTTCCTGTCGCTGAACCTTGGTCAAGCCGACCTGAGAACGAGTCTCCTGATCGCGGAGCAGAGCGTCAGGAGCGTAGGCAAGCCGCAATGCCATAGAAAGCGGACGAGCGATCAAACCAACTTGATTATAACCGCGTTCGGCGCGGCGTTTTCTTCCGAGCGGCACGGGAACCACCAGATCGACCGGCCAGTGAAGCTCTGCCAGGTATTCCGCCAGTTGTAACGTCAGTGCCTCCCCAAGCCCAATATCGCGCCGGTACTTCAAGCGGTGGAGCGCGTTCCGGATCGGCCCATCGAACACCGACCAGGAGCGAAGCGCAGTGTAGTTCGGCTTTTCGCCCAGGCAATCGCTGCACGATCGGGATGCCGTATCCAGAGAAACGCCACAGATCTCACAGATGGGCTCGGGTGGATGTTCAACACTGGAAGCGCAGCGCGAGCACCAGCGCTCTCCGGCGCATCCGCAACCGCCGCAGTGCGGCGGAAACAACAGATCCAGCCCGCTCCACAACATGCGGTAGAGCGAGTAGGCGGGCCGGGGCTGCACAAGCCGCGTCAATTCTCTCCCCGGTTCGGCGGCGGGCCTAGGGTCCGCCGATGTTGCCGAAGGATTTGGATAGCTGAATGCCTGCCGGAGTGAGCAGGATGATGAAGATGGACGGGAAGATCAGAAAGGCCAGCGGCAGGATCATCTTCACCGGAGCCTGGTGCGCCTGCTCCTCCGCCAGTTGTCGGCGTCGCACACGCATCTGGTCCGACTGGATGCGCAGCACCTTCGCAAGGCTTACGCCAAGGATCTCGCTCTGGATGATCGCGGCAACGAAGCTGGTCATCTCGGGAATACCGATGCGCTCGGCCATATCGCGCATGGCATCGCGGCGGGCCTTGCCGAGCTGTATCTCGCGGATGGCCCGGAGCAACGCGAACGAGAGCTGGTTCTCCCACTTTTCGCTCACCTTCGCCATGGCCGCCTCGAAACCGAGGCCGGCCTCGACGCAGATCGTCAACAGGTCCAGCGCATCCGGCATGGCCTTGCGGATCTCCTTCTGGCGCGAGTTAATGCGGCTCTGCAGCCAGAGCTGCGGGAAGAAGAAGCCGAGCAGCGTGAAGACCAGTACTACGAGGAACGTCTGGCCCAGCGGCCAGTGGTTGGGCGAGAAGAGCCCGACCATGAGAAGGATGCCGCCAAAGAAGATCGCCACGACGAACCGGGATGCCAGGAACGTGGCCGCATCGATGCGCCCCGGGTTGCCGGCGATCTCCAGCTTGCGTGTCGTGTCTTCCAGCACCTTCTGCGGTGTGAAACCGGTGGAAAGCTCGCCGATCCGCTGCAGCAGCGGCACCAACACACGCTGCGTGAAGGGCTGCTGCATCTCGATCTGTTCGAGGGACGTGACCACATCACCGCGCTGCGTGGCCTCTTCCAGGCGTGCCATCAGCGGGTCCGATTCACCGCGGTTCCTGGCTGCACGCACGCCTGCCACGACCAGCAGGATTGCGCCTCCCAGCACCGCGACCCCGATGATGATCCAGATCAGCATGCTCATGTCACACCTCGATCGATGCGATCCGCATCATGATAAAGTAGCCGAGGCCGATCAGGATGACAACCAGACCGCCCGCACCCACGGCGCAATATGGGCCGCCGTCCATGAAGGACATCAGGTACTTGGGGTTGAGGAACCACAGGACGATCGTCAGGAAGATGGGGATGAGCGCCAGGATCGTACCCGAAGCCCGCACCTGGGAAGTGATGACGCGGACCTCGCCCTTGATCTTCACACGTTCGCGGATGGTGAAGGAAATAGTATCCAGGATTTCAGACAGGTTTCCGCCGACCTCCCGCTGCACGTTGATGGCGGTAACCACGAAGTCAAGGTCGTCGCTGGGGATGCGGCGGATCAAGTTCTGGAGAGCAGCGTCCATTGGAATGCCGATCTGCATCTCCTGGACGACCCGGCGGAACTCATCCGAGATCGGTGATGGAAGCTCCTTGCTGACGGCTTCCATGGCCTGCAAGGTGGAGTAGCCGGCCCTCAGGCCGTTCACCATCAGGTTGAGCATATCGGACAACTGGTCATTAAAGCGGTTCAGCCTTCGAGCCTGCTGCCGCTTCATATAGATGCCCGGCGCCAGGTATCCCAGCACTGCGCCGATGGCGAACGAGATGGGATTGCGCCCGCCGATCAGCCATGCGATCCCCCCCACGAGGATCACCGAGATGAAGATGAGCGCCAGGTACTCGCCGACCTTGAACTTCATATCGGCGCGTGCCAGATCCTGCGCGATGCGGCCGCCCATGCTCGTGCGTTCGACGCGTCTCGAAACCCAATCCGTCAGGATGGCGCGCTGGGAATCCTTCTCTGCCTTGGTCGGTTGCTGCTCACCCAGGTACTGGTTGAGGCGGTCGTCAACGAGTGATTGTTCTCTCGATGAGGTCACGATCATCCCGATGATGAGCAGGACGATCAGGATGACTCCACCGATGATGATGAACAGGGCCATAGGTTTACTGCTTCCTTTTCATCCCAGGCGGACTAGTAGCGGCGCCGTTCGCCGATGCCGAAGATGGACGGCGGCAAATGGATGCCCGCCGCCTCGATCTTGTCCATGAACTTGGGCCGCAGCCCGGTGGGGCGCAACTTTCCGACGATCTGGCCGTTCTCGACGCCCTGCTGTTCATAGATGAAGAGGTCGGTCATGGTGATCACGTCCCCTTCCATGCCGCTGATCTCCGTGATGTTGACGATCTTGCGGGTGCCGTCCCGCATGCGCTCCTGGTGGACCACGAGGTTGATCGCGGACGACACCTGTTCACGGATGGCGCGCGACGGCAGGTCCATGCCTGCCATCAGCGTCATCGTTTCCAGGCGGGAGAGCGTATCGCGCGGGCCGTTGGAGTGCAGCGTGGTCATGGAACCGTCATGGCCCGTATTCATGGCCTGCAGCATGTCCAGCGCGGCGTCATCGCGGATCTCGCCGACGATGATCCGGTCCGGGCGCATGCGCAGGGCGTTGATCACGAGCGCCCGGATGGTCACCTCGCCCCGGCCTTCAATGTTCGGCGGGCGCGACTCCAGCGTAACCACGTGCTCCTGGCGAAGCTGCAGCTCCGCAGCATTCTCGATCGTCACGATGCGCTCATCTCCCGGGATGAACTGCGAGATGATGTTCAGGAAGGTGGTCTTACCGGAGCCGGTGCCGCCCGAGATGACAATGTTGAGGCGCGATTCCACGCACGCCTTCAGGAACTGGAGCGCCTCCGGCGTGATGGAGCCGAATTGCACCAACTGCTCGACCGTGATCGGGTTCTTGGCGAACTTGCGGATGGTCAGCACGGGGCCGACCAGCGAGATGGGAGCGATCACTGCGTTCACGCGGGACCCATCCGGCAGGCGGGCATCCACGTAGGGGCTGGCCTCATCGATGCGGCGACCGAGCGGCGCCACGATGCGATCAATGATGCGCAGCACGTGGTCGTTGTTCTCGAACGTGACCGGCACACGGTGGATCTTGCCTTTGCGCTCGATGTAGATGTTCTTGGCGCCGTTGACCATGATTTCGGTGATGGTCTCGTCCTCCAGCAGAGGCTGCAGGGGTCCGAAGCCGAGGATTTCGGCCGCGATCTGCTCGAACAATCGCGCGCGCTCGGGACGGGAGAGTACGATGTTCTCTTCGGCGAGGATCTGTTCGAAAAGCTCCTGGATCGTGCGGCGGACCTCTTCCGTACGCGTTACGTCGGTGGATGGGTCCAGCTCCGCGAGGAGCTTGTTCTGCACGCGGGTCTTCAGATCGAAGTAGGATCCCGCCTGCGGCGATGTGATCGGCGCGCTGACGCGCCGTGCCTGCAGCGAGGAAAGGCGCGAGCTGTCGCCGCCTCCCTGTCCGCTGCCCGAGCCCGCGGAGGGCGTGCCGCCTTGCTGCCCGCCTTGCCCTTGTTCGATTCGTTTCAGTAATGACATGATCTAACTCCTCAGCGCCGACCCAGCGGGGTCTGATCTACTTCTAAAGATGCCAGCTGCGAACGCAATGCCTCCGCCAGGCCGAAGATCCCCTTGGCAACGGGCTGGCTTCGGTTGTCCAGCATGAAGGGCACGCCGCGGTTCACCGCCGGGATTACCACTCGCTCATCCAACGGGATGATCGCCGCGATCTTCTGCTTGAGGTTCTCGCCGATACGCTCGGGCGTGATTCCAATGCGCTTATCGTACTTGTTCATGACGAACACGATATGCTCGCGGTCGATGCCCATCGTCACGAGCAGGTCCAGGAACAGGCGGGCATTCTTGATCGCCGGGATATCCTGTGTGGTAACCAGGATGATGATGTCGCTGTGGTCCACAGCCGCCAGGATGATGTCGGTCAGGATCGACGATGTGTCCACTACCACATAGGCATACAGTTGGCGCAGGTAGTCCAGTACCTTCGTGAACTGGTCGGTGGACAGCTTCTCGGCCTGCTCGGGACGCTGCGGCGCGGCCAGGATGTGGATGCCGGACGCCTCGTGTTTGATCATGATCTCTTCCACGGTGTCCGGGTCGAGGTCATCCACGCGCGGCGCGATGTCCAGGATGGTGTTCTTGCCCTGCTCGTTGAAGAACATGGCCACGTCGCCGAATTGCAGGTTTGCGTCCACGAGGATCACCCGCGTGTCCTCGTTGTGCAGCGCGATCGCCAGGTTCACAGCCAGCGTCGTGCAGCCGGTGCCGCCTTTGGGGCTATAGACGGTCACGATCTTGCCTTCCACCAGCCCCATGGCCGAAGCCGGCACACCCATCCGGCTGCCGGGCACCGAGGCGGGGACGCGAGGCTGCTTGTCCTTGGCCCGCTCGAGGCGTGCCATCTCGCCGCCGCGGCGCACCGCCGACACCAGCTCGTCCCCCATGGGAGGTTTGGTCAGGAAATCGCGCGCGCCTGCCAGCATGGCGCGCCGCATGTAGTTTTGGTCGCCCTGCACCGATAGGATGACGACCTGGGTATGCGGCTGCTTCTGCCGGATGGCCTCCGTCGCGGAAATGCCGTCGATGTCCGGCATGTTGATGTCCATCAGGACGACATCAGGATCCAACTCCTGAGAGAGTTGGATCCCTTCCTTTCCGGTGCGGGCGGCGCCGACTACTTCGATGTCAGATTCAAATTGTAAGAGTTTACGTACATTCTCCCGGGTGTCCGCAACGTCATCTACAATGAGGACCCGGACTTTCTCACCAGAAGCCATATCTATCCTTTGTTACGCGATCCGAGGCGCTCCGGCGACTACGGAGCTGTTGTGGTCGTCGCTCCGTCGTTGGGTAGGACCGGAGCCGCCAGGGCATCGATCCTGGGCTGGAGCGCGTACGGCAGTTTCGCAGGTACCGGTATATTGTACTGGCTCAATAGGAACTGGAGCGTGGCGGCTTCTGTCGCCAGGCGGGACTTGTCGCTTGGGTTGCGCAATGACATCATCATCTGCGCATTGGTGTAGACCATGTACGTGAGCGTGACCGCATCCTGCGGGGAGACGATCAGTGTGATCACGTCCGGAGTGGGAGCCGCGGCCTGCTGCTGTTGCTGCTGTTGCTGAGTGGCCTGCGCCGCCGTGCCGCTGATCGGGAAGTCGCCGCGTTTCATCACGACCACATCCTGAAGTATCGTCTGGCACACGGGGCGCGGGCGCTGCGCTTCGGAAGGGATCAGCAGGAATGGCTGCTGAAGCGAAGGATCCAGCTCGAGGCGCCCTTGAGGGCCACCGGCGGCGCCCACGCCCATGGAAAGGACCGGCAGGGAGTTCTGCGGGAAGCCGGTCGCTGTGAGCACGGCAGTATTATCCGGAGTGGTGCTTTGGAAGCTGGGGTCCACGTCCACGAACAGGTAGCAGGCGTTCAAGTTCACGTGTGCGCCGTCGTCAACGCCGAACGACACCATCGAGAGACGGCTGGCCGGAATGGAGACCGCAGTCATGCCAGGAGGGATTTGAACTGCCCACTGCGGTCCAGGTCCACCTTGGCACTGCCCAGAATCCGTCACCATCGCAGTAGTTATAACCGTACCCTGATCCAAGGGGAACTTTGCGACCTTGCCGATGAGTTGGGGCTGTTTGTCTGCTGTGAACTCCGCCGCATTGACCTTGTCATTCGGCACACTGATCGTGGAGAGATTATCCGCCGAGACTGGTTGGCACTGGGGGATATTCTGCCCTGCGACAAAGACTTCGACGTTCGTGGCTTGAGGCTGCTCGGTCCTTTGGGGAAGAACAAACTGGCGCACGGCCACGAAGGCAACCACCAAACCGATGATGACAATCAGGAGCAGAAAAAGCCAAATTCGCCCTCGACGCATATCATTCTCCTCTCTTACGGAACTCAGCGCGATTTTACAACGCGATTATACAGGAAAA
>DATKAF010000123.1:0-22007 GCA_035498395.1 Anaerolineales bacterium
CCCCGATTTGTTCATTGACCTTCACCATGGCGCCTGCCAGGGCGGCTGCATCCGCCGCATTCCGCGCCCGGCTGCGGTCGGAATAGATGTTGCCGCCATCGATCGCCAGCCCTGCAATGGCGATCAATCCGATGATGGCAAAAACGAAGATGATAAGTACCTGGCCGCGTTCGGGCTTCTGTGTAGGGTTCATTATGCAGTGCTCCATTTCCGCCATGCCGGTATTGGCAGCCCCGGCTGGGTCTTGCGCGGTTCAAGGCGTGCTGATCTCGATCACGCCCATGAACGTCCGGGCCGTGTTTCCAGAGCTGATCGTCCGCGATTGGAAGGGAAGGATGGGCACGAGCAAGGTCCACTGCGCCGTCACATTCACCAGCACGCGGTTTCCGCTCACAAGCGTCACGCTGGTATCCGTGGAGTTCCCCGGCAGGCAGTACTGGGTTGCCGTGCTTTGCGGCCCGGTGTCATGGTAGATGAGTATCTGGTTATCTGACAAGCCGAGCAGGAATCCGACCCGGCGAGCCGCATCGCGGATGCCCGCGCAATCCTGGTAGGTGAGCGTCGTGCTGCCCGTGCTGGCGATGCCCGCCGCCGAACCGTAGCGGGCCGCCTCTCTGCTGGCGGAGTTCACCGATGCGACCGTGAAGATGAGCCGGCTGGTTTCGATCAGCCCGTAGATCAGCAGCAGCAAAACCGGCAGCGCTAGGGCGAATTCCACCATCGATTGTCCGCGCGCTCGCCGGCGTTCTGACATCATCGCTCCAAAGACGACTTGCTGCAAAATTATATCTCTCCTCGGCGCTCCCTCAGATTGCAAAAACCCAACAGATCACCGAATCCTTACGTCCATTACGTGGTGACACGCATCCAGCCTGCCTCCTCGGAGCCCTCGCCGAAATGCAAGCATCCGCTCCGCAGGGGACCGCAACTACAAGACGCACGAACGGCCTGAAAGTTACGCCTTCCTAGGCGCGCTCGCGGTGTGCGATGGCCTGCCGCGACATCTCCATGGCTGCCTGTTTCAGCATCAGGCTGGCAGTGTCATTCGGGAACTTGAGCAGCACCGGCGTATTCTGGTTATTCGCCAGCGTGAAATTCCCCATCATGTACGGCATGGTCAGTTTGATATCCATGCCGATGATCTTCTCGGCTTCCGCTTTGGTAAGCCCCTCCAGTCCCACCGCCCGGTTCAGGATCAGGAATGCTTTCTGTGCGGAGCACCCCTGTGCAGCCAGGTAGTTCCACAGCTTCCGCGTGAGGTTCACTGTAGCCTGGTCGGTGCTGAGGATGATCGTCAGCAGGTCCGCTTCCTCGATGAGCGGCATCGTGACCTTGGAAAGCGACCGCCCCACATCCAGCACCACGTAGTCGAACTCGCTGCGCAGCGAGTCGACGATGGCCTGGACATTCCCGATGTTGAGCTTCTGCGCCGAATCGGGGTCGGGAGAGCCGGGCAGCAGACGGAACAGCCAATTGGCAGGGCTGAGCAGGTTTTCCCGGAAGTATTCCGGCGTGATATCCTTCGCTTTCATCAGCGAGACTTCGATCAGGTTGAGCGGCGAGTCGGGGCAGCCTGCCAGTTGCGCCACGCCTCCGAACGGCAGCACCATGTCTACCACGGCCGCATTGCTGGGGCTGAAGTGCTTCACGAGGCTCATGCCGATGTTGGCGGTCAGCGAGGTGGTGCCCGTGCCGCCTTTCGCGCTCAGGAACACGATCAGCAGCCCCTTGCGCGACTGCGTCTGTGTCTTCCGTTCGCCTGTCAGCAGCAGCCGGGGGATCGCGTCGACCAGCGTCATCATCACCATGCCGGACTTCACGTAGTACTCTGCGCATCCCGCCTCCAGGCAGGTGCGCATCTCCTCCGGGTCCGACTTGCTGCTCAACACCACGCACGGAATGGACGCGATGTGCTGGTTCTGCTTTAGCTGCTGGATGAAATTCAGCACCGGCATGTCCGGCAGGTTCGAGTCGAAGACGATCAGGTCCGGCCCGAGCTGTGTCGCCTGCTGGATCCCCTCTTTTCCGGTTGCAGCGTGGAAGACGGCATAGCTTTTCTTCTGCAGCATCTGTCCCAGGAATTGGCGGCTGACCTCATCCGGGTCCACGACCAGGATCTTGTTGGAATCCATGTATCCATTCTCCTAGAGCCCGATTTGTTTTCAGGGCTTAGCCGTTACGACCCAGCGGGTGTCGGTGTTTGCCTTGGAGAGGATGACCAGGAGGCACGGCGTGTTGTCCGCGAGCTTGCTGATCTCGTTGGACGGCACCTGTTCAATGGATTGTACCTTGTAAAGCAGGCTGTCGTAATTGCTCATCGAGAGCTTGATCTCGTCGTTACCCTTGAGCGTGCGCAGCACGGCCTCCAGTTGGATGGTCCAGGGAAGGGAGACGATCCGGCAGACCTCGGTGCCTTCCAGCCACTCGGCGCCCTGCGGCGTCCAAACCCCGGCGTTCACGTGCCCGACGCTCAGCGGGAATATCCATCCACCTGGGAGGCTCACGGAGATCGGGATGGGCACGATCGATGCGGTGCGCGTGGGAGCGGGCGTCGGCCTTGGCGTAAACTGCACGGCCCCATACGCGGCTGCTCCCATGAGCGCAAGCGCAACAATGACCACCGCTCCCACGAGGAGATTGCGTTCCGTCCGAGGCATATACCGCCAGGAGCGCCGCAGCCGCCCAGGCAGCGATGTGCGCGATCCTTCCTCCTCTGGCTCGGGCTCGCTGATGTAGCCCTCCAGCGCTTCCTGCCGCAGCGCGGAGACATCCTGCTGACCTGTCTTCTCCTCGCTGTGCAGCCCGGTCAGGATGCTCACGCCCGGTATGACATGTTCCACCCCGGGCTCGAACTCCGGCCCGGCTTCGGGCGTGGTCCGGACTTCCCCGATCTGCTCCACCAGTGTCGCTGGCGGAGCCACCGTCGGCTCGATCTGGTCCGGCATCAGGAGCGGGCTTGTCAACCGCCGCTTGACCATCGACTCGAAGTCGGTGTCTTCCGTTCCTTCCACCGCAGGCTCCGCTTCCGCTGTCTTCGCCTCACCGGCTGCCAACTGCAGGCGTTCGTCCGCGGGCGCGATCTCCGACGTGTCAGGAATGACGAGATCATCCGGCTGCGGCGCGTTCTCCGGGCTCTCTTCTGCGGGCCTGGGCTTACCTTTGAACAGCCTCCTGCCAAGGCGGCTCATGCTCGCGCCCAGGCCGGTCTTCTCCTCGGCTTCTTCCTCCCGCAGGGAGCGCCGCATCTCTGCCAGCGCCTCATCCTTGTTCAGCCGCTTTTTCTCCTCCTGCGGCGTCGCGTCGTCCGCTGGCTGGGGATGCATCTGCTCCATCGGCTCTTCGGCGGCTGGTGATGGTTCCTGCTGTTCCTCGGGTCTAGGCTCTTCCATCAAGGTGCCCTGTCTAAGGGAGTTTTCCGGGCAGTGTCGGCTCGGCAAAGATGAACGGGATCGAAACCGTTCCGGTCTGCGGCAGGTAGAACTGGTAGCTTCGGTACAGACCGGGCAGCGTCGCCGTGATCTGGATGCCGGTCACGTACCCCGATAAATCGAATTGCGCCTGTCCGTTGCTGGTGGTGGCGGAAAGTACCTTGCCTTCCGGAAGGATCAATTGTACCGGGATCCCGCTCAGAAGTTGATCGCCCGGCCCGGGCGTGCCGTCACCGTTCGTGTCGATGTATACAGTGACGACGACCTGTGCACTGGAGATGATCGGCGTCGGTGAAGGCTGCGGCGTATGCGTGGGCTGCAGCACCGGCTGATACTGGATACTGGGCTGCGCGCCCGAGACATACTTGTACGAATCGAACAGGCTGAGGTTGGCCCAGAAGCCGTCCACGTACTTGCGGCCGCCCGCGCATGCCACCTGCGGCGCCAGGTGCTCCCAATCCATCGGGTCGCCGATGGACTTCGTGGTCTGTACCGCTTGCGCCAGGCAGGTCTGCCCGCTGTGGTAGTTCAGAAGCGTGAACTTCCAGTAGCTCTCGTAGTCCGTGGTCAGGCCGCGTGCCTTCATGACGTCCTTGGTCTGCTGGCAGTTCGCGCGCAGCACCTGCGCCAGGAACGAGATGCTCTGCTTGGCCCGGGTGATATCGACGCCGTACGTGCAGTTGGTGCACGTCGTGTTCTGCGATGCCAACAGCGCGCCACGCACAAGTGCCTGTTGTGCGGGCGGCAGGCTGATGTACGGCGTGATGCAGTTCGGCAGCACCGTGGCGCACACTTGCTGGTACAGGTTGTAGTCGTTCCGCAGCAGCACGTCCACGCCCAGTTGGTTTACCTGGCCAAGCCCGTACTCGTCGACGTAATAGCGTTCGTTCCCCGGCCAGAACTGTGACTCCACTTCGATCAGGGTCTTCATGATCTTTGGCGGGATGCCGATCTGGTTTGCCGCGGTCCAGATGGCGTCGTCGAACTGGTTCTCCCACTGGATCATCTTCGGCGTCGCCTTCTGCAATCCGCACCCGTTCGGCCAATCCATGTCCTGACTCAGCCCGCCCGCGGGGCAGTCCTTCGTATCGACTTCGCCATACGTGATGAGCCGCGCCGCCAGGTGGTGCAGCGGGATGTTCGTGTTCAGCTCGAACGGGAACAGCGGGAACTGCGCCCACGCCGGATGCTGATCGTCCGTGATCTCCCAGATCGGGAGGCAGGCGTCGCTCCCCCCGCGCGCGAACTGGCTGACCGACGTGATCGTCACATAGTAGCCGTCGCTCCGCATCTCCGCTTCGACCGTTGCATACACCACATCGCTCGCGGCTCCGGACGGCGTTTGGGCCTTGAAGATGAAACGCGTCTCTCCCAGCTGCAAAGGAACCGTGCACGGCGAGCCGGGACATTCAAACTCGGTGGAGTTCATCGTGCCGTTGATCGTAATACCCGACAGGAACGTGCCGATCTGGAACCCGTACAGCGTCACGTAGGGAAGTTGCAGCGGGCCCTGCGGCGCCTGGATGAAGGCAAAGACCGACGCGTTCGGGATCTCGGTCGGAACCTGGTTGAACGGCGTCGGCAGCGGCAGCGACGTCACGGTCGCGGTAGCCGACTCGAGCACCTGTCCGATGGGCGGCGGTTCAACGATCGAAGCAGCCGATCCGGTGGGCACCGCGAGCGCCCGGGCAAACCCGGTCAACGTGACACCAAGCAAGATCACGATGATGATCAGGATCTGCGGGACGGATCGCTTCATGGATATGCGCGGTTATTTTTCCGACGTGAGCCGTTTGTTGACGCGCTTCCAGGTCCCTGACGGCAGGGCCGGCGGCAGGTTCTTGAAGAACTCATCGCTCAAATGAAAAGCCATGTTCTCGATCTGTGCAGAGATGGGCAGATCGGGGTTCTCCGTCACGAACGGCACCCCGAAGTCCAGGGCGCGCCGCACCTCGCTTGCATCGTGCGGCAGCACAAAATCGAATGGCCGCTCCAGCACCTTCTCCAGTTTCGCCTGCTGGATGCCCGTCGACGAGGTTCGGTTCAATACCAGCTTGATCTTGTCCGCCGGATAGCCCAGCCGGTCGTAGATCTCCAGCGCGCTGGACGCCGCCCGCAGCGACCCGATCTCCGGGGCCAGCACCAGCAGCACCCAGTTCGACATGTTCAGCAGCTGGATCGTCATGTCCGAGAAGTCGTGGGGCAGGTCCACCACGATGAACTCGTTGCGCTGCTTGAACTCCGCGAACACGCTTCGCCAGAACTCATCGCTGAACGCGTCCGAGGCTAGCGGCGACTTCGGGCTGGCTACATAGTTCAGCCCGCTCTTGTGCGGCGAGACCAGTTGCTCCAGGTCTTCCTGGCTGAGCGCGTCGTGCGCGATGCCCACGTAGTGCTCCCACGTGACGCGCGGCGTCGAGTCCAGCATCATCGCCACCTGGCCCGCCGTCAGCACCGCGTCCACAAGCAGCGTGTGCCGTTCCCACAGGTTCCGGTAGGCGATGGCCAGGTTCACCGCGATGCTGGAGCAGCCCACGCCCCCGCGCAGGCTGTGCAGCGCCACCGTCGTGTTGACGTCGACCGTCGTCTTCTCCAGATCCTGCACGATCTTCAGCGCCTTGCCGCGGTTTCCCAGTATTCGCAGCCGCGCCACCAGCTCCTCGGGCTGGAACGGCTTTACCAGATAGTCGTCGGCCCCCAGCTCGAATGCCTTGAGCTTGTTGTTCAGGTCGTTGTCGACGGTAATGACGATCAGGGGTACGTGGCTGAAGCGCTGGTCGCGGCGCAGGCGCTCCAAGATATCGAAGCCGGACGAGTCCGGCAGCCTCAGGTCCATGATGACAATCTCCGCCCCCTTGGTGCTGATGCTCGCCAGGGCTTCTTTCGCGCTCTTGGCATACTCCAGGCTGTGGCCCGCGTCTTTCAGCGGCTTCTCCAGCAGCTTGTAGTAGTAGAGCTCGTCATCCACCAGAAGAACGTGCATGCAAATTCTCCTCCATGCCCGAGGCAGCCGCGGCTGCCCCGCCTAACCCTGTAAGAATTCCTGTCCCGCGGCCTGCGCCTCGGTCATGGCTCGCTCCACCTGCTCCAGCAGTGAGCCGGCCGAGTCACGCTGTCCATCCGCGCATGAGCGCCCCAGTTGCGTCGCCGCCATCGAGAGCCGCATGGCGCCCAACCCCGCCGATATCCCTTTCAGCGTGTGGCACTCACGGTTGAGCCGTTCGAAATCGCCAGCCTCGTATGCCCGGCGCATCCGGTCGAGCCTCGCGGACAGTCCGGCCAGGAAGTCCCCGAGCAGCTCCTTGTAACCGTCCACATCGTTCGAGAGGTCCGCCACGCTGCTGGCCGTGTCGAGCACCGGCGCGCTTTCCACCAGCGGGCCCGTTCCGCCCCGGGTCTGCCGGTCCGCCTCCCGTTCGTTGCCTCCAGCGTAAAGGTTGATGATGCGCCTCAGGGCTCTCAGGTCGTACGGCTTGAAGATGTAATCGTCCATGCCGGCCTTGAACAGCTCGAGCGGCTGCCCCGGCATGTCGTAACCGGTGAGGGCTACGATCGGTACGCGCTGCTTGCCGGCCTCCCGCTCCCGTACCTTGCGGCACACGTCCCGGCCGCTCATGTCCGGCAGCATCAGGTCCATGAATACCAGGTCGTAGGGCTTCGTTTCAATGGCTTGCAGCGCCTCGGCGCCGTCGCACGCGTACTCGAGTTCATAGCCGAGCGGCTGGAGCATCAGCTCCATGATGTTCAGGTTCAGCGGATCGTCGTCCACGAGCAGCAGGCGCAGCGCACCGTTCGCAGACCCGGTATCCGCGCTGCCCTTCCTGTCCGCATCCTGCGCTGCCCGCTCCAATTCGGCTATTCCTCCATGATCTCGAATAATGGCACTAATTGTTGATGAACCACGACCGGTCCGCCCGGAAGCCCTGTCCCTCCAGCGCCGGCAGGAACCGCGGGGTAAGCCTCTCAACCGGCTGTTCCATCTCCACGCGACCCAAAATGCCCCGCAGAATCGCCGTGCGTTGGTCGGTTTCGATAGAGTCCGCCGGGGGAAGTGCAGGTGTTGTGGTTTTCCCGGCCATTGCCCCTCCTATTCTACAACTTTAAGGCCTAGGTGCGCCTGGCAGCCGGTTTTTGCACTAATTCAGGAAAGTATACAACAATATGGCCTTGAAACTTGGCGAAACCTGGTATCCTATGCTTAAGAATCGAACAAGTGAGGCTTGCCTGCCTCGCCTCCGTCGGAAGCGGGTCTGGTGTGCGCGGAAGCCCATCCATTGGGCCATCGGGTGCCTCGAACGGCGCAGGTGGGTTGTTAGGCGCGCGGATAACAAAGCATCTCATCCATATCACAGGATGGATCGACCCCCCAGTATCATTTCAATACTAGCTGTACAACTTCGGCACTAATAAGTGCTGCGTTGAACACTTCTGTGCCATAGAGTCAAAAAGGGCTGCCTATTGTATGGACAGCCCCTCCTGACAGACGTCCAACGCTCGGACCGGCTGCATCGTCACCATTGCCGCACGAAGCAGACCGGCGTTGCATCCACGGCCTCCCGGCGGCAGGCTCGCAGGAACCGCTCCCTCATTTCCATAGCGCCAGCGTCTGTGCTGCCGGGTGATAGACCGCCGTGTACACCGGCGCCTCCTTCAGCGTGTATTTCCGCGCCCGCGTGCCGCGCAGCTCCATGACCAGTTCCGAGAAGCGCGGCAGGTCGTCGGTTTCGCACACAACCACGAATTCGTGGTCCTGTATCCCGGTCGAATACAGCACGAGCTTCTTGATCTCTGCATACTTCTCGCCGACGCGCATGTGCTCTTCCATCATCGCCTGCCGGTCGTCCTGGCTCAACGCGTACCACTCGTTCGTCCTGGCAAAGGGATGGATCACCAGGTAGTTTGCCCGCGTGGTCGCCAGCGGATCGATGACCTGCGCCGAGAGACCCGCCTCCGAGTACTGAGATGGCCGCGTGTATCCCCACAGCGAATCCAGCGGTCGCATCAGGTGCCGGTAGGGGGTTGTGATGGTCGCCCATTTCTCGAAATAATCCGATGTGGCGCACTCCTCGTCGGCATTGACCGCGCACCACGTCAGCAGCTCCGCGTTGCCTCCCGTGTTCTGGTAGATGTCGAAGTTGGTCGCCAGCGCGCTCAGCCCCGCCAGCCAGTGCTCGTGGAACCCGGCCTTGGCATGCTCGTTCATCGACCAGTAGGTGTCAGTGAACGAGAGCAGCGCGAAGTGGTTCAGGGTTCGAGGGGTCTGTTCGTCCATGCTGCCTCTTCCGCCAGTTCTAAAGTGCCTACGGCGAGTATGCGCAGGCGGGGTCGCTCGCCAGTTAGTCTCCAATTATGCCGCGCCGGCCTTTGAGCTTGTCCGGCCGGTTTAATCTCGTTGGCTGCGCGGATATGCCTGCATGCCGTGCTTCCTGCTGCAATAACGAGATTCGCCGGTGCAACAAGCCGATCGTGGGCGCGCTTCGCACATAGCAGGGCATTTCCGCGCCTCGTTAATATAAGCGGACGGACATTTCTTGCCGGGTGGCCGCGCGGCCACGAAAGGAATCATGATATGACAGAGCGTGTGCGCAAGGCCGGTGCGATCTGGAACGGCGATCTGAAGAGCGGCGGCGGCATGATCAGCACCGAGAGCAAGGCCATGTACGAGCAGCCATATAACTTCTCCACCCGCTTCGAGGACGCGCCGGGCACCAACCCGGAGGAGCTGCTGGCTGCGGCGCATGCCGCCTGTTTCAGCATGGCATTCGCCAGCACCCTCAAGCAGAAGGGCTTCACGCCGAAGCAGATCGAGACCAACGCCGAGTGCACGATCGAGTCTCAGGACGACGGCTGGCAGATCACCAAGATGTGGCTTCACACTCGCGGTCAGATCCCCGGCATCGACGACGGCAAGTTCCAGGAGCTTGCGAAGGAGGCCGCCAGGGGTTGCCCAGTATCCAAGCTGCTCGGTCAGGGTCTCAAGATCGAGCTGAAAGCCGACCTGATCACCTGAGACCCGCACGGGTTAGGCACGGCGTTCTCTCTCAGGAAGGCGGACCGCGCCCGTGTTCCGGCCTGTTCGGTAATGCTGCCGATTTCCCGAATCTCCCCTATTTCCCGAAAACTGCACAGGACCCATCACGCCGTACTAGCGGTGGACAGACCCGGAAGATCGCAGGGTTCGAGCGAACTACCACCCGAACAATGTCTAATGCAGGCGGGGTGGGGTGCAGTTCTGTATTAATAAAAAGAGGCAGGGTGCAGGCAGGGTAGGTAGGTATTCCTTAAGGGAAATACTACCTACCCAGACCACTCAGAACACCCAGGAAGATGGTGTCTCAGCAGGAGATCATAGAGGTTATCCCGGCTGCGCGGTCGAGAGGAGGAACAGGAGGAGGAACAAAAAGCAGCCCGTGTTCCTCCCTCTCCTCCCCTTAAAGGGGGAGGAGAGGGAGGAAGTAAGAACGGGAGTTTTCCTGGAGATATGATGTAGTACGCTGGAACCTGTATGTCTGTCTCCCCAATTAGGGGGAAGACAGACATACACACAAACATCGGCATTTTCAATTCTCGGGAACTTACAGGAGGAATCAGAGGATAATTCGGGTGTCTTCGTGTAGGCGTACAGAGCGATGTACACGCTTAGAGGACGTCTTTTGATCGAGCCAGAAACGCGCCGGGCGGGAGAGCCCTACCCGGCCTCCAGCCACCCTCCCCAAATGCTTTCAAATCAGATTGGATGTCCAACTCTGACTGCCACGGCCTCGGGTTGCGCGCTTATTTTGCAGGTGGCATTTGGGGATCGCGGAGCATGTCGGAGCGGAGTGGAGGCAGGGAAGGGGTAGGGCTGCTTGCAAGGCGATGGCTCGGCGATGACCGGGCGGCACTCCAAATTCCTTCGTGTCCGTCGTGTTTAAAGTTTGTCCCGTTCCCCGCCCCTAATGCACCTGCAAGATGATGACTTCCGGGTTCTCGTACACTCGATCCCACGCCGGGTTTGCCACTTCGAACTTCCCAACGCCCGTGGCATCGTAATACATCCGTTCCAGCGCGCCCACGTAGATAAACTTCACGCCATACTGGTGGAGCAGGTCCACTGCCTGCTGAACGTCGATCGTGTTGTAGATGGTCGCCACATCCGCCAGCCGCTGATCGACGATCTGCCCCGGCATGACCGAGCGCTGCTGCTTCTGGTGCCAGTCCCAGCCGATCACCGTCGGCAGCCCGGTATAGATGGAGACCCGTGAGCCCCAGCGGTACAGCGGCGTGTTCGCCTCCAGGATGGTTGGGATGCCGCGCACGTTCTGCCGCAGCCATTCCGCCGCCATGCGGTCATAGCTCAGCGTGACCGGCCTGCCGTTATCGGTGTACACAGAGGTCTGCATGTACTCGGTCCCGTCCAGCGTCACGGAATGGCTGCCCTGGAACCGGTCGCTGATGCGCACCGGCGTGGCGGTCAATGGATACAGCAGGCAGCCCGCCAGCAGGAGCCCGAATGCCGCCCACCACAGCCGCCCGTCGCGGGCTCGGCTTGCCGAGCCGCGGCGCTCGTATTGCGCTGCGACCTGCGGCGTCCATGCGGTTCCCTCCGGCACATCGATCTTCTCTTGCGCCGCCGCGGTCTTCCGCTCGCTGCGTAACCTCCGACCGAGATCAGGCAGCACGCTTGCCGAGGCTACCGACCACATCACCCAGACTTGCAGGTAGAACTTGAACACCGTGTTCATACGGCTGATGTCGCCCTTCAGCACCGCCACTTCGACCATGCCCGTCAGCAGCAGCCCCAACCCGATCAGGCACAGCAGCAGTTGCCGCCGCGGGTCCGGCCTGCGGCTGAACAGCAGCAGCGTAGACAGCAATACCAGCGCCAGCACCAGCCCGATGACCGGGTTCAGCACGAAGATCGCCAGCACGACGCCTGCCGCAAGCTGGCTGGCGTTCAGTCCCAACCCGTAGCTCGACCTGGGCTTGGCAAGCGCCTCGAACAGCCCCTGCGCGTGCTTTCTCTTGCGCCAGTGCCTCAGAGTCAGTTGCAGCGACCGCACGACCGAGTTGTGTCCGCGGCCGTATAGCAATTCGATCACCATGTACGATGTCAGAACGAACAGGAAGAAGCCGTGGATGAGCAGATACGCCCACAGCGGCGTCTTCGAGCCTTTCCAAAGCTCTGCGCCGAAGTACGCGCTCGCGTAGGTCTGGTGGAACGGCAGGAACAGCAGCCAGCCTCCAGCCACGATGACGCCCATCCGCCATGCGACCGCCCAGATGCCTCCCCAATCGATGCGCCGCCTGCGCGCGTACTCGCGGACCGCGACTGCCGCCGTGGTGATGAGGACGTACGTCGGGAAGTCCCACGTATTCATCGGCCACAGTGCGCCGGTCGTCAGCGCCAGAAACGCCAGCAGGAGGAGTTCCTCTCCATCATGGAACCATGCACGGATCGAGCTGCCCGGTCCTGCGCGCCACCAGCCGCGGACGAGGCTCACCGCCAGTCCCAGTGTCAATAGCGTGAAGGGCAGTGCCAGCATGTGCGCGTGCAGGTCGCTGAACAGGAAGGTGAAGAACGGCATTTCGTTGATCGGGCCTGCCTCGCCCTGCGCCGGGGGGATCACCCGCGTCGCGTTCCAGTACCACCACTCGGTGTGGATCGGCAGTTTCTCCCCGCCGGCCCACTTGCTCAAGCCGTCGGCGAACTGTGCGATCATGCCTAGCGCCCCGCTGCCGGGCAGCGTGCTGAGCTGACGGATCGCGTCCCACAGCAGTTTGATCTGCGCCAGGTTGCCGATGACCGTCACGAACAGCGCGCCGCACAGGGCAGCCAGCAGCGTGCCGGTGCTAACACCGAAGAGAGTTCGCTCCGCTGCCGGGCGCCCATCTGTTCCCGTTCTCTGCGCGAAGCTGAGCGCCACCGTGAAGCCGCCCATCGCCGTCAGCGCGAAGAACGTCGGCACAGCGAGGTTGTAGGCGGTCGTCGGGACGATGCCGGTCAGGTGGATCAGCGTGGCGGCCAGCACCATGCCGAAATAGTAGTAGTTGATGTACCCACCCGCGAACCACGGGTCATATGAGGGGAAGTACGGCGTGCGGACGATGGCCGTGAGATAGGCCAGGTCCATTGGCTTCTCGCCGCCCATGGCCGGGTGCCACAGGTCCGGGTTGTGCATCCGGATGAATAGCATCGCTGCGAAGAGCAGCCAGAACAGGCCTTCTTCCAGTGCGATCAGCCGCCATCTTGCGGTTACGAACCTTCGCAGTTGCGCCTGGCGCTGCCGGAGCAGCAGCGCGGAGGCCGCAGCCAGCAACAGCATCACGATGAGGATCGCCCACCATGTGAACGGCATGATCTTTAAGCTTGCGAGCAGCCACGCGCCCCATGCGACCAGCAGCAGCCCCAGCGCTTTGGCGAACCCGTAGCCGCGGTCCGCCATGCTCTTGAACGTGACCGACGCGATGGGCAGCGCGAGCCACCCGATCAACTCCACGACGATGAACCACATCAGCACCGGCATCCGGCTCCCCAGGCTGCCCTCGTTAACCTCCGCGCTGGACCACTGAGCGGTCTCCTGGTACTTCTCCTCCTGGGAGGCGGTCAGCTCCAGCCCGCCCGGCGCGGCGGTTGCCTGCCGCGGCGTCACGTGGACGACCGACTGCCAGTCGATGCCATCCCCGAGTTCCGCCCGAATCTTCTCGGCGTTGAAGTGCGCCGTCTTCTTGAAGATCTGAACCCGCGGGTGATCGTAAACAGTGAACGACTCCTCGGCGATCTGGTCCGGTATCTGTATGCCGAGCAGGCTTGGGTAGGAGCTGAATTCGGCGACCTTCCGATAGCCCAGCTCTCCCGCGAACAGCAGTTGATAGTAGCGGGTCATCAGCGGGTAGCGCATCGGCAGCCGCGGGATGGAGCCGTAGAGCCGGTTGCTCGATAGGATCAGGTAGTCCGCGCTCGCCAGGTTGTCCACCGTCTTGTCGAGCTTCTCGGGCGTGTCGTCCTCGTAGTTCGCCATCTCGACCGACCGGAACATGCCCTGGTCGCCGTAGGAGGTTTTTCCATCCAGCCCGCCGATCGGCAGCCAGTCGTCCCAGTGCTCGTTCGCCAGCACCGAGCCGGTCGGGAGGTTGGCGTAGATCCAGCGCGAGGCCGCTACGCGCGTGTTCGTGCGGTTGTAGATGTCGCTGAACGCCGCGGCATACAGCAACGTGCTGAGCACGACCAGCGCCCCGATGCCGATCGCCCAGCCGGCGTTCCAATGCACGCCCGAGGCGAGTCTCTCGCGGAACATTGGGCGGGCAGCCGCCTCTGCGGGCTTATCTTCCCGCGCCTGACGGTGATCCCACAACCAGATGATCCCGTACGCCGCGAACATCACCAGGAACGGATACAGCGGCAGGAAGTAGCGCATGAACTTCACGAACGTGGCCGCATGGTAGATGAACGTGGCGGTCACGTACACGACCGGAAGCAGGTGCTCCATCTTCTTCCGGCGGATCAGCTCATAGACCACCAGCCCGTATCCAGCCAGGCTTGCCAGCCCGAGCGGCAGGCCGAGTCCCCACACCATGATGTTGTACAGCGGAAAGGCCATCGAGCGGTCCGTCCACTGCTGGATCCACGGCAGGTCCTCTTCCCCGCTAACGGTCTTCTGCTGCTCCACCACATCCCGCAGCCAGCGCGGGTTCAGCGACCAGTTCATGAAGCCCGGGCCTGTGAACGCGATGGGCTGCAGCACCCGGAAGGTGAGCAGCGCCACCACAGCGACGGTCAGCAGCCTCACCGCGCTCTGTTCCAGTGCGGTCGGAATGTCGCGGTCCCGCGAGCGCCGGTAGTAGTCCATGCCGATGGCAGCCGCGATGGGCACGGCCAGCGTGAACACGCTCAGCTTGGAGGCCAGCCCGAGCCCCAGCATCAGGCCTGCCAGCGCATAATCGATCCAGCGGCCCGAGAGGCCGGCCGCGACCAGGAAGTACATCGTCGCCACGATGAACAGGTTGGCGAAGGTATCGACTGCGTAGAAGTGCGAGAGCTGGATGTTCAGCACCGATATGGCGAGCAGCGCCGCGGCCAGAAACGCCGTCCGCACCCCGTACAGTTTCTTCGCCAACAGGTAGAGCATCAGCATCGCGCCGATGTCGAACAGGCCCGAGACGGCGCGCCCGACCATCGTGATCTGGTCGTAGTTGTTTTCGTTGAGCCGGATCGAGATCCACTTGACCAGGTACACGGGCAGCGTGCCGTACACAAAAAGTCCCATGTTAGGCAGCGTGTACGGGCTCAGCGTGGAGGTGGCCGGGTCGAAGTATGTCTTCCAGTCCTCCGGCCACTTGAGATCGTTCGTCACCTGGCTGAGGAACCGTTCATCCGGATGCAGGTGCCGCCCGCTGTCCCAGTTCAGCCCATGGAAGCGGAAGTAGGCGGCCAGCAGAACGATGACCAGCATGCCGATGTGGAGCGCGCGCGGCTGAGCCAGCAGCCCGGCCCAACGCTGCATGCGGTCCCGCAGCCGGGTCTGCCCGGAGGAGCGCGGCGACTGATCTTCCAGCGTGGTCGAAGTCATGGCCTGATTCTACTCTGTGCTCATGGCTGCGCCGGGATCAATGCTTCCGGCGGGACCGGGGCCCAATCTTGATCGAGAGACCGCCAGTACAGCCTGAGCGCCGAGCCGCCGCCCTGTTGGAAGTAGTCGAGCTGGATGGGGTGGTCCCCCGCCGCGAGGAGCATGGAGCCCTGGAAGTTGTTCGGCTGCCCCGCGGTCATGCCTTCGCCGAGCACCGTGCCGTCGATGGTCAGCCGCGCGCCATCGTCGGCTTCGACCTTGAAGTCATACGGTCCCGCGTCGGTCACGTGCAGCTTGCCGGTGAAGCGCGCGCTGAACGGGCCGTTCGGCACGATGGGCTGTTCGTCGGGCCAGGCAAGCTGCAGGAAGGGGGCTACCTGGTGGAACAGCGGCGCGCCTTCCCAGTTCACGTTGTCCCAGTAGGTTCCGAGCAGCCCGTGGTCGAGGCCGGTCAACTGGAAGAAAGCCTGCGGCGGGATCGGCACGAAGTCCGCATCGCCGATCTTCCACGAGAGGCCGGTTCCTTCTGTTGGAACGCTGCTGCTTTCGACGCGCAGGCTGTAAAGGCCGCGGCCCAAGTAGCGGGGGCTGTCCATCGGCTCGCCATCGATATAGACCTGCAAGCCCTCCGAGGGCCTGATCTCGTACCGGTTCCCATGTTCGAGACGCAGCGCTCCTGTCCAGGTGACTGCGCCGCTGCCTGCGTTATCTGCGCTCGCGGAAATATCCGGCACGGTGTACGTCTTGTGCTGCCCGTTCGCAAGGGTTACATCCTCTCTTAGGCCCTGCAATGCCTTCAGTTGGCTCTCCGCTATTTCGACGCGCATGTAGTTCGGCGATCCGTCCGGCAGGGTGACCATCTCCATTCTGGCCTGCGGGTACAGCGACGAGATCAGGCCCCGCACGAGCCAGTATGTGCTGTCGAGCAGGATCAAGGCGTCATGCCCCTCATCAGGAACGGGCAGGTTTACCTCCGGCACGACGACCTGGTAGGGCCGGTCCTCGAGCGTGTTCTCACCAGTCTTCGCTTTGTAGACACCGTACAGCAGGAACCGCAACGGCGCGAAGCCGTAGAAGTTGGGGGAGAGATAGACCGTCTCTCCCGCACCGAGCGCGGATATGGTTTCGTGGGCCACCCCGTTCTCGGTCGGGTTGAAGCCGCGCAACACGTCGATGGAGTGCGCCTGACGGCCAAAGTACACCGTCGATTCCCAGATGGCAGCTCCCGCCAGCGCGACCACGAGGATAGCGGCTGCCCCGCCTGCTGCTAGCGCCGGGTGCACCTTCGTAAGGCTCTGCCCGTCCAGCCACTTATGCGCGCCGCGCACGATGCGGTCCAGCACGTCCGCCGCGAGCATGACGACCGCCGGCAGTGCGGTGAGCGAGCGATACGACTGGGGCGACTCGTGCTGGGAGCTGAGGAAACTACCCGCCAGCCCGATCACCAGCCACAGCAAGAGCAACACGCGCCGTTGATCGCGCCAGCCCAGGATCGCGTACGCCACACCGATGGCGAACAGGAGGCCCGTGAACGGGTCTGCCATCGGCTCGCCTGGCAGGTTGTGCTTTCCCTGGAGATCGCCCGTCTGGTGGAAGAACCGCAGCATGTCCACCACGTTGCTGACGAGCGGATCGAAGCTGTTGCGGTCCTTCACGTCGCGGAAGACGCTGATCTCCGAGACGCGGTTGTTCATGAGGAAGGGGCTGCGCATGTATGTGACCGCGATCGGCGCCACGGCCGCGGCGGCTGCAATAGCCAGTATCGAGATGCCCAGCCAGCTCCGCTTAAGCGAGGCCGGAAAGCCCGACGGATCGGAAAGGAACCAGTAGATGACGTACAGGATCAATGTCGCGATGGCGAGGCGGCTGCTCAGGTACGTATAGACAGAGAGTCCGGCCAGCATCCCGCTCAGCGCGTAGTCGAGCGCGCGCCGGTCGCGCAGGCCGCGAATCAGGAAGTAGAAGGACAGGATCTGGAACAGTGGAGGCGCGGTCTCGTTCCACCCCCAGCGGCTCATGCTCAGGTGCCAGCGACTGACCGCCATGAGCAGCATCGCGCTCAATCCGGCCAGCGGTCCGAACAGCAGGCGCGCCAGAAGGTAGATGGCGGGGATCGTCAGGATGGCGGGGATCAATGAGACGAACTTGAGGCTGTACCAGTTTGCGCCGAAAAGCCGGAACATCCCGGCCATGTAGTAGAGGTAGCCGTTGGGAGTCTCATACCAGCCCGTGGCGAACGGGGAGGCATCGCGGCCCTCGTTGATGTAGAGTGCATCGAGGGCGCCGTTGGTCTCGTCGACGTAGATGCCCGGCGGCATGCTGTCGAGTCGGTATGTGCGCAGGAAGACAGCCAGGATGAAGATGGCGGTAAAGACTGCCAGCTCGAGCCATCGGTTGCGGCGCGAGTCTTTCCACAACGATATCGCGGTGGCGGCGCGCGGCGACCCGCGGCCCACCGCTCCGATCAGCCACGCGCCCAGCAGCAGGAGGACGAGCGCGGCGATCCAGACCGCCGGCGTGCCGTGCCATTGCTGGTAGTCGGGCCACAAGCGCAAGACCACCCACGCGACGGCGAGCACCGCGGCCACGAAACACGCAATACCAATGCTGCGGCGGCGCGCGCCTGCGTAAGCTGCCAGGCGCGGCAGCAGCGTTTCGCCGGGGAGCCACAGCTCGAGCCCGCGCAGTGCCCCCGCGCCCATGAACATGGCGAACAGCAGGACCAGCCACGGCCAGAAGACCGTCTTGGCCCAGGGCTGGCGCAGAAGCCACACCGCGACGGCTCCCACGCCGACCGCCGCCGCGAGGTTCAGCAGTTGGCGCCTCGCCCCTGCTTCGGTCGATCCGGTCACACCCGCTGTAGTAGCTTGCATGATCTCAGCTTCACTCATATCAGACGAGGATCAATTTGCTGCTAAGGCAAACGCAGTGCATAGAACGCGACCTCATTCGGCGAGTTGCCCTCCGCCGGCCCTCCCGGGTAGCGCTGCTGCAACTGCGCAGCGAGGTCGGCTTGCTCGGCGGTCAGGATCAGGAAGGTCGGCTGACCGGCTGGGGCGAGCGTGCTCGCAGCCTGCTCGGGCGTGAGGTTGCCAACCAGGCGGCCGGGTACCAGGAAGTCGAACTCCCGGTCCGTGTAGTGGAAGTCATTCGAGACCAGATACGCGCGAGCTGTTTCCGGCTGCTTCTCCATGAAGCGGGCGATGAGCGTGCGGGCGGTCGCATAGGAGCCCTTGACGCGGACATAAGCGTTCCAATTGCTGATGCCTGCAACGAGGAAGATGATCAGCGCGACCAGCGCCAGACTCACCACCGCGTCGCGTCCGCGCGGCCCCAAGGCCGCACGGAAGTAACCGTAGATCAGGTCGGCGGCAACACCGCAGGCCAGACCCACGGGGGGCAGTAGGACGATCAGTCTTGGCCAGAAAGGGGCATTGCCGGTTAGGAAGCTGCCAAAGAACACGCCCAGCACGATCCACAACAAGAGCCAGCCGGAGCCCATGCGGCGCCAGTTCATCAGGAAGTATCCGAAACCCAGTGCGAACAGGATACCGGCCAGCGGATCGAGATAGGGAAGCGTCAGCCCGAACTGCGTGCCCTTGTCGGGGTAGTAGTGGAACATCAGGAGAGTATGCCGCAACTGCTGCAGCAGCACGCCGACCGGCGATGTCACTCTGTAAACGCCTTCCATGTGCCGCATGAGCTCAGGGCTGAGGATAAAGACCTCCTCAGTGTGCACACCAACCGCGCCGGGGTTTTCCGCGAATACCAGCAGCATCGGCCCCAACGTGATCAATACCGTGACCGCCCACATCGCTAGCGATCTCCACCGCGCAACCAGCCATGCCCCGCGGAAGAGGAGGTTGTGGAGCAGGGCCAGACCGAGCAACGGGATGATGAGCCGCCCCGCATAATACATGTCGATGCACAGCGCCGTCAGGATGCCGCTGAGAGCCAACGCCCAGCCCTGGTCCCGTTGTAGCCCGATGGTCAGGAAGTAGATCGCAAACAGCATGAAGAAGGCCGGGTCGATATACATGGCCTGGCGGCTCGCAGCAAGGTGTGTGTAGGAGATCGTCAGGACGGCCGCAGCAAACAGCCCGGCGCGCGCGCTGAACAGCTCGCGGCCGAGGAGATACACGCCGACCAGCATCAACAGCCCTTCTACGACGCCCGATGCATTCAGGCCGGCCAGGCCCGCGCCGAACAACAACATTGCGCTCGCAGCGGGCAGGTAACCGATCATCGGTATGTTCGCCCAACCGTATGTGAAGATCTGATGCTGCCGACCCGCGGCCAGCTCTCGGGCTTGGAGGCCTACGGAGGCAAAGTCACCGTCCAGGTTGTACGGGAGAGCCGTGAGGCGATAGGTTCTCGTGACGAGAGCCACGATCAGCAGCAGGGCCAATCCGGCGAGGTACAGCCACTCGGCCCGTGGGATGTGAGGCCGGTGCAGCCGCACGCCGCGCAACTGCGCGACTACGATCATCAGGATGCTGCCGAGCCACGCCGCCAGCACGAGCGGCGTCTCGCCGTCCTGGTCGAACAAGATCAGCGCGGCGACGGCGAGAAAACACGCCCAGAACAGTCCAATATGCCACGGGCGCGGAAGTGAATTTGTATTCTCTGAAGGATCTGACCACGATGCATAGGCTGGAGCAGCCGCGCCGAACACGAAACCACCCAGGATCAGGAGCACACCCGCGACGGCCTGCATCCACGCTTCGGAAGGGGAGTCCCCGCGCGTCTTCCGTATGACGATCTCTCCCAGGACTGCCAGGAGCATGCCCAACGGCAGGAGGAATCGCGTGAGACGCGCTCGACTGGAGAGTGCAAGCGAAGGCGTTTCTGTGCGCAGCTCGGCCGTCTGACTCATGCCACGTGAGGGAAGGAGCGCGTTCCGGGGCTGTACGGCTGCCGGGACGGTAAAACGTATGGATGAAAGGCTTGGAGGCGGCTAGCTTGATGTTGATTCCCCTGCTCAGAATATCTGGCCGAACAGGTCCGAAGAAGTGCTATCGGGGCCATGGCGCCTACCTCGAAGCATTATAGTGTAGGCGTCGATTATGTCAAGGAATGCCGCCGCATGGCGGCGTCGCGCTCAATCCCTCAGCGTCGAAGTCCGGAGGATATCGGTGAGGCCGCGGCTGTTTCGGAGTTCCCTGGATAGCAGATAAACCGCCTGTGCGGACTCGGCACACAGCGCGGCCCACGCCGCTCCTACTGCGCCCGCGGAAGGTGTCCACCATACGATCAGGAGGATCAGCAACCCGGTGCTCCCTGCCAGCGCCCTGACGACGGTCTGTTCTTCCCGCCGCGCAAGGAAGGCCAGCGTGAGGAAGCTGTTGACGGCATAGGGAGTGAGCGCCCAGGCGAGGATGCGCAGGATCGGAACCGAAGGCAGGAACTGGGGCCCGAAGAGCAGCCGCACGAGCGGCGCCGCCAGCACGCTGAGCATGAGCGAGCCCGCCAGGCCCGCGCTGAACAGGAACAGGCCGGGCATCCGGAAGCCGCGCGGCGATCCCTCGGGGCTTCCGGCATGTTTCGCGGCCATCATCGGAAACAAGGCGGTGAGCACCGCGATGTGTCCGGTCTTGGCCGCCTCCAGGACCCTGGCGCCTGCCGAAAACCAGCCTACGCCTGCCGCGCCGGCCCACACCGGCAGCAGCAGCAGGGTAGATCGCTGATAGACAACGCCGAGCACGCCGAGAAGCGCGATGGGCGCGCCCGCCTTCATAATCGAAAGCAACCTGTCAAAGGAAGGTTGGAGCCAGCGCAATTCACCGGGCATCGCAGACCTGCACAGAACGCCTGCCATCAATGCCGCAACAAGCTGCACGAGCAACAGCAGTATCGCAAGCTGGATAAGGTCTCCATGATGCAAGAAGAGCCATAAGGCAACGATGAACTGCATCGCAGACAGTGCTGCATTCAACAGGCTGTAGGCGCGCATGTGCTGGCGCCCGCGCAGGGCCGTTGTGAAGACCGTGAAGAACGCAAGCGGAAAAAGGGAAAGGCTGTAGATACGCAGGCTCACGATCACGGCCGCATTCGCTGAGCGGGTCAGCCCGGAGGCGGCGAAAACCACCACAATGAATAGAGCCGAGAGCAGCAGTTGAAGCACAAGCGCGGGCGAAAGGTCTGCGAGGTCGCCGGTCGCGGCGATCTCCCGGATCAGCAGCATGTCGGTGCCAAAGGTGGTCACCACGTTGCCGATGAAGATCACCGAGGCGATGAACGCGTACTCGCCGAACCCGACCGTACCGAGGCCGCGCGCCACAAGCACCGTGAAGGCCGCCAGGCCGACCTGGGTGGCGATGCGGGAAAGCAGCAGCCAGGCGGAGTTGGAGGAGAGGCGGGAGGGCAAGAGATTCCCTGTTGACGGCTCCTGCGGCAGATCGTCGTTCCGCAGCATCAATCCCAGCAGATGGAGAACCAGGGGAAGGGTGAATCCACCCGGCCCAGGATGCGCGTGAGCCGCGTAGCATTGCCGGCTGGACGATAGTGCCAGCGAGGCGAGAACGGCTGCACATCGTTCAGCAGGTGATGGTGATAGTGATCTGCCATCTGCGGAACGCCAAGCCCGGCGTAGTACGCGCGGGTGCGCTGCCGTGCTTCCTCCACATCGGAGGCTTGATAGAGCGGGCTGTCCATGATGTGAAGTTCGCCGTGGGCCCGCAGCATTCGGCGCACTACATCGAACAGCGCCGGCAGATCGGGGAAATACTGGATGACGCTGGCCATCACGATGGCGTCGAAGCTGCCGTCAGGAAATGGCGCAATGAAGATATCGGCCTTCAGGAACCTCAGGCCTTGGCGCGTGAAGAGCCGCGCAGCCTGCGCAAGCTCGACGGGATTCTGATCGAGGCCGCAGACGCGCGCATCGGGGATGGCTGCCAGATGCCTGGAGAGCCAGCCATTGCCGCAGCCAAGCTCCAGGACGCGTAATGGGCGTGGTATCCTGCTCAGGTAGCGGGTCAGCCGCCGGAGCGATGCCTGGCGAGCGCGCCATTCATCTTTTAATGGGTCG
>DATKAF010000124.1:0-11661 GCA_035498395.1 Anaerolineales bacterium
ATCACCGGCGGTTCCCGCCTCACGACTTCGAAGCGGGCAGGCCACCGTACCATCGCGAATCCCTGTAGAATGGCTTCGTCTGGGATGCCGATCCGCTGTGACCGCAGGTTCCACAGCGCCGCCGCCGCAACAGCCGCATTCTGCACCTGGTGTCCGCCGAGCAGAGGAATGCTGAACGTGTAGGTGGCCTCGCCGGATTCCACTTTCAACGACTGCCCGTCCAACGAGTGATGGATTGGCCGGAATGTCACATCCTGCCCGACCAGCGTGAAGGGCGCTTTCCGCGACTCTGCTACTTCCACCAACACGTCGAGTGCTTCGTCCTTCTGTGGCGCGGAGACCACAGGCACGCCGGCCTTGATAATGCCTGCCTTCTCGCGCGCGATCTGGGCCAGCGTGTTGCCCAGCACGGCCATGTGATCGTACGACAACGAGGTGATGACTGAGACCTTGGGAAGGATCACATTGGTGGCATCCAGCCGTCCGCCTAATCCCACTTCGATGACAGCCGCATCCACGTGCTGCCGCGCAAAATACAGGAAACCCAGCGCGGTCGTGATCTCGAAGGTCGTGAGCTTTGGAATCCGCGCGACAGCCGGCTTGACGCTCTCCACCAGCTCGACCAGTCCTTCGTGAGAAACCGGCTCTGTGTCGATACGGATGCGCTCGTTGTAGTCCAGCAGATGCGGCGACGTATAGAGGCCCACCCGAAGTCCTGCCGCCTGCATCCCGCTGGCGATCAGCGCCGACACAGACCCCTTGCCCTTCGTTCCCGCCACGTGGACGGTCGGGTAGCGGTCTTGCGGGTTCCCGATCTCCGCCATCAAGCTCCGCATTCGTTCCAGGTTGAAGTCGGCCTTGGCAAGCTCCGACGAATGTTTCAGACTATAATCCACGAAGGAATATAGATACTCGAGGGCTGATTTGTAGGACTGTTCGGCGTCAGGCATGGGTGCGATTCTAATCGGGAATCGGGAAACCAAAGCCGAGAATCGAGAACCGTGATTCATGAGTCGTGAGCCATGATTGGCTTCTTGCACTTGCTGAAGAAGAAGTAGAGTGCTCGCCATCCTCACTGTGCATCTCCACCTTCCCACCTGCGCCTCGCTCAAGGAAAAACGCGGCCTCCTTAAGCCGCTCATGAGCAGGCTGCGCCGGAAGTTCAATGTCTCCGTTGCAGAGCTCGACCGGCAGGATCAATGGCAGGAGGCCGTAATCGGCTGCGCCATGGTCGGGAGCAGCCGCGGCCACCTCGAAGCATCCTTGCAGGCGATCTCTCGGTGGATCGAAGGCAATTGGCCCGACGGCATGATCGTCGACGAGAAGATCGAGATTGTCTAGGTTCAACGGACAAGGAGCAGGCATGCACATCGTCATCATGGGCACCGGCGGCATGGGCGGCTACTACGGCGGCCTGCTGAGTAGAGCAGGCAACGATGTCACCTTCATCGCACGCGGCGCGCACCTTGCCGCCATTCAGCAGAATGGCCTGCAGGTCCGGAGTGTCCACGGCGACTTCGTAGTTTCGCCGGCGCATGCCACCGATGATGTTGCCGGCGTGCCGTCTCCCGATCTGATCCTCTTCTGCGTAAAGACCTATCACACCGATGAGGCGGCCGCGGCCGTCAGGCCCATCGTCGGCCCGCACACCACCGTACTGAGCCTGCAGAACGGCATCGATGCCCCGGAGCGGATCGGCAGGGTGGTTGGCATGGAGCACATGATCGCCGGGGCAACCTGGATATCATCGGCCGTCGAGGCGCCCGGGGTCATCCATCAGTTCTCCCAGTTTCGCCGGATCGTCATCGGTGAGCTCAATGCCCGGCGGACACCACGCGTGGAGGCCGCCTACGAAACGCTGAAGCAGGCCGGCATCGAGGCCGAGCTTTCGGATGACATCCTGAAGATCATGTGGACCAAGTTCGTGTTCATCGCAGCCGCCAGCAGCTTCGGGTCGCTTACGCGCCTGCCCATCGGCGAATACCGCTCGGTTCCGGAGACCCGCTTTGTCATCATGGCGCTGTTGCGCGAGGTGGAAGCGGTGGCGCGTCGCCAGGGGATCCGTCTGGACGCGGATGTTGTGGACAAGACCATGACCTTCATCGACAACAATGGCCCGAAGATCAAACCCTCGATGCAAGTGGACGTGGAGGCTGGCCGCCGCACGGAGATCGAGTCGATCATCGGAGTGGTCGGGCGCAGGGGCCGCGAACTTGGCGTCTCAACGCCGGTGGCAGACGTGCTATATGCCTCACTCCTGCCGGTGGACCTGAAGGCGCGCGCGGCGGCCGAGGCCGCCTAGACAAGAGCATCCTGCAATACATTACAATCTTCCCGTCAACATTCAAGGAGGCGCGAGTGGATCTGGGGCTCAAGGATAAATGCGCGTTTGTCGCCAGCTCGTCCCGTGGGCTTGGTTACGCGACTGCGCTGGAGCTGGCAAGGGAGGGCTGCAAGGTAGTCATCAACAGCCGGGATGAGACGAAGATCAGGCAGGCTTCTGCGGCCATCCAGAGAGAAACTGGAAGCCTCGTAAAAGGCATTGCCGGTGATATCAGCGATCCTGCCGTCCCGGACAAGCTGGTCATTGAAGCGGCCAGCATCATGGGCGGCATCGATCTGCTTGTCACCAATGCGGGAGGCCCTCCATCGGGCTCGTTCGAGTCTCTGGATGAAGCTCAGTGGGACAAGGCCGTCAACCTCTCACTGTTGAGTCACGTGCGCCTGATCCGCGCCGCGCTGCCCTACCTCCGAAAATCAAAGGCGGCCAGTGTGCTCACCATGACCTCCTGGACGGTCAAGCAGCCCATGCCGAACCTGGTTCTCTCCAACAGCGTCCGTCTCGCAACCGTGGGCCTGACGAAGAGCCTCGCCCTGGAGCTCGGCAGCGATGGCATCCGTTTCAATTCCATTCTCCCCGCCAATATCGACACGGATCGGGTCCGCGAGTTGCAGGGCTTTCGCGCGCAGAAGAACGGCACAACGCTGGAAGAGGAACGCGCCCGCGATTCGGCAAGCAGCGTCTTCGGCCGCATGGGCCGCCCGGACGAGTTTGCAAAGGCCGCGGTATTCCTCCTCTCTCCGGCGGCTTCCTACATAACGGGCCTCATGCTGACTATAGACGGGGGGCAATACAAGGGGACGATGTAGTGGCGGCGGAAGCCCAGCCACGCGGTCGGGCGTATCCCCGGCTCTCCTTCCTCACTCGCACGTCGCTGCTGCTCAGCTTCTTCTTCGCGGCCGATAAGGTGCTTGCCTTCGGCAAGTCCCTGATCCTGAACCGGGTCGTCGGCCTCGAAGGCATGGGCATCTTCGGCGCAGCCAACAACATCCCGGATTATCTTTCCGCCCTCCTTTCCGGCGGCGCGCTCGGGATGGCATTCATACCGGTACTGCGGGAATACATCGATCTTCGCGGCCGCGAGGAAACGTGGGATCTGTTCTCGCGCATTGTGAACCTGGCTTTCGTGATCACGGGCGCCGCTTCGGTCATCATTATCCTGCTCACCACCCCCTTCGTCCGGTACGTCATCGCCCCGGGCTTTACGCCTTCTCAGCAGGCTCTGACCGCGGCACTCATGCGGCTTGACTTGCTGGCAATCGTCATCTTTTCGATTAGCGGACTCGTCATGGCGAGCCTGCAAGCCAACCAGCACTTCCTTCTACCGGCCCTGGCGCCCATCCTGTACAACTGCGGGCAGATCTTCGGCGCCCTCGTGCTCGCCCCATCGGAAGGCCTGCACATCGGGCCCTTCCAGCTCCCTGCCTTCGGCCTAGGCCTGTATGGCATCGTCTACGGCGTGATCATCGGCGCGGCGTTGCACCTGCTGATCCAGGTGCCGGGCCTCATTCGCTATCGCTTCCGCTGGACGCCTGTCCTGGAAGTCCGCAGCGCAGGGGTCCAGCGCGTGTTGATCCTGCTCGGCCCGCGTGTCCTCACGATGGCCTGCATCCAGGCATACTTCGTCGCACGTGACAACCTTGCTTCCCACTTTGGTACTGTCGGCGTGGGAGCCCTCAATCTGGGCTGGACCGTCGAGCAGGTTCCGGAAACCATCATTGGTACCGCCATGGCCGTCGCCATCCTGCCTTCGCTGGCAGACTTCATCACCCGGGGCCAGCTGGCAGATTTCACCCGCACTGTCAACCGTGCCCTGAAGATCATGCTCGCTCTGACGGTCCCAGCCGCCGTCCTACTCGGTACGTCGGTTCGCCCGCTTGCAGAGGCATTCTTCAAATACGATGCCATGCGCCTCGATCTGTTAACTGCGTGCACGTGGGCCTTCCTGATCGGCCTCCTTGGCGACACCTGGCTCGAAGTGGCCGTCCGCGGTTTCTACGCGAATCAAAATACGCGTACGCCCCTGGCTGCAGCCCTCGGGCAGGTCATTGCTTTTATCCTCTTATCCGTTGCGCTTTCTTCTGCCATCGGACTCGCCGCCATCCCTCTCTCTGCATCGCTTACCTTTACCGCGCAGGCCCTCGTACTCCTCACCCTTCTCAACCGGCGTTTCCCGGGCATCCTCGGCATCGGTGGCACCGCGTGGCGCGCCCTTGGCGCCGGCCTAGCAGCGGGCGTCGTCATGGTTCTTGCATTGCTCCACCTACCGTTTTCGGCGGTCGTCAATTGTCTCTTCGGCATGCTGATGGGCGGTGCAGTCGCTCTGACTCTCATCTGGCGTGAAGTGCGCCTGCTTTTGAATCTATAGCCCGGCGGTATAATAAACTCCATGTCTGAAGAACTCGCGAATACGCAAGAATCCAAACCGGCATTCGAGCCGGAGAGTACACAACCCCTGAAACCCGCAAATAAGAAGGCTCCTCGCTGGCGCTCCGTTCTCATTGGCATCATCGGGGTTCTCGTTCTCATTGCTCTCGGCATCCTGGGCGGCTATTGGAGCGGAATTGGGAAGCGGCAGGCAGCCGAAGCCGGCATTCTTGACAAGCAATTGACCGAACAATTCCAGTATGCGCTCGTGGATGAGCAGTTTGGTCGATACGATGCAGCCCAACAGCGCCTTGAGTACATCATCCAGCACAATCCGACCTTTCCGGGCGCACAGGCGGAGCTTACCAAGATCCTGGTCGTGTCGAAGATCCCTACCGCGACCCCTACGCCCACCATTACCCCCACCCCGGACCTGCGCGGCGAACAGGCGATGTTCGCCACCGCACAGCAACTCATTGCCACGGGCGATTGGGCGAACGCCATCGCTCAGCTCGATCAGCTTCGGAAGGTGGACCCGAAATACAGGGTTGGGCAGATCGACGGTATGTATTATTTCGCCCTGCGAAATTACGGGCTGAGTCTTGTCCAGCAGCAGGGAAATCTCGAGGGCGGCATCTATGAGCTCACCCTGGCCGAGCGCTTCGCTCCGCTGGACAATACTGCCAACGCCGTCCGGGAGGGCGCCCGGGCCTACATTCAGGCTTCTAGCTTCTTCGGTGTCGACTGGAAACAGTCGGCCGCTCTCTTCCAGCAGGTCGCAAGCGGTTGGCCCTCCTTGTGGGACGGCACGATGACCGCCTCCCAGCGCTACCAGATATCTCTGATGCGCTATGGTGATGATCTCTGGAAGTCTGGCGATGCGTGCGGCGCCTGGTCGCAGTACGAAACTGCTCAAGGTCTCGGCAACTTGGATGAGGCGGCCGCCAAGAACGCCAACCAGGCCTATCAGGAATGCTACCCGCCGACCGAGGTCCCACCAACCGAACAGCCCACCACGGAGCCCACATCGGGCCCGACTGCCGCCCCCACCGAGGCGCCACCCACGGAAACGCCCAAGCCCTAGCGAATGCCCACGATACCCGGATGGGCCCTGGCAGCCATGTATTGGCTGCACATGCTGGCGACCGTAACTTGGATCGGTAGCCTGGTTTCCATCTATGTTCTCATCCTCCCCATCTCGGGTCGCGCCCTCAAGCCGGTGGATGAGCTTTCCCTCGTGGGCGGCGTTCAAAAACGCCTTGAGCCGATCGCCTGGTTCAGCGTGAGCCTGCTCATTGTCACTGGGCTGTTCCAGATGAGCGTCAACCCGCATTACAACGGATTCCTTTCCACCAGCAATCAGTGGTCGCTGGCGATCCTGACCAAGCACATCCTGGTTGCCTGTCTTGTCACGGTCAGTGCCGTGCACACGTGGGAGGTGCTTCCCTCCATGCGCCGCGAGCTGATGCGCAAGGAACGAGCCGATCCGCAAAAGATCGAGAAGCTGCGTCGAAGAGAATGGTTGCTCTTGCGGGTCAGCCTGGTTCTCGCCGCTCTCATCCTCCTCGCCACTGCCGTCATGCGCTCCAGCTGAGCCTTCCCGATTCAAATACCCGAATCAAAAAGCAGTGAGCACTCTTCTCACTGCTTTCCATATAACCCAGCTCAAATGGCAAACGTCGTGGCAGCTCCCACCATGAGCTTCCCCGACGAACTGTTTTCCATCTCTTAGCGGGGAAGACTGGGCAGCCTCTGTGCCTTGCTCAGGCGTTGCGGGTCGATCTGCCCCGCAATGCCCTCATGGTCTGCCGGCAGTCCCGTCAGGTCGTAAGCCATCGCGCCGGTGATCCTCACCGGGATGATTTCCCCGACCTTTGCCTTGGTTTCCATGAGCACCAGCCCGTCGATCTCCGGGGCGTCACGGTAGGATCGGCCGATCGTGATGCCGTGATCAGCTCCCTCCGTCAACACCGCGAGCGTCTTGCCAACATAAGACTGGTTGATCTGCAATGAAATGCCCTGTTGCAGCTCCATCAGGCGCTCATACCGCTCTTGCTTGACTTCGGCAGGCACCGGGTCCCCCAGAGGCTCGGATGTTGTCCCGGGCTCGAATGAGAACTGAAACGTTCCGACGCGGTCAAAGCGGATTTCCTTCACGAAATCGAGCAGCGCCTGGAACTCCTCTTCGGTCTCGCCTGGATATCCGATGATGAATGTCGTCCGGATCGAAAGCTCAGGAATCGCAGCGCGCATCCTGGCCAGCGTTCGATGCACCCAATCGATATTTGACGGCCTGCGCATGCGATACAGGGTTTTGGGGTGCGCATGCTGAAGTGGCATATCCAGGTATGGCAGGATTTGCTTTCGTGTTGCCATCACCTCGATCAGGCGGTCGGTGACATAGCCCGGATAGGCGTACATTACCCGTATCCAATCCATGTCCGGCACTGCTGCGGTCAACGACTCCAGCAGCACCGCCAGCCCGTCCTTCATTCCAAGGTCATGACCGTAGTCGGTGGTATCTTGCGCGATCAGGATCAGCTCACGCACACCGGCGTCACGCAATCGGCGCGCCTCCTCGAGGATGGATGCCATGGGGCGGCTCACCGCCGTGCCCTTGATGAGCGGGATGGCGCAGAACGCGCACGGGCGGCGGCATCCGTCTGCGATCTTTACGTACGCGGAAGCGCCCGCCACGCTCGCCCGTAGTACGGGCTCTGCTCCATTCGTCGTTGCCGGATCCGCGCCGACCGTCGCAGCCTCGCTGGGAAGGTGGTAGAGCGGCTTCGGGTGTGCGGTCTGGCGCAGCTCGCGCACCACCTGCACGATGTCCATCCAGCGCCGCGTGCCAAGGATTCCATCGATCCCGGCCACCTGTTCGGCCACCTCTGTCCCGTAGCGCTGGGTCAGGCAGCCTGCCGCGATTAAGACTTGCCCTTTGCGCTTGTTTCGGGCCAGCTCTCGCAGCACATCCAGTGATTCTTCCTTGGCGGGCCCGATGAAGCCGCACGTGTTCACGATCAGTACGCTCGCCCTGGCAGGATCTTTGGCAAGCCGGTAGCCGTCGCGCAGCAGAAGCTGCGCCATGGAATCCGAGTCGACGGTATTCTTGGCGCATCCTAACGAGATAAGGTGAAAGGTATCAGCGGTCACAGCTAAGTTCCTTAAGGTACGTGCGTCCGGGTGACGGACGGCGTAACAGTAATTGTCTCAGTCGGCGTCCCCGTGACTTTCGGCGTGGGGGTGCGCGTCGGCTGCGGCGTCGAGGTCGGCGTTGCCACGCCTTCCGCGGTGTAGAGACGATCCACCACCTGTCCGAAGTTGCCCATCAGTCCAAGATCGCCGCCGTTGTAGTTCACCCGCAGCGCCGATGCATTGCCTACCAGCACTTCGATCTGGTTGCCGGCCTCGTACGTGTAGGTGCTGCCGATATCGGTCCGGCCGTCGAACTGTACCTTTCCATCCACGGTCACTCGCAGGTACGTTCGTTCGGTGGTGTCCAGCTTAAGCTGGACTTTGACGTTCGGGTTCAGCGTAGCCAGTTCGAGTGTGGCTGCCGGCGACTCGGCGATCTGTACGATGGGGGTATCTTCCGCCGGGATGACGGTCACCTGCTGGGCCAGCGTCGGCGGCAGTGTCCCGGCCAACACATCGGAGATGGACGGCGCTGTTGCACGCGGCACGGCCTCGGATCGGATCGCCATCACGCGGCTGATCCCCCAGACTGCGAACAGCACGAGCATGATGATCAGCCCACCGCCGAAGACCAGGTCGCTCGCGATGAAGCTGCGTAATGGCGGCAGTGTTGTGTGGACCGCCATCGGCGCCTTGCTTCGCGCCGGCCGTTGCGGTCCCCTCTCCCGGTAGCGGGCCTGCAATGCATCGGCGAAGCGCAGCAGGATCGCGTCCACGTCCAGGTCAAGGAATGTTGCATAATTGACCAGGATGCCGCGCGTCTGGACCGGGGATGGCAGGTCTTCCAAAGCTCCCTGCTCCAGGGCGGCCAGGAAGGCTGTCCGCACGTGGATGTGGCGCTCGATTTCCTCGTAGGTCAGGCTGAGCATTTCGCGCCGCTCGCGTAATTGCTGCCCGATCTCGACGAAGATCTCCTCAGAAGTCGTGTTCGAGTCCCTTCCGGCAGCGGGGACGGGATTGAAGTCGCTCGGACCGGGCGCGGCGACGGCCTCAGACCCGCTTTCGCCGTTTGAACCGCCTGTGCTCGGTTCCGGAGATGTTCTGCGCATGCGGCGTCGCATCCGGGTTATCAAGCCCTCGCGCCGCGGCACGTTGCCGTCTGGCACGCCAAGTCGGGTTGGTTGTGTTTCGTTCTGGAGATCGGAGAGGGCTGCCGCGTCCCTCACGTTACTTGTTGCTTGCGGGACGCCTGCACCTGCAGCCATCTCGATAGCGCTGACCACGCCGATCGTTCCGGCGGTCGCAGCTAGATCATCGAGTTTTTTTTTACTTCCTCAGGACCCGCGGTTGCGGTGCCGGACACCTTGGTCTTTACTTCGGTTGAGGCTGGCTGTGGCAGGGCATCCACGCGCAGTAGTTCTGGTTGCGCGACCGCCTGGGTGGCTGCCACGGCCATAGAGGCATCGTCGGCGTTCTGCGGTTTGCTGCCGCGACCGCGATTCAAACGCCCTCTCAAGTTTGCCCACAACCCTGATGGCGCTGCGGGCCTCGGGGTCTTCTCCTCCGCGCTCGACGTGCTCAAAGCTGCTGGCGCTTCTCGCGGTTGCATGGTCCCCGGTAGTGCGCCAAAGTCTACTCCCAGGAATTCCGCATAAATGCGCAGAAAACCGCGCGCCTGAGCCGCCGACGGGATGGCGGATAGGTCGTCATTCTCGAGCGCTTGCAGGTAAGGGGTTCGGACTTTGGTGGCTTCGGAGACTTCTTGCAGCGAAAGGCGGCGGAGCTCCCGGGCCTGCCGGAGTCGGGCCCCAACGGAATCGGTCATCGTTGTGATTCTAACATAGCGTCACCGGCCCTCTCGAGCCGGTGACGGTGGTCTCTACTCAGCAGGCGCCGCTTCTTCGCTCGAAGCCTCGGGCGCGGGCTCTGTCTCGGCAGCCGGAGTTTCCTCGGCCTTCTTGCGACCCTTCCCCTTCGCAGGCTTGGCTTCCTCGGCTGCCGCAGCCTCAGCCGCCTCGCCTTCACGGTGCACGACGATCTTGACTTCGGGCATGAGGTCGATGGTCAGGCGCACGTGCGCCTTGTATTCACCGATCTCCCGGATCGGTTGCATGTCGATCTGCTGCCGCTTGACTTCGTAGCGGGTCTGCTCCTGGATGGCTGCCGCGACGTCCTGCGATGTGATCGAGCCGTACAGCTTGCCTGTCTCGCCCGCCTTGACCGGGAACGTCAGGACCACACCGTTGATGTGATCGGCGAGATCTTTCAATTCGTTGTTGAGCGCGGCGCGCTGGACTTCGGCTGTCGAGCGGATCTTCTCTGCCGTCTTCATGGCCCCCGGTGTGGCCAGCACAGCCAGTTTCTGCGGCAGCAGGAAGTTGCGGCCGAAGCCATCGGCGACCTTCTTCACGTCGCCTGCACGGCCCAGTTTGTAAACGTCCTTGATCAGCAATACTTTCATTTCGTTCAAGCCCTTTCCTTCAGGATCTAGAGCGAAGGGTACTACGCTCTGCGGGGGCAGATTGTACCATAAACCCTCGCCTCCCGCCTTATCTCTACCTTCCCGATTCCCCTCCCCCGGCTTTCGACGGCGCACCTCTCGCTCTCCGCCGCTCCTTCTCCGATCAGCATTTCCCATTGTCTCACGCATCCCGCGGTCCAGCATTTGACCATGCACTATTTGACCGGCGCCTTGCCGGAATGTCGCTTGTCAATCGCTGGCGGAAATAGTAATATAGCGGCATGGATCGCTGGCCTATCAATCCCCGCCGTGTTGCGATTTTTGTCGGTATTCTGATACTTTTCCTGATGGTCATCGACTTTAATTCGCGGCTGGAAGAGCTCAACGTGCTCAAGAAGCACGCCACTTCGCTCGGCGCGCAGGCTACCCAGGCCGTTCAGACTCAGACCTCTTTGCAGACCCAGGTGGCCTACGCAGGCTCCGATCAGGCTGTTGAAGATTGGGCCCGCGCAGAAGGGCACTACGTTCAACCTGAGGATCAGCCGGTCGTCCCCCTCGGGCAGCCCGGGACGGCTCCTCTGGAGGCCCCCTCGCCAACACCTGTACCGACGCCGATGCCAAACTGGCAGGTTTGGTGGAATCTGTTCTTTGGCCAGTAAACTGACGATGGCAGCCGCCGCGCCCGTTGAGTACCCGGCTGCTGTGCAGAAGCGGCTTGACCTCTTTCCCGATACTACTCGGATCGTCGATGAAACGTTGACCATCGGCGGCATCCGTCTCGACAGCCTCGCCTCTGAATACGGCACGCCGCTGTACGTCTACGATGAGGCAACCATGGATGCAGCCGTGGCTGCCTATCAACAGGCCCTTCAGAAACACTATCCCGCCGACGCGCACGTCACCTACGCTGGCAAGGCCTTCTTCTGCAAGGCCGTTGCGGAATGGATCCATCGGCAGGGTCTGTGGGCCGATTGCACAGGCGAGGGCGAGATCAGGATGGCGCTGACGGGCGGTCTGCGCCGCGAATCCATCGTTGCTCACGGCGTCAACAAGTCATCTGACGACCTCCTGGCCGCATTACAACACGCGGGCACCGTCGTAGCGGACAATCTCACGGAACTGAGGAAGATCAGCGCGCTGCGGCAGGCAAACCCCGGCGGGACACTGCCCGACATTTGGCTCCGGTTACTCCCCGGTGTCGCGGTCGCCACGCACCACGTGCATACGCAGACTGGTCAGCACGGCAGCAAGTTCGGCATGACGCCCGAGGAATTGGTCGAAGCCGTCCGCTTCTGCAGGCAGCAGGATTTGCCCGTCAGCGGACTCCATTTTCATCAAGGCTCCAACTTCCGCGATC
>DATKAF010000125.1:0-2488 GCA_035498395.1 Anaerolineales bacterium
CGGCAGGAGGACGCTGGTAGCGGACGTATCCCGGAGCCTGGCTGCTCTTGAAGGTGGCCTGAGCGTGCCGGGCTTGGAGCAATTGGCGGATGACATCGAGGCGGATTTCTTCGCAGATGTCGTACTGAATGAGGACGAGGACGGAACCACGAAGGGGGCAGATCGGGGGAGCCTGCGTCGTCTGCTGGACCTTGACGGAGAGGTCGTGGGCGACGTCGGGGGTGACGATGGTTGTGAGATCGCGGTCCATTTGAGTTCTCAGAGCGTCGGCTGGTGACTTAATTGGCGAACAACTGGTATGCGGGAGACTTGCCAGCTCTGGTATCTATTATCTCAGGAAGGCTGGGGGTTGGGTAAGCGGTGTAAGCTATTGATTTAATGTGACTTAATAAGTTATGTTCGGGTTAGACGACGGCTCGATCTGCCCTCCGAGGACGTCTCTTCCGCTCCTACGGAGCTGGTGGAGTTGTGGAGCTTATGTCCCACGACTTGCGTCGTGGGCTGAATTCTTTCGCCGCTTCGCGGCTGACTAGCCGAGGGCGGCTGTGCTCACATGACCCCGCAATCAATGCTTTCGAGTTAAGACCCAGGCTAGGATTCCGCCGGCGGCTAGGGCTGCCACTCCTTTGGCGGCGCGGTTCATCGAGGCATGAATTTCTGTTTCACGCTCGCGGACTAGGCAGGATTCCGGGTATGGATCGTCCCTGTCCAGAGCGCTTGGCTGGAGTGCCATTTGGAGCACCTCGGCCAAGTGTAGGGCGCGGCGGTCGGTGTTTTGGGCGATTTGCTCGCGGCAGCTGAAGCCGTTGGCGATGATGAGCCAGTCTGGGGGAGCCTGGCGAACGGCGGGGAGAAGTTCGAGTTCGCCAATCGCTTGCGAGACTTCGTAGTGTTCACCGCCGTGGAAACCGAAGGATCCGGCCATTCCGCAGCATCCGGAAGCGGGAGCGGTGAACTCGATGCCCAGGCGTTGGAGGAGCGACTCCTCGGCGGTCATCTTCATGAGCGACTTGTGATGGCAGTGGCCATGGACCAGGGCTTTGCGGTTCAGCTGAGGCAAAGTCGCGTTTGGGGCGATTCTCTGTTCGAGGAATTCGCTGAGCAGGAAGGTTTGACGGCTCAGGGCTTGCGCACGGTGATCGTGGGGGAAAAGGTTTGTGAGTTCGTCGCGGAAGACAGCGACACAGCTTGGCTCGAGGCCGACTACGGGAATTCCGGCTTCGATTTCGGGTTCGAGCGTGTCGAGGATTTCGAGGAGCAGGCGCTCGGCCCGGTCGAGCATGCCGAAGTCGTAGAGGGGGCGTCCGCAGCAAAGGTTTGCGCGGGGGACGAGGACACGGAATCCGGCGGCTTCGAGGACCTCGACGGCGGCGCGCGCGGTAGAGGGGAGGAAATAGTTGTTGAAGGTGTCGGCCCAGAGGAGAACAGGGGGAGCATCGACCTCAGTGGCTAAAGCCCCCTCATCTTGCGGCGCGTAACGCGGCGCTGAAGCGCCGCTCTTCCACGGAGATGCAGTCGCACGAGATGGCCTAGCAGTACCATTCGTGCGGAAGAACCATTGTTTGAAGGTTTCGGGAGCGAATGGGGGGATGCGGCGCTGGGCGGGGATTCCGGCTACCAGCTTTGCGATGTCACTCAGGAATGGGAGTTGCGTGGTCAGGTTCACCAGACCGGGAGCATTCGAAGCAAGACTTGCCCAGAGATCGATGTTGCCGAAGGCGTAGGCATTGAGCGGGCGCATGCGGCTTTCGTGATAGTGAGAGAGGAATTCCGCTTTATAGGTCGCTACGTCGACGCTGACGGGGCAATCGCTCTTGCAACCTTTGCAGGCCAGGCAGAGGTCTAGCGAATGTTTGACTTCTTCGCTTTGCCAGCCGTCGCGGATGATCGCGTCGCCTCGGTTGGGGTTCTGGGTCATCTCCCAGAGGAGGTGGGCGCGGCCGCGGGTGGAGTGTTCTTCTTCATGGGTGGCGCGCCAACTGGGGCACATCACGCCACCTTCTTCACGGCGGCATTTGCCGACACCCACGCAGCGCAGCGCGGCATGCGAGAGGCTGCCGTGATCTTGCGGAAACTGGAAGTGCGTCTTCGGCTGCCAGGGCGCGTAGCCGGCGCCGAGACGGAGATTGTCATCCAGTTTATTAGGTTCGATTAGCTTGCCGGGATTCATTTTCCAGTCAGGATCCCAGGCGGTCTTGAATTTGCGGAAGGCTTCCATCAACTCGGGGCCGAACATCTTTGGAAGGAGTTCGGCACGGGATTGTCCATCGCCATGCTCGCCGGAGAGTGATCCACCATAGCTGACGACAAGGTCGGCGGCTTCTTCAACGAAGCGACGATATTTGGCTATGCCCTCTTTGGATTCGAGATCGAAGTTGAGGCGCGTATGGACACAGGCATGGCCGAAGTGTCCATAGAGCGAGCCTTTGTAGCCGAAGTCGGCCATCATCTTGCGGAGAGAGCGGAGATATCCGCCGAGCTTTTCGGG
>DATKAF010000126.1:0-9618 GCA_035498395.1 Anaerolineales bacterium
AGAACAGCTTCTATGCGCCGATCGGCCCGCCCTTCGATCAGCCATTCCCCAATTCCGATGCCGGTTACTACGACTCGATGGCCGAGAGCCTGCTGATCGGGTATCCCTATCAGGGCGACATTCCCACGCGGCCGCTGTATATCGCCTTCCTGGCCGGTCTGCACGCGGTCTTCGGTGAGCGCTATGACCTCATCATCACCGGGCAGACTGCGCTTCTGGCTCTGATTCCCGTTGTCCTCTATTTCCTCGGCAAACGGCTTCACAGCCGCCCTGCCGGCATGATGATGGCGTTATTCGCCGTCTTCCGCGAGTGGAATTCCCTTCTGGTTTCCTCGCAGACCCGCGTTTCCAATACGAAGACGCTCCTCTCCGACCTCCCTACGCTCTTGCTGATTCTGCTTGCCTGTCTGTTCGTCGTGCGCTGGCTGCAGCGCCGCGATCCGCGGGATTCTTTGATTGCCGGCGGTCTGATGGGTCTGTTGCTTCTCCTTCGCACCCAGTCACTGCTCCTCGTGCCGGTCGTCATTCTCCTGGCATTGCTGGCGTATGGGCTGCGTGGGCGGCGCTGGCAGCTTCCGATTCTGCTATTCGCTGTGGGGCTCGCTGCCGGTCTCGCGCCGTGGCTGCTGCACAACTATTTGCACTCCGGGCGTCTCACCCTCGATGCGCCGTTCGAGTATCAGGTGATAGCAAGTCAGTACAAGTACACAGGTAACCTGGACCTAGGAGCCGTTGACCTGAAAGGCAGGGGCTTGCTCGGTATCTTGCTCGAGTTCGCCGTGAAAGATCCGCGGTTCGTTGCCGGCTTTATCTCTTCCCACTTCAGCGCCACGCTGATCGACAGCCTTCTCGTTCAGCCGCTCGCCGCTCGCTATGACGGCCTCTTCGCCCCACTGAATCTATACTGGATGACGTGGCCTGCTGGTCTGGACTCCGTAAATGCCTCGCTCCTTATTCTCTATCTGGGGCTCATCGCAGTCGGCATCGGCGCGTCCTGGCGTCGTCTCCGTTGGGCAGGCCTGGTTCCGCTCGCCTTCGCCCTCGGGTATGCCCTCGCCAACGGCATCGCCCGTTTCTCCGGCTGGCGCTACGATCTGCCTGCCGACTGGATCGGCTATGTCTACGTGGCGATTGGCCTCGCGGATCTGTTCGGGGTCACCGCCCTGCTCTTCGGCGTTCCAGATGCTGCGCTATACGTTCCGCCTGTTGTGGAGGAGCCGCGCAGGCTTAGTTGGTTGGCTGGTGGCTCCGTGTTGGCCGGCTTCATGCTGGTCAGCGCCCTGCCCTGGCTCGCGGAGGGATTGGCTGCGCCGCGCTACGCCGGGACGGATTTGCCGGACCTGGTCAGCCAGTTATCCTCATCTGACTCGGTCAGGCAGCTTGGCATCGATGAGGCCGCGATAGAGGCCTTCGTGACGGAATCGCAATCCGCTTTGCAGATCGGCCGCGTTCTTTACCCGCGGTACTTCCCTCGTAACGTCGGCCTTCCTTCGTCGCATCCCTGGCCCGCATATGAAGTTCGCGCGTATCCGCGCCTAGGCTTCTTGCTCCTCAATCAGAGTCGCCACGATGCCCTCATCCCGCTCCGCCAGCCCGGCGACGGCTTCCAGCAGGGCGTTGACGCCATCGTGCTCGGCTGCCAGCGCGCAGACTACATCGATGTTCGCCTCATCTTCTTCCCTGCCTCTGGCAAGGCCTATATCGGCACGCCCCTCACCCAGCCCTGCGATTAGCCCGCAATGACCGCTGCCTCGCGTTTCCCCGTCGATCTCGTAATGATCCTCCCGCCATTTGATGTCTCGCTTCGCTGACCGCCTGCTTGCTTGGTACGTCCTCAATCAGCGCAGCCTCCCGTGGCGCGGTCACCGCGACCCCTACACCGTGTGGGTCTCGGAGATCATGCTTCAGCAGACCCGGGTCGATGCGGTTATTCCATACTTCCTGCGTTGGATGCGGCGCTTCCCGAGCATTCCTTCACTGGCCCGTTCCTCCGAGCGGGACGTGCTCCGTCACTGGGAAGGGCTTGGCTACTACGCGCGTGCGCGCAATTTTCGCCGCGCCGCTAAGATCGTGATGCGCGAGTACGGCGGTGTGCTGCCAGCCGATATCGAGCTGCTCAGGGGATTGCCGGGCATCGGCCGCTACACTGCGGGCGCCATCGCATCGATCGCATTTGGCCTGGACGAACCTGCTCTGGATGCGAACATTCGGCGCGTGCTCGCCCGCCTCTTCGACGTCAGTGTTCCGGCTAGGTCTCCCGCAGGTGAGAGGATCCTTTGGGAGCTTGCGCGCAAGCATCTGTCGAAGGGGCATGCCGCGGACTATAACCAAGCCATGATGGACTTGGGAGCCACGATCTGCCTTCCGGCCAAGCCGAGGTGTCCCGAATGCCCTGTCCGTATGCTTTGCGCCGCCCGCAAGCTGGGCCTTCAAGAGAAGCGGCCGGTCTTGACCCCCAAGAAGGCCGTGCCCCATCATATCTATACTGCGGCTGTGATCCTGCGGCGCAGGCGCGTCCTGCTGGCGAAGAGGCCATCCAGCGGCTTGCTCGGAGGCATGTGGGAGTTCCCGAGCGGCAAGGTGAGCCGGCCCTCGCCTAAAGAGCTTGCAAAAGTGATGCGTTCTCTCTATCATTTGGACGTGACACCCGGCGGACCGGCAGGCATTGTGCACCACGGCTACAGTCACTTCACCGTGGATGTGCACGTCTTCTCCTGTGAGGCATCGAAGGTGCAGCAGACGCCGGACCTGCACTGGGTGTCCGTGGATGCCTTGGATGACGTTCCGATGGGATGGATCGACCGCCGGATCGCCCGGAGCCTGAATGATGGATGACTTCGCTGGGGAACGACAGCGTATGGTCGCCGCGCAGCTGCGCGGACGCGGCCTGCGCGACGAGCGCGTCCTGGAGGCGTTCGAGCAGGTGCCGAGGCACCTGTTCGTGCCGGAGCGGGTTCGCTACGAGGCATACGCTGATATGCCGCTGCCCATCGGCCACGATCAAACCATCTCGCAGCCGTACATCGTGGCACTGATGATCAGCCTCCTGGATCTGCACGGTGATGAGTGTGTGCTGGAGGTCGGCACTGGGTCCGGATATGAGGCCGCTCTCCTGAGCCGGCTCACTGCCGAGGTGCACACCGTCGAGCTCGTGCGAGACCTCGGTGAGAAGGCCGGTCTCTTGTTGCAGGAGCTTCACTGCGAGAACGTGCATGTGCATATCGGAGATGGCACGCTGGGATGGCCCGAAAGCGCGCCGTACGGGGGCATCATTGCATCGGCTGCCGCCCCGCAGGTCCCGCCGCCATTGCGTGAGCAGCTTGCCCAGGAAGGCAGGCTGGTGCTTCCTGTCGCACAGGAGTACGAACAGTATCTCAAGGTCATCTCGCGGTCGGGGAACGAGTATGCCGAGCGGATCATCACGGCAGTGGCGTTCGTCCCCATGCGAGGCAAGCACGGTTGTGACTAGCTCTGCGATGCGCCCCTGTCGTAGCAAAGCAGAAATGCCCGCGCATCAGCGGGTATTTCTTGTTCGGCGTGGTTTCTTGTGCGGTGTGGGTCTTCGCGAAATACCCCGGAGCGCAATGTAGGGGCGACCCCGCTGAAGCTGATCGTAGGTCTCCTTATCTGAGTTCATCTTTGTTCATCGCCGGTTTGGTTTTCTTCCCCTCACAAGAATGCCCGCCTCATCGGCGGGCTATCATCGTGGTCTGCGAAGGGCTAATCTGAAATCGTAAATCACCTTACGCTTCGCTGAGAGTCACGAACACCATCGGGCGCCGCTTGGTAACCTCGTGCAGATAGTTCTTGACGGCGCTCACGATGTCCTTCTCGTTTTCGAGGCCGCCGCCGTTCACAACTTCCATCACGCGCTTGCGTACTTCAGGGATCAGCGCCTCTGCATCCTGGGGCGACACGTATCCCCGCGTCAGGATTTCGGGCTCGTGCAACAGACGCCGGGTGAGCTTGTCCAGACTGATGTCGATCAGCAGGATGCCGTTGCGTGCGAGCATTTCGCGCTCGCGCATCACGCCGTGGTCGATGTCGCCGATGGATTCGCCGTCCACGAAAATGTAGTCGCCGGGGATGCGCTCGCCAAGCTTGATCGTGCCGCCAGCCAATTCCACCGTCTGTCCGTTCTCGACGATGATGATGTTCTCTTTCGGGATGCCGACTTCCTGCGCCAGCGCCCCGTGCCTGGTTAGCTGCCGCAGCTCGCCGTGGATCGGCAGGAAGTGCTTCGGCTTGACCAAGCTCAGAAGCAGCTTCTGCTCTTCCTGGCTGGCGTGACCGGATACGTGCACGGGCAGGATGCCGTCATAGATGACGTTCGCCCCGCGGCGCAGCAGCCGGTTGATGGTCTTGCTGATAGTCTCTTCGTTCCCCGGGATCGGGTGAGACGACAACACCACCGTATCTCCCGGCTTCAGGTCGAATTGGCGGTTCGTGCCCGTTGAAAGCCGCCCGACGATGGAGGACGGCTCTCCCTGCGAGCCGGTGCACATGATGACCACCTTGTGATCCTGCATGTTGAGCGCCTGCTCGATGGGTACCAGCAGCTCATCGTCGATCTCCAAGTAGCCGAGCTTCCGCGCGATCTTGACGTTGTCCAGCATGCTCGGTCCGGCGAGCGCCATCTTGCGGCCCTGCTTTGCAGCCGCGTCGGCCACCTGCTGTATGCGCGAGATCAGGGAGGCGAAGGTGGCGATAATGACTCGCCCTTTGGCTTCGCTGAGCACCTTGTTGAACGCCGGTCCGATCACGGTCTCCGATGGAGTCCAGCCGGGGCGCTCGGCGTTGGTCGAATCCGAGAGCAGCAGGTCGACGCCGCGTTGAGAGAACTCGGCAAGTTTCGCATAGTCAGTGGGCCAGCCATCAACCGGCGACATATCGAACTTGAAGTCGCTCATGTGAACGACCAGGCCGGCGGGGGACGTGATACCGATGCCCACTGCATCCGGTATGGAATGCGAGATATGGAAGAACTCCAGCTTGAACGGGCCGAGCTGAAGCGCATCGCCGGCATTGATCGTGTTCAGCTGCACCTTGCTGCTCGCATTGGCGCGCAGTAACTTGACCTCGATGAGGCCACGTGTCAGGGGGGTGGCGTAGATCGGGGCGGGGATATCGCTCACGAGGTGCGGCACAGCCCCGATGTGATCTTCGTGGCCGTGCGTGATGACAATCCCGATCACCTGGTCTGCACGGCTGCGCAAATACTCGTAATCGGGAATGATGTAATCGATTCCGAGCATGTCATTTTCGGGAAACATGATGCCCGCGTCCACCACGATGATCTGGCGGTTGAACTCATACGCCGTCATGTTCTTCCCGACTTCCCCGAGACCACCCAGGGGAATGATCTTCAATTTTCCTTGCTTGCTCATATCAATTTGTTTTTGTCCTCGCTCATTTCGATATATTTCATTATCCGCCAGAGGCGGTTAAGGTCAGTGCCAATATAGAAAAACTCCCGAGGGAATAAGGACTCCCGCGGGACCCTGCATGCCACATTTATGATTGCGCTGCATTGCCAAACTGCCTTGCGGCAGTGAAAGTCTACTCCAACGGTCCTGATTGTAGCCGCAAGCAGCTATTCTGTCAAAGCATCGGACGTAAGAGTTCTATAAGATCAGCAGGCGAAAAGCTGGGGGCGGATGTTAGAATCCAGCGCAAACACCATGATTCAAGCCTCGCGACTGCGTGCGCGCTATCGACATATCCTCTTCTTCTTCGCCCGTGCCACGCTCAGCGTCGCGCTTTGGGAAGTCGTGATGCCGCGCATCGGTTTGCGCAGCTTGGCGCGCCGGACACGCTCCGCGCGATATCGGAGCATCGCCGCAAGCTTCCGCAGCATGGCGATCCGCATGGGCGGCGTCATGATCAAGGTCGGGCAGTTCCTCTCCGCCCGGGTCGATGTGCTGCCGGCTGAAGTGACCGACGAACTGGCCGGCCTGCAAGATGAGGTGCCGCCCGAGGACTTTGCGGCGATCCGCAAGCTTGCCGAGGCAGAGTTGGGCGCGCGGCTCGAAGAGCGCTACGAGGCTTTCGAGACGACCCCATTGGCTGCCGCCTCCCTCGGTCAAGTGCATCGTGCGCGCCTGCTGCCGGATGCACCCGAAGTGGCGGTCTTCCGCGATGTCGTCGTCAAGATCCAGCGGCCGTTCATCGACCAGCTTATCGCTGTCGATTTTTCTGCTCTGCGCCGCGTGGCGGGCTGGCTCAATCTGTACGAGCCGATCCGGCGCCGCGCCAACATCCCGGCGCTGGTGAACGAGCTGGCGACGGTCGTGAACCGCGAGATCGACTACATCGCCGAGGGCCAGAACGCGGACGAGTTCAGTAAAAACTTCGCCCGGCGTCGGCGGGTGCATGTGCCGCGCGTGGCCTGGAGCCGCACCACGCGCCGTCTGCTGACTCTGGAGAACGTCTACGCCATCAAGATCACCGAATACGATGCGATTACAGCCGCGGGCATCGACCGCAAGCAGGTGGCGGCGGTGGTCTTCGATACGTACCTCAAGCAGATATTCGAGGACCAGTTCTTCCATGCTGACCCGCATCCCGGCAACCTGTTCATCACGCCGATCCCTGCCACCACCAAGCACGCCACATCCTGGCGCTTGACGTTCGTCGATTTCGGCATGGTGGGCCATGTGCCCGAACACCTGAGAGACGGGCTGCGGGATATGCTGATCGCCGTCGGCACGCGCAACGCGGCCCGGCTTGTCGGTGCCTACAAGACACTGGGCGTGCTTCTGCCGACCGCGGACCTGAAGCTCCTGGAACGTGCCGAGGAACAGCTCTTTGACCGCTTCTGGGGCATGTCGATGAGTGAGCTACGCAGCATCAGCCACAGCGAGATGCACCAGTTTGCGACGCAGTTCCGCGATCTGATGTACGAGATGCCGTTCCAGCTTCCGCATGAGCTGTTGTTGCTCGGCAGGACCATCTCCATCGTCTCCGGCATCTGCATCGGCCTCGACCCGGATTTCAACCTGTGGAAACAGCTTGCTCCCTATGCGCAGAAGCTGATTGCCGAAGAGGGCGGTTCAAACTGGGATGTCTGGTTGGATCAGGTCGGCGATCTGGTCAAGGAGCTCGTGGCATTGCCGGGCCACACTACGCGTGTCCTGACCAGTCTCGAACGCGGCGAGCTGACCTTCAACATGCCGCAGGTCAACCGGCAGATCTATCATCTGGAAGGCGCCGTGAATCGGCTCTCGGCCAGCGTGATCTTCGCTGCGTTCCTGTTCGGGGGCGTCGTTCTCATCCGCAGCGGAGATGAGACCTTGGGCTACGTGTTATGGGGTTTTTCCGCCGCAACGGTGCTGTGGATGATCTTCCTCTCCAGCGGGCACCGCCCCTGGCGTTCTCCCTAGAAAACATAACTGCCCCGCTTCAGGCGGGGCAGTTCTTTTGCTCAGACCATTCAGAGTTTCGTGCTGCTGTCCTTCTCATCGATGCGCTCTAGGGCGCGGTCGATAAAGCTGCGCCATGCCAGCAGCATCTCGCGGCGCGCTTTTCGCCGGTGCTCGACGAACTCCGGAGGCAGGAAAGCCCGGATGCTCTCACGGAGCTCCTCGCGGGCAGTGCGCATGTGCTCGCGGGCATCCTCCGGTATCTGGTCGCTGGCCCGTTTTTTGCCGGTCGTCTCATCCATGCTGCCTCGCTTTCTCTCTCTGGATTATAACGCCGGACAAGCCTTTCCGAGACTCATATTGCTTGCCTCCTTATAGTGCTATACTCGATGCGAATTATCGGATTATGCCCCCAGAGTTCAAATGACACTGGAAGTACGTTTACTGGGAACGTTCCACGTGAAGAGCGGCACGAAGATCGTGGTGCTCACGTCGCGGTCCGCCCAATCGCTGTTTGCCTTCCTCATCCTCCACGCGGGTACCTCGTTCCGTCGTGAAAAACTGGCCGGGCTAGTATGGCCGGAAACAACGGAGGAAAACGCTCGTGATTACCTGCGGCATGCACTGTGGCGGATCCGGAAATCACTCCAGGAGGCATCTTCCAGCAACCATCTGAAAGCGGATGACCTGGCGGTGGCGTTCGATGCGACCTCCGATTATTGGCTCGATGTAAATGCGATCCAGGAAGCGGATGAAAGCGGCCCACCCGAGGACCTCATGGAGGTCTTGGCGGCATACAATGGCGAGTTCCTGCCTGGCTTCTATGAGGAATGGGTGGCCACCGAGCGCGAGCAGGTGCAAGCAGTCTATGAGCGTAAGATGGCTTCCTTGCTGGACCTGTTGGAGGCAGGCCGAAGATGGAGCGAAGTGCTCGAGTGGGGCGAGAGATGGATCGCCAATGGGCAGAAGCCGGAAGCCGCGTACCGTCACCTGATGACAGCCCATGCAGCCAAAGGCGACATGGCAAAAGCCGCGGCTGCCTACGAGCGTTGCCAGAAAGCACTTGCGGAATACGGCATGGAGCCCTCGGAGCAGACTGTTGGTTTGCTGCGAGAGATCAAGGCCGGGCAGCACACGATTCAACCAACACGCCTGTCTGTCCGCCCCGCCGGCAGCCGGCCGGTGTCGCGCATTCCTATCCCGCTCACGGGATTCATCGGCCGCGAGAAAGAGCTGGCAGAGATCGCGCGGCTTCTGGGCGGCACGCGCTTGCTGACGCTTCTTGGACCGGGCGGTGTGGGTAAGACAAGGCTTGCGATCGAAACCGCCGGGAAGCTGGAGAGGGCTTTCAGGGACGGGGTTTGCTGGGTGGATTTGGTAGGGCTCTCAGACCGGGAGTTGGTGCCTCAAGCCGTGCGGCGCGCCGCCGGCGCGCCGGATCTCCCGGGCCAGGACAGCATCGGTACCCTCACGGAGCATTTCGCGCATCGCCAATGCCTTTTGATCCTCGACAATTGTGAGCACTTGATCTCGGCCTGCGCTCAAATGGCGGCGCAGCTTCTAGCTGGAAGCAGGCAGTTGAAAATTCTGGCCACAAGCCGCGAGGCGCTGGACATCCTGGGCGAAACAACCTGGACCGTTCCATCGCTCTCACTGCCCACCGGCGAAGAGGTGAGCCTTCAATTGCTGCCCGGCTTCGAAAGCGTACATTTGCTCCTGGAACGCATCGCCGATGCTCGGCCGGGATTCGAATTGACCGAGCAGAACGCACCGGCGGTCGTCCACATCTGCAATCGCTTGAGTGGCATCCCGCTGGCGCTGGAGCTGGCAGCGGCGCGCTCCCGTATGATGTCGGTGGAGGAGATCGCCAGCCGCCTGCAGGAGTCATTCGATATCTTGACGGCGGGCAATCGCTTCGCACTGCCGAGACACCAGACACTGCGCGCCACGATTGACTGGAGTCATCAACTGCTCACAGCGCAGGAGCAGATCCTTTTCCGGCGGCTGGCGATATTTGCTGGCGGCTTCACATTGGAGGCTGCGGAGGAGATCGCAGCCGACGAGACGCTGCCAAAGGCGCAGATCCTTAATGCACTGGGGCATCTGATAGCGAAATCGATGGTCTCGATGCAATCGGGCGCATCCGGGTCGCCCACGCGCTACTTCATGCTGGAAACCATCCGGCAGTTTGCTCGGGAGCAGCTGGATCGGACGGAAGGGCAAGATGCCTTGAGGGAGAGGCACCTGGAATACTTTG
>DATKAF010000127.1:0-5235 GCA_035498395.1 Anaerolineales bacterium
ATTGCCGGGGTGAATGAGGGGCTGGCGAGGCTGGCGGGGGAGCTGTGCGAGGGGTTCCATGTGCATCCGTTCCACAGCCCGCGGTATCTGAAAGAGGCGATACTGCCTGCCGTCGAGAAGGGACTCGAAAAGGGAGGGAGAAAGAGGGATGAGATCAGCGTGTCGGTGACGGCGTTCGCGGCGACGTCGAGCGAAGAGGAGCAGTTCGCGCGGTCACAGCTGGCGTTCTATGCGTCGACACCATCCTACAGGGCGGTGATGGATCTGTACGGCTGGGGCGAGGTGGCGGGGCGGCTCTCGGCACATGCGGCGAGGGGCGAGTGGGCAGAGATGCCGGGCGTGATCTCAGACGAGATGCTGCGGGAGTTTTGTCTGGTGACGAAGGAGGCCGATCTACCAGATGCACTGAGGGAGCGATACGCCGGGATCGCGGACCGGCTGACGCTGTATACGCCGTTCGTGCCGGGGGAACGGGCCAAGTTCTGGAGGAAGTTAGTTGGATAGCTGGGTAGTTAGGTAGTTGGGTAGTTAGATAGGTTGGAGGAGGAGGGAAATTGGGAATGGAAAAGGGGGGATTGGAAAAGCAGGCAGGACGAAGCCAAGGCGTGTGGGTGCAGGAACTTGACAGGGGTGGCGGAAATCGGAGATTCGCGGTAGAATTAGAACACTTGTTCTATGGCAAGTCCGTCCCTTTCCAACAGTGCAAGTCACATACCTGCAAAGGAGGTACCCATGCTTACACTTCTCAATGTCCAAGACCAATCGACTGCCAGCCTGGGTAAGACCGAGCACGCGTTCCGCGTGCGGGTCACGGGGGAATCGATCAGCGCGCGCGAGCTGATCCGCAGCCGCGTATACCAGGAGGTCGAAGAATACAACAGCCACAGGCCAAGCGTGTTCCGGCTTCTGGTGCAGCCTGGGGACGCGGAGCACTGCGGCAACGGGTTCCGCATGCCGCGGCCGCGGGCCATCGACGCGGAGGACCAGTATGAGAAGGCGATCGAGGCCTTCGAGCGAAACGGTTTCGTCGTGCTGGTGGATGACCGGCAGGTCGACAGGCTGGACGCGTCGATCCCGCTGAGGCGGGACACGATGGTCACGTTCCTCAAGCTCGTGCCGCTGGTGGGAGGCTAGAATGCGGAATCGCTTCCCGACGGCAATGGGAACGGAGGAGGCGCTCGTCGAGGAGATCGTCCGGCAGCCGTGGCGAGGGCAGCCGTTCCAGATGGAGAGCTTCCAGGCGGGCCAGAGGATCCTGCAAGCCGAGCCGGAAGCCCAGGTACGCGCGGCGATGGGGCTGATCCGCTGGCTGGAGAAACACGGCGTCGCAACCTATGACTCGAACAACTGGAAGATGCGCGCGGCGCTGTTCACGCTGCTGAAGAAAAAGCTGCCCCTGCGCGAGCAGGACCTGATACGGCTGCTGGAGTGGTCGGCGCACGTGCGCAGCAACAATTGGCGCGGGCTTCCGGAGATCACCAAGGTTCTCGGCGATTATGTCAAGGAGAACGGGCAAAGCAAAGCCGTGGTCGCGAAGGTGGAAAGTCTCATCGAGGCGGTGGAGAGCAGCCGCATGACGGTGGAGGACCAGCGGCGAGTGATGCGGCTGAACGGACTGATCGGCAGGAAGGAGATCCGGCTGCCGCTCCAAACGGGCGATGGATGGGCCGAGGCGGCGCTGGCGGATATTCACGAGCAGGGCGTGGAGCAGCAAACGGCGTGGGCCGAGCTGCTGCTGCATTGCCTGAGGGCCAGCGGCTCTGCGCCGAGCAAGAAATGGCTGCAGGACGCCGAGGCAAAGATCAAGGCTGCGGGCGAGGATTCCTTCTGCGCTGCAGTGCTGCGGTGGTTCCTACTGGCAGACCGGCCGCGGCGGGCGAACAAAGAGGATGGAACGCCGGATATCCCGCTGCCGGCGAATGCCGACGTGCTGAAGGGGCTGGCATGGTGCTGCAGCCGCTTCGATCGACCGGAGATCGCACGGGCGCTGGCGGCACTGGCGATTTCCGCATACCGGAGGCAGCGAGGCGCGGGACCGAGGGCGGTCAAAATCGGGAATGCGTGCTTCTGGGCGCTGGGGACCATGCCCTGCGATGAGGCCATGGCGCAACTGAGCATCCTCAAGGCGAGGATCAAGGGCACAAGCCCGCAGAAGGCGATCAGCGCGGCGATGAATATGGCGGCGCGGCGAACCGGACTCTCCGCCGAGGAGATGGAGGAGTTGCGCGTGCCGACGTACGGATTGGACGAGGTCGGCAGCGGCTCGTTCGAGGTTGGGAACGCCATGGCGCATATTCGCATCGTCGGCAGCAGCGTGGAGCAGAGCTGGGAGCAGGACGGCAAGCAACTGGTGTCGGCGCCGAAGGATATCAAGGAGAACCATCCGGAGGATGTGAAGCAGATCGATCAAGCGGTCAAAGAAGTGCAGAGGATGGTGACGGCGCAGAAGGAGCGTATCGACGGGCTTTACCTGGCGCCGCGCAAGTGGACGCTCAAGACGTGGCGCGAGCGCTACCTGGAGCATCCGATCACCGGCAGCATTGGGAGGAGGCTGATCTGGAAGTTCAGCAAGGGCGACCGCGCGGAATCGGGGATATGGAGTGAAGGGAGAATCGTGGCGCGGGACGACCGGCCGCTGGACTGGCTGGACGAGGGGGCAACCGTCGAGCTGTGGCACCCCATCAGCGCGCAGGTCGAGGTGGTGACGGCGTGGCGGCAGTGGCTGCTGCGGTACGAGGTACAGCAGCCGTTCAAACAGGCGCACCGCGAGGTCTATCCGCTGACCGACCCGGAACGGGCGACCGAGGCGTACTCGAACCGTTACGCGGCGCACATCCTGCGGCAGCACCAGTTCAACGCCCTGTGCGCGGCGCGGGGCTGGAAGAACTCACTGCGACTGCGCGTGGATACGGAGCTGCCGCCTGCAAGGAAGGAGCTGCCGCAATGGGGACTGCGAGCGGAGTTCTGGGTGCAGGGCATCGGGGATGCCGAGGATACCAACGATACTGGGACGTTCCTGTACTTGACTACCGACCAGGTACGCTTCTACCGGGCGGATGCGCTTGAGAACCGCGCTCATGCAGGCGGCGGCGCATATTTCGCTCGGCGCTGGAACAACCGGGGAAGCGCCGAGCCAGTGCGGCTGGATGAGATCCCGCCGCTGGTTTTCTCGGAGGTCATGCGCGACGTGGATATGTTCGTCAGCGTGTCGAGCGTCGGGAACGACCCGAACTGGCTGGACGGCGGCGCGGGCATCCATTACCGGGAGTACTGGCAAGGATACTCGTTCGGAGAGCTGAGCGAATCGGCGCGGGTGCGCAAACAGGTGCTGGAGGGCCTGCTGCCGCGGTTGAAGATCGCGGGCCGGTGCGAGCTGACCGACCGCTTCCTGGTGGTGAGCGGCGAACTGCGCAGGTACAAGATCCACCTGGGCTCGGGAAATATCCTGATGGAGCCGAACGACCAGTACCTGTGTATCGTCCCAGCCCGAGGCGGGCTGGCTCCCGGCAAAGAGCACGTCTTTTTGCCATTCGAAGGGGATCAGACCCTGGCGGTCATCCTATCCAAGGCTTTCATGCTGGCGGAGGACCGGACGATCACCGACCAGACGATCGTGAGGCAGCTCAAAAGCGGCGTCTAGGGGAGGGGTAGTAGGGAAAGTTGCAAGCATGAGCCAGGAGCACGGCAATCTGCTGTGCTCCTGGATACGAAAACGCGCAATCGGGGTTGTTGTAGTATATTGAGGCGGTTATCTATAATAGGGAATCAAGCCCCATACGAGGGAATAACGCAAGCTGCGACTGGATGAGGCATTCTGGAGGTCAAACCCGTAAGAGCCTGTTTCTTAAATGGCGACTACTCGCACAGACCCTACCCCAACCCTCCTCGGGAGTGCTGCGCCCCCTTCCGGGGATCCACGACCCTCCGACGATCCCTTGTAGGGGAGGGGCCTGCACAATGTGCCTGCACTTAGATTCAGATCTAGGTAATACTCCCGTAAGGAGGAGTCCCGTATCGACGTCACATGCGCGGTGATACGCTTGGATGGATTCCTCGTTTTAGATAATGGAGAAGGATGTGAACTTCGCTGAATATCAGGAACGAGCAAGACAGACCGCAAAATACCCGGTCATCGGACACGCCGTTATCTATCCGACACTGGGCCTGACGAACGAAGCCGGCGAGGTATCCGGAAAGATCAAGAAAATATTCCGAGACAAGGGAGGTATTGTCAGCGATGCCGACCTTGCCGCCTTGCGGGCGGAATTGGGAGACGTGCTATGGTACCTTGCGCAGGTCTCGACCGAATTGGGACTCTCACTGGATGAGATCGCGGAGCACAACATCGCGAAATTGCTGGATCGCCAGGCGCGCGGCAAGATACAGGGTGACGGAGATGACCGATAGAATAAGAGGCGCACAATGAGAGTCGTGATTCGTGATGAAATGCGCTGGCACTGACGGATTCGAAGTTGAAAGTGGCGCAAATGATCTCACTTTACCAAACTCTAATCTTTTTCCTACACAGACTCTGCTTGCTTTTTGGTAGAATCTTTACCGACCCAATCCGAATTGGATTTCAACGGGTCGAGGAGTGACAGACACTATGGCTGGTATGGAACGCTTTACCCAGAGGGCTCGACGGGTACTAAGCCTGGCCCATCAGGAAGCGGAACGGGGTCATCAGAACAGCATCGGCACCGAGCATTTGCTTCTTGGATTAATGGAGGAAGAGGGCGGTGTCGCGGGCAGAGTACTCCGGGAATTAGGGTTGGAATCAAGCCGGGTACGGGAAATCATTGAACGCGTCAGCGTGGAAGGCCGGCGCGATGACAGCAAGATCGAGCTGGCGCCGGATACCCAGCAAGTATTGGAATACGCAGTGGACGAGGCGCGCCGCCTCGGGCATCACTATATCGGTACGGAGCATATCCTCCTGGGATTGGTGCGCGTGGATGCGACCGCGATGGAGGTATTGAGGCGCCTGGGCGTGACCGCGGACCAGATCCGGCGGCAGACGCGGCGCGTGCTGAACGAGACGGCTTCTTCGCCGGCCTCGGGGAGCGCGCAGCCGGCGTCCTCACGCACGGCCTCCTCGGGCAGCAGCAGCGCGAAGACGCCACTGGTCGATCAGCTGGCAGCCGACCTGACCACGATGGGCTGGAAACGGCGCTCCAGCGCCGCGTCGGATTCGATGTGGCGGCGGTACTCGTCGAAGGTCGTCGCGCCGATGCA
>DATKAF010000128.1:0-6571 GCA_035498395.1 Anaerolineales bacterium
CCGCAAGTCGGTTCCCAACAGCCCGCCACCGGTGCCGGAAAAAGTGCAGAAGTAGGTCTATCTTGGTCAAGAAGAAACGCCCCGATGAGGGGCGTTTTTGTCTGCCAAAGATCGTTTGCGAAACGGCTGGCGGCAGAGCGATTCTCTCCCTTTCCATGCAGGCATCCAGCATAGTAGCTTGCCTTGCGTCCGCGTCCCACGGCTCCCGCGCCGCGAGAGCCTTAAGGAGGAATAAGCGCATATAACGCACGCCCCGCTGGGACGTTCAAGGGGATAAACAGTGGAAGAAGGAGGGGTCTTCCCGGAGATACAGATGAAGTCAGCACCCAAAAGTCCGTTCCAGATCTGGTTGTCTGTTCAGGAGCACACGCGGCCCGGGCTTATGTTCCTGGCCGAGTGGCTTGCCGCCTTTGCCATCGCCTGGCTGTTCTGGTGGGTCATGTTTGCCGGAGGGCGCGGCTCCATGCAGCCGGCGCTCGCAGCCTCCGCCCTGTCGGGCCTATATGCAACCTGCCTGATCTATGGCCGGATGCTACGGGTCACGGGCTGCAAAAAGTGCGCCAGCGCGATGCCGTTCATCCGACGCGAGATCGGGCGCAGGCACTTGAGAGACCATGAGCAGTGCATCGAATCCGAGTACGGACGCGAGGAGTGGGGCAGGCACTATGTGCGCGTGGATTGCAAGGTGGTTAGCCAGGATGTCGTGACGTACCGCTGCCGCACGTGCGATCAGGTGTGGGAAGAGAAGGTCGAGCTGCCCGGTTCGGGTTACCAGCCCGTGGAGCACAGAGACCTGTAACTAGTTGCCCCGCGCTAAGACCCAAACTCGAACGTCGGCATGCCGGTGACGTTCGTCTGCATGCGGAACACTCCGCCGGCCTGCGGATACTTCTTCAGCGCAGCGGTATCCATGCCGACCCGTGCGGTCGTGATGTAAAGCTCGTTCAGGTCCGGCCCGCCGAACACGCACGACGTGGGGTTGAGCGCCGGGACGCCAAACTGTTCCATCAGCATACCCCGGGCGTTCCACTGGGTCACGCGCGCCCCACCCCACATGGCGATCCACAGGTTGCCGTTCGCATCCGTGGTCATGCCGTCGGGCCAGCCGAACGTGTCCTCGAAGTGGATGAGGACGCGCGGGTTGGCGATCTGCCCCGTCTCGATGTCGTACTCAAACGCCCGGACCTCGCGCGTCGGCGTGTCGATGAAGTACATCGTCTTGCAGTCGGGGGACCAGGCCAGGCCGTTCGAGATGCGCACATCCTTCAACAGTTTCTTGAGACGCCCCTCCGGCGAGAGGGAGTACAACGAGCCGCTGCTCTCCTGCTCGTTGTGGTCCATCGTCCCGGCGACGAACCGGCCGCGCGGGTCGCACTTGCCATCGTTGAAGCGGTTGTTGGAGGGCTCGCCTTTGGGCGAGGCCAGCGTAAAGAGCCTGTTGGTGTCCGGCTCAAACGTCCAGAACCCGAAGCGTTGTGCGATCACGAGTCCCCCATCCTTGCGCGGCGCAAGGCAGCTCACAAAGTCGTCCAGTTGCAGGAACAGCTTCGACCCGGCATAGATGCGCTTCTCCAGCACATCCACCCAGTACAGCGTCTGGCTCTTTGCGTCCCACGCCGGCCCCTCGCCGAGCGTGGCCTTGGCGTTATAGTGCAGTTCGGGGAACATCATGGCTGCATGCTCTTCGACTTTCATTCTTGAATCCAATGTTACCACCTCTTCCGCGACGACCCTTGCTTGTAGATTCGCCCTTTCACGCGTATACTGCAACAGGCACGCTCATGCAGCGCGTCTCGCATGGATAATCATTTGGTCCGATTCCTTATGAAAACACTCACCACATTCCAAAACATCACGCTCATCGATGGTACGGGCCGCCCGCCGCTGCCCGACGCGACCGTGGCTGTGCGCGACGGCAAGGTCGTGTACGCGGGCAAGTCGCGCAAGTGGCAGCCATCGTTGGAAGAGGACATCATCAACCTGGACTTCGGCGGCAAGTTCCTGCTGCCTGGTCTGATCGATTGTCATGTCCATCTATCCGGCAGCGGCGAGCTCGACAGCCGCTTCGACGCGCCGGACGACGGCGCCATGGCGCTCAAGATGCTGTCCAACGCGCGCAAGAACCTGGCAGCCGGCATCACCACCGTGCGCGACCTGGGCGGCTGGAACGAGCTGGAGTTCGCCGTCCGCCGTTCCATACAGTCCGGCGAGTTCACCGGGCCGCGCCTCGTGCTGGCCGGGCGCTTCATCTCCATCAGCGAATCCGGCGCGCAGCATTATGGCGGCATGTACCGTATCGCCGATGGCGTGGAGGAAGTGCGCAAGGCGGTGCGCGAGCAGATCATGCATGGCGCCGATCTCGTCAAGCTCGGCGTCACCGGCGCGGTGCTCGTGCTGGACGGTGTGCCCGGCGCCACCCACTTCAACGCCGATGAGATCCGTGTCGCCGTCGAGGAAGCAGCCAAATTTGGCAGGCGCGTAGCCGCGCACGCCCACGGCATCGATGGCATCCGCAAGGCCGTGCAGGCCGGTGTGCATTCCATCGAGCACGGCACGTTCCTGCATCAGGGCCCCGATGTGATCAAGGAGATGGCGCGGCGCGGGACCTTCCTCGTCCCGACGATCAGCGCGGGCCATGTCATGGTCGAGTCCGACCACGCCAACGTGCCGGATTGGATCGTCATCAAGCTCCTGGAGACGCAGCAGGCTGCCATCAAGTCTCTGCGTGCCGCGCAGCGCGCCGGCGTGCCCATCGCAATGGGCAGCGACGCGGCGACCCCCCTCAATTTCCACGGAGAGAACAGCCTGGAGCCCTACCGCATGCAGCAGGCGGGCCTCAAGCCGATGGACTGCCTCGTCGCCGCCACCCTGAACGCCGCCCGGGCGCTCGGGCGCGATGACCGACTCGGCTCCATTGAAGAGGGCAAGCAGGCCGACCTGCTCGTGATGGACGCGAATCCCCTGGGCGATCTCAAGCGCCTCGGCGATAAGAAATGCATCCGCGCCGTCTTCCTGGACGGCAAGCTGGTGGCGCGGCAGCCTGCCGATTCGTACCCGCGCACGGTGCTTGCCAGGGACTGCCTGACCGTAGGCCAGTAGGCGCATCTGCTGCGCGCATGGGGGAGATTCTCAGCCTTGCTTTTTTGTATGGTGCGGCCTTAGGGTTTCCTTTTACGGCATAATGAAAACATCGTCGCGTGCGCGCGGCTGTGGTCTGGCGCCGCGCCGGGTCTCCGGGCGGCTGCGGGCAGGGAGTATGAATGAAAATCCTCTATGGCTGGGCGTTCCTGGTCGCTGGGGCGGTGGTATTTGCCTCCGCAAGTTCTCTGCGGGCTGAACTGACGCCGGAGATCGTGCCGGTTGCTCCAGCCGGGGCTGCATTCCGCTTCATCTCCTGGGGCGATGGGCAGCATGAACCGGCGAACATGAAAGCCACTGCCGATCAGGCATCCACGCTCGGCCCCGCCTTCACCATCTTCAACGGCGACCTGGAGCAGGATGGCGTGACGTCCGCCGAAATGAATAGTATGACGACCGCCATGGGACCGTTGTATGCAAAGAGCTTCTTGGTCCGCGGCAACCATGACGATCACGTCTCCGGCAGCAGCACGCTCTGGGAAAATTACTTCACCGCTGCCGGCCGGCCGCTGCCGCCGGGCGTCACCAATTACACAGCCCTGAATTCAAGTTCGAACTATCTGACCTATTCGTTCGACTATGGCAACAGCCGCTTCATCGGCATGGACGATCCTGGCGACGCGGACCTGCTCACCAGCGCAGAGCTCACGTTCGCAAACAGCCGGTTAGCCGATGCGGAGGCGAAGGGCCTGGCGCATGCCTTTTTGTTCTTCCATGGGCCGGAATATTGCATTGCGAATCATTGCTCCTGTTCCGCGGCCGCGGATGGGAGCTGTACTCCTGCCAGCCTCGTCAACCTGCTGAACAAGCACCCGATCGTCTCGGCGACATTCCACGGGCACGAGCATTTCCTCGCCTGGGTGCACATGGATCACACCCGTGTATCCGGCCTCACGCGTGCCTATGAGGAGTTCTTTACCAGTCCTGCGGGAGGATACACGACTGAGTCAGACCTGCACCCTGCCCGCGTCAGCTATCACTATCCGGCGTCGAGCTCCGGTCAGGGCTTCGCTGCGATAGACGTGGGCGGCAATTCGTTCACCATACGGATGTACAAAACCGGGATGGCCGCCCCGGTGTATTCCCGGACGTTCACAACAGCGGGCGGTTCCACAAATGCCGCGTTTCGTTCCGTTGGCGCCTATGATGGGCAGGTCATCGAGTCCACGGAGAGCAGCGGAACCGGCGGGGCCGCCAACGCGACCGCCACGACCTTCCGCGTTGGCGATGATGCCTCCAACCGGCAGGTCCGTTCCATCCTGTCCTTCAATACCGCGGGTCTGCCTGACAATGCGGTCATCAAGTCTGTCACACTCAAGATCAAGGGGGCCGGCCTTTCGCCTGCCAACCCGTATGGCACTCTGGGAAATCTGCTGGTCGATATCAGGACCGGCGCGTTCGGCGGGAACCCTGCCCTGCAAGCTGCCGATTTCCAGGTTGCTCCAAGCCGCGGCGCGGTGATGAGCATCCCGAATACCCCGGTCAGCGAATGGTACAGCAAGGCCCTCAACTCCGCGTATTTCGCTTATATCAACAAGACCGGCATAACCCAGTTTCGTCTGCGCTTCTCCATCGACGACAACAACAATCATGTCGCCGACTACATTGCGTTCTACAGCGGCGATTGGTCTACGCCTGCTGACCGGCCCATCCTGCTGATCACATACTCCTTGCCATAGCGAGCATCGTCTTGTGTGATCGAGAAGGCCGTACCGGAGTGGTATGGCCTTCTTGTCTCTTGCCATCATAGAGAAATCATGGCAGGAGATTTGTCTGTACTTCCTCTGCGATCATCGCAAGAAACCAACAAGAATGACAACCGATAATTCACGTCTGAATTGCTTTGTTTGCACGCGCCTTGCAATTTTTACACAATCCACCATCAATGTGATTATTGTCCGGTTTTGCAGAGGCGTATTGTCCTACGCCTTATCGGCTTGCTTATTGTAGACTCCACTTGCGACAAATCCATTGGTCATGCGAGGCAGTTGCTTCAGGGGCGCGTAGATCTCAGCCTTCGCAGGCCGGCCAGGTGCTGTGGTTCCTGTTGAAGGCATAGCACTGGCGCAAGACGCTCTTTTTCACCGCTGCTTGCCATCAATACACCCATTGAAAGAGCTTAGCTGCCACACAACGTTGGCAGACTATTCGGCGCGGCCTTACCCAGCCGGGATGCTGTACCTCGAGGATGGTACCTCTCCACAAGCAGACTAGTTGGAGCCGCCGCCCAACAAAAGGAGTTCAGAATGCAGAAGTACCTCCAAATCCTGTTCGTCGTCGCCATCACTGCCACAATGGCAGCCTTTGGTATCGCCAGGGCCGCCCCGCAGTCTGCCCCGCAGGCCTCTGCGACCTCATTCCATTTCGTGTTCTCGGCGGATAGCCGCGATGACTATACGGTCCTGCCCGCCTTGTCGCACAAGATGGTCACACTGTCCCCGGTCCTCGGCGTCTTCGGCGGCGACCTGTGCGGCAGCTTCGACACAAGCTGCATCAACAACACGTGGAAGCCCGCCCTCGACGGCAACAACAATGACGGCATGCTCGCCAAGACCTTCGTCCTGCGCGGTAACCACGACAGCGGCACCCTCTCGACCTGGCAGGGCCTGTGGGACTTCCAGGCGATGGCAGTTCGAGTCGGGGCCACGTACTACACCGCCCAGACCAGCGATGCAACCTACTCGTTCGACTACGGCAACTCGCACTTTGCCATCCTGGATAACCCGGGCGGCGGCGCCAGCACCCTTACTTCCACGCAGATCTCCTGGCTGGATGCCGATCTGACGGCTGCCGAAGGCCGCGGAGTCGCCCACGAGTTCCTCTTCACTCACGGCCCGATGTACGGCGTCACCTCGCAGCATGGCAGCGATTATCCCTCGTCCGCCCTGAAGACTGTCCTGAACAAGCACCCCATCTCTGCGGGCTTCAACGGCCATGAGCACATCACGCAGTACACGCACGTGACGCCCAGTGTCGAGGCGGGCATCAACAGCTTCGAGGAATTCACGATGGGCCGCGCCGGAGCCCCTGCCTATAGCGTCGTCAAACACAGCGACTGGCACTCCGACACCAACGCATTTGCCGACATCGCCGTCAATGGCAGTCAATTCACCGTGACGGTCTACTCCCAGGCCGGCTCTGCCATCTTCACCAAGACGTTCACAGACGGAGCTCCCGCTCCGACCGCCACTCCGGCGGCAACCCGCACGCCGGGTCCGACTGCCACCCCCGGATCAGGCTCCTCTGTTACCTACGTTTCTACCGGCGCCTACGACGGCCAAGTCCTCGAATCGAATTCCACCAGCGCGGCCGGCGGCTCATACAGCGCGACCGGCATGACCTTCCGCCTCGGCGACGATGCATCCAACCGGCAGTACCGCGGCATCCTGTCCTTCAACACGGCGGGTCTGCCCGATAATGCAACCATCAAGAG
>DATKAF010000129.1:0-2477 GCA_035498395.1 Anaerolineales bacterium
ATCCGCCTGCGGGCGATGGCAGCCGACAAGATGCTGAACTTCCCGGTGATCGCCGTGAATGACGCGATGACAAAGCACTTCTTCGATAACCGCTACGGCACCGGCCAATCCACCATCGACGGCATTGTGCGGGCGACCAACGTGCTGCTGGCAGGCAAGAAGTTCGTGGTGGCAGGATACGGCTGGTGCGGGCGCGGGCTAGCCTCGCGGGCACGGGGTATGGGCGCACAGGTGATCGTAACCGAGGTGGACCCGCTGAAGGCGCTCGAGGCCACGATGGATGGCTTCCAGGTGCTGCCGATGATGGAGGCAGCCAGGATCGGCGATATCTTCTGCACCGTGACCGGCGACATCAATGTTATCGACGGTGCGCACTTCGAATGCATGAAGGATGGGGCGATCGTCGCCAACTCGGGACACTTCAACGTCGAGATCAACATCCCGGCGCTCGAGAAGATGTCGAAGGGCAAGCCCAACCTGGTGCGGCCGTTCGTCGAGCAGTACACGACGAACGACGGGCGCAAGATCAACCTGCTCGGAGAGGGACGATTGATCAACCTGGCGTCGGCAGAAGGACACCCGGCCTCCGTAATGGACATGTCCTTCGCCAACCAGGCGCTGGCGGCCGAATACATGGTGAAGAATGCGGATAAGCTGGAGAAGCGGGTGTACTCCGTGCCAGCCGAGATCGATGCAGAGATCGCGCGCATCAAGCTGGAAGCGATGGGCGTGAGCATCGATGTGCTGACGGACCAGCAGCTCAAGTACCTGAATTCGTGGGAGGCGGGAACGTAAGGCATAGTCCAGTAACCAGAGCTCAGTACTTGATGAGAGAGGCCTTGCAGAGGAATCTGCGAGGCCTTTTCTTTGCCGGGGCACAGGAGAATAGGCTATACTGGCGAGCGAGATCGGTAGTCCGGTAAGGAGGCCCATGGTGCAAGCAGAGAAGACGGTCTTCATCAAGCGACGCGTCGAGTCGGTGTATGACTTTCTCTTGAATGGCGCGAACAATAAGCTATGGCGTTCCTCGGTCCTGGATATCAAGCCGCTGAGCGAGCCGCCCTATGGCGTGGGTTCTAGGTTCGAGCAGGGACTGAAAGGGCCCGGGGGAAGGATTGCCGGCGATTACGAAATCACCGAAGTCAAGCCCAACGAGCTGATCCGGTTCCAGGTGGTCGCCGGTCCGGCGCGGCCGATGGGCAGCTATCAATTTGAAAAGCTGGCAGACGGCACCTCCGTTACCTTTGTGCTCGATTACCAGCCAAGAGGTTTATCTAAGCTTATGGCGCCGATGATCCAGCGGTCAATGGAAGAGGAAGTCGGAATGCTGGATGAGCTCAAAGCCTTCCTGGAGAAGCACGCGTAGGCAGCGTTCCCCCGGCAGGCATGATGCAGACATGATGGAAGGTAACGATGAGAAAACTCAAGAGTACATCTTTTGAGACCTTGGCGGTCCATGCGGGCGAGCGCACACCGGCATCCGATGCGACGCCGGTGGTCTCGCCGATCTGGCCTGCGACAACCTACCTTTACGAAAACATGGACGACATGGACGCTGTGTTCGAAGGGACGCGCCAGGGCCCGCTGTATCTTCGCTACAGCAGCCCGACAGTTTCGGCGTTTGAGGCGGCCGTAGCGGCTTTGGAGGGGGCGGAGGATGCGCAGGCTTACAGCTCGGGGATGGCGGCCGTTCATTCAACCCTGCTGGCCGCGGGAGCAAAAGCAGGCGCGGCAGTGGTGGCGGCACTGGACGTGTATGGAGCAACATTCGCAGTGTTGAACCGGCTGCTGACCACGCTGGGCGTGCATGTCCGCATGGTGAACATCAATGACCTCGCGGAGGTCGAGGAGGCTGTCAAGCAGACCCATGCATGCATCCTGCTCGCAGAGACCATCTCCAACCCGCTGTTGAAGGTGGCGGATGTGCCGCGGCTGGCGCAGATCGCGCACCAGAATGGCGCGGATCTGCTGGTTGATAATACATTTGCGTCGCCTTATCTTTACAACCCATTGCGGCACGGGGCGGACTACTCGATGCACAGCGCCACGAAATACCTCTCGGGGCATGGCGATGTGCTGGCTGGCGTGGTGGCGACCTCGGCAGAGAACAAACGCAAGCTCAACGACCTCAACAAGCTGATCGGGGGCGTGCTGGGACCGTTCGAGGCGTGGCTCGCGTTACGGGGGCTCAAGACGCTGCCGCTGCGAGTGAAGCGGCAGTGCGAAAACGCGCAGATTGTTGCTGACTGGCTGGCAGCACAGCCGCGCGTGTCGAAGGTCAACTATCCGGGCCTCCAGGCGCACCCGCAACACGCTCTGGCCGGGCAATTGTTTGAAGGAAAAGGCTATGGCGGCGTGCTGTCATTCGAGATCACGGAGGCGGATAAGGAAGACGTGTTCCGATTTATGGAGGCGTTGAGCGTTTGCCTGCCTGGCACGTCGCTCGGCGATATCTACTCGCTGGTGCTGCATCCGGC
>DATKAF010000130.1:0-3882 GCA_035498395.1 Anaerolineales bacterium
CAGGATAAAAGCCAGGATAACGAATGGCGCTTGGCTCATCCAATACGCGCTGAATTGCGTCCAGCTAAGCGCCCCCACCAGGCTGGACAGCGTAACGTACACAGCAAGCATCTTAGCCAGTGTCGTGGAAAGCAGGACAAGCATGAGCGAGATCGCAGCGAATGCGAGAACGTGGAAAGCGAAATAGGCCCATGGGTGGATGCTCAGGAACCAATGCCAGATCGGATTCCACTCACGCACATCGGCGTACTTGCCACCCCAATAGCTCGGGGGCTGACCGCGCGCCGTGACAATGATGTCAGCGCCATAGGATACCAGGATGGGCAGCAACAACCATAGATGCCTGGTCGCCGGTCTGAAATGTCGAGGTCTCATCATACTGAGCAAATTCCTATCTTCCCCTGAAGGTTGAACCGTTCCCGCCATTCTGCACGAAATTCCCCGCTCGCCTCCCTGGCTGTCCGTCAGACGCGATACCCTTGCTCCACCTTCTCGATGCCGTTCAGCCACTTCGGCAGGATCTCCAGCAGGTGGCGCATCACCTCTCTGGCCCGTGACCGGAACAGCTCGTATTCGCCGTACACCTCATCACCGCTCTCCCCGATCACATCGGAGACGGCCCGCAGGATCAACAGCTTCTGGCGGTTCCTGTTCGCCACCCACGCGATCGACGCGGATTCCCAGTCTGCTGCGACTGCATCGTACTTCTCGATCAGCGTGGGGATGTCCCCCAGCACGATATCGCGGTCGCCGGAGACGATCTGCCCGCGCAGCACCGGCGTGGGCGTCACGCGCGGCAGCCACGAAAGGTCCAGCTCGGTCGTATAGTGCCCGATCGCCTCGGCCGGGTCCGTCATCTGCTCGATGATGTCATAGACGATCGTTTTCTCGACCAGGATCACGATACCCTCTTCGATGCGGCCTTCGAAGCCCCCGCACGTCCCCAGGTTGACCAGCAGGTCCGGCTGCAACTGATCGATCACGTATTGCGCGCTGGCTGCCGCCGAGACCTTCCCCCAGCCGCCCTGGAAGAAGGTCACAGGCCAGCGGTCCATGTCGACATCAAAGCATTCGCCGTACAGCGTGCGCTCGGCAAGTGCGTTCGGCAGCAGCGATTTCAGCGCCTCCCATTCCCCGTTGGCCGACACGATCACGACAACCTTCACCGGGCGTGTCCCTGGAGATACTCCACAAGCAACTGCAGAGCCGCCTCGCTGGCTTCCAGCTTGATCTGGAGGCGGTCACCGGTGAACTGCCGCAGGTATGACCATTCCCCATCGGGAGCCGCCAGCCCGAACCAAGTGGTCCCGACCGGCTTGTTCGGAAGCCCGCCTCCCGGCCCGGCGATCCCGCTGATCGAGATGCCCAGGTCCGCCGAGAGCGCCTTCCTGGCGCCGCGCGCCATCTCCAGCACCGTCTCCGAGCTGACCGCCCCATACTGCTGCAACGTCGCCCAGCTTACGTCCAGAGATGCGACCTTGGCCTCATAGGCATAGCTGACGAAGCCGCCCAGGTAATAATCCGACGAGCCGGGGATGTCCGTGATGCGGTTCGCCAGCAATCCACCCGTACACGATTCGGCGGTGGCGAGCTTCAGCCCGCGCTGCCGCAGCCAGACCCCCAACTGTTCTTCCAGCTTCAAATCTGCCCTCATCATTGGGGCAATTGTAATGGATATCGAGAACCGTGATACGTGAATCGAGATGCGTGAGTCGAGAGTCGTGATTCGAGCGTCGTGAATCGGAGCTGTCGTCCGCCGATCACTGACGATTCTCAAATCTCGATTCTCGAGTATCGCTCTTCTCCAACAAAGAAGACTCCCTCCTCGGGAGTCCTCTCAGAGAGCCAGCTTACTGGACGGTCAGGCTATGGCGTCGGTATCGGGAACGGGAACGGGTTGCTACCGCCGTTGTAGAACTGGCGGAACGTGGAGGCAAAGGCTGTGGCTCCCACGATGACCGCGCAGACCACGCACAGGCAGATGATCACCGGCAGAATCAGCACGGCAAGCAGGGCTCCGCCCAGGCCGATCTGCTCCACCCCCATTACGGCCACCACCATCAGCACCAGCGCATAGAGGCTGAGCAGCAGGCTGACCAGGTCGAAGCAATATCCGACGAACGGGATGGCCCCCAGTAGCCGCAGCGCCGCCTGGATCAAGCTGACGGGCACAGAGATCGCCGCAATGGCATAGGCCAGCTGATCGAAGTTGGCCCGCCCGTTGAACGCCCGCGCAATCAAGTGCATGATGCCCACAAATAACGCGAAGAATAGCACCGCGAGCACAGCGGCGATCGGCGCCCCACAGATCACGGCAAAGGCCAGGCCTCCACCTCGTGGAAGATTCTGCCCAATACCGAACTGCTCCATCATCCGGTTGCGCATCGCGCCAGCAACCAGCACCGACAGGAACGACAGGATCAGGGAACTGATGAAGACCCACAGGAACGCATTGGTCGAGCTGGCGCGCGGCGAGCGCGCGATGGCCGCGTAAGTGCCTTGGTACGGCTTGGTGAGTGCGTCGACCCAGGTCTGGAAGATGGAAGGCGCGGCTGGCTCCTGCGGCGGGTTGGACTGTACTGGCGGCGGGACCGGTACAGGCGGGTTGGGAATATCATTTGTCATGGCACTCTCCTCTGCAAGATAGCTTGTCTAATGCGTCATCACAGGATAGCACAGCGGCAGGCGCACTTCAATAGCCAAAAACACCGATTGACTCGGGCAGATAGGCCAGTCTCGCCGCGCGGCGATCCTCGATGGCCCAAGTACAGAGAGACTCCCGGAGCGCGGGAGTCTTCACTGGAATGGGCCGGGCACGATCCGAATCCTATGGCATGCCCTGCAGGCTGCTGTTGATCGAGCTGAACGTGTTGCCGATCACCGGGCCGAGGACCATGAGGCTGGCGATCACCGCGCACGAGATGCACACGCATACGAGGACCGGCAGCACCAGCGTCGAAACGAGCGCGCCGCCCACGCCGATCTGCTCCACGCCCATCAGCGCAATGACCTCCAGCACGACGGCATAGATGCCGATCAGGATGGAAATCATGGCGAAGCAGATGCCTACGAATGGAATGGCTGCCAGCAGGGTCAGGACAGCCCCGATCAGGCTGAACGGTACGGTGATGGTCGAGATCGTAAACACCAACTGCTCATAGGTTGCGCGGCCGCCAAATACCCGCGCGATCAGGTGCATGATGCCGACGAACAGGGCAAAGAACAGCACTGCCACGACCGCGCCGATCGGCGCTCCGCAGATCAGCTGGATGAGGCGCGTTCCAGCGCTCGGCGTTGGCAAATTCTGGCCCCCGAACTGCTGAAGAAGCCGATTCTCGGTCGCGCCGTTGACCGCGAAGGAGATGAAGAATTGCACCAGGGTGGCAAGGAAGACCCACACGAAGGCGTTGGTCACATTGGCTTTCGGCGAGCGGGCAATCGCCGCGTAGGTGCTCTGGGCCGGCTTGGTGACTGCGTCCACCCACATCCGGAAGATGGATGGAGATGCCTCCGGTTCCATGGGCGGCGGTGGAAGCGGCGAACTGGGAAGATCGTTGGTCATGGCATTCTCCTCTACCGGGTATAGTACGTTTGTAGCATGTAGCCGGTTGCATTGCAATAGCCATGAGAAGGGGTCATGATTCAAGTGTCAGGTGTCAGGTGCGAGGTGCGGCGATTGCCGACAACCGATTTCCCATTTCCCCCAATTATCCATTCATCCATGTTCCATTAGAACATTTGAACACAAAACCGGTGACGAGAGTACAATTAGCCAGCAATGGAGATCTCCGAGAAGGTCCAGGGTATCCTGGCGACGCTCCCCGCCAAGCCCGGCTGCTACCTGATGAAGAACGCCGACGGCACTATCATCTATGTCGGCAA
>DATKAF010000131.1:0-13317 GCA_035498395.1 Anaerolineales bacterium
CCTCGATCAAAGCATCGAGCTGGTTGCTGTTGTAGATATCCTGATAGCGGCGGACAATACGCTTATTGTCTTCAACCGACATAAGTCATCCTTCCTTCGATTGGCAGCCTGCCAAACTCCGTATGCTCAAGAGGCCCGGGATCTCTCCCATTTTACGCCAATCGCGTCTAGGTTCCAGATTGCTTCGACTATCTCACCAATATTCCCGCGCTCGTCTCAAAGAGCCTGATTTTGACGCGGTCGTCAAGAACGGACCGAACGAACCTGTTCTCCCAAATCGTCCGATAATCGTCGGTGCTTGCCGCTTGGACGGAAGCGAACTCCTAGATGCAGGAATTCACCATCGGGATGCAGCAGCAGCGGCGGGCCTTTGCCCGCGCCCTAACGCTCAGCGCGGCCGTTACTTTTTCAACAGCCTGACTGGTTTTACACCCCTGAATCGGCCTCAGAAACTACTCGCCATGAGGTCAACTCCGTCGATTGAGGCTGTTCGCGGTGTCAACATCCCATTTTATTACCAGGGATGAGTAAAAAATCTCAAGGCGTTTGGGCTGCGATTTTGTATGCGAGAGGAGCCCCGGCGGCCTGCCCTGGATTCATGCAGTTAGCTTCTGCTGGATGCGGTCGAGGTCGGCGTCTGGGACTTCGGTGAGCGGAGGACGGACCGACCAGCGAGGCTGCCCATGAAGACGCGCGAGCAGCGCCTTGAGCACCGGAGGAAACGGCGAGACCAGCTCCAGCGCGTGGCGCTGATCTGCCACCCGGCGCTGGATCGCAGAGACGTCTCGACCGGCACTTTGTCCGTCGAAGATCTCTCTCAAGCCCGGAGATAGCAGGTTTGCCGGTGCGGTGATACAGCCAGCCGCGTGGTTCGATAGCGCAAAGGAAAGATCAGAGTCGGTGCCGTTGAACACGGCCAGGTCATCCCCAAACCTCTGGCCCAGAGCGAGGGCGAAATCCTGGTCGTGAGATGAATCCTTGATACCGGCAAACTGCACCGGAAATGATTCTTTAAGGCGGATGAGCAACGGGAGCGAGAAACCAATACCTGCAACGCCGGGGAAGTGATAACCCAAAAGATAACAGCCAGGCGGCACCGCCCTTTGAATGACCTGCTGGAACCAATTGAAGAGACCATCGTCGGTGGCCTTGCGGAAGTAATACGGCGGCAATGTGACGACGGCATCGTAGCCAAGGTCGAAGGCAAGGCGCGTCAGGTCAACCGTTTCCGTGAGGCTGGGCGTGCCTGTTCCGGCCAGCAGCCGGAAACCCGGGACCTGCTCGCGGACCTTCAAAGCTGCGCGCCAGACAGCCTCACGCTCGGCCGGCGAGAAGGATGGGCCTTCACCGGTCGTACCGAAGAGGAGCGCACCGGTGCAACCCCGCGCGGCGAGGAACGCCAGGAACGGGGCGACGGCGTCCAGGTCGGGCGAGAGATCGGGCTTGAGAGGGGTGACGGCGGCGGCATAGACACCGGCGAGTGGATGCATTGTCATGGCTGTTCCCTTCAAGATGCCTACTGCTCAAACCTGTGTGAGGTCTCATCGTCGTCGTGCTCTCCGAGGAAGCCGCGGGCGGCGTCCTCGGGCGGCTGGAGCGACTGCCCTTCCTCTTCGGCGAGGTAACGCTGATGGTCCAGCACCCACAGGTACAGATCGCCCTCGGTCTTGCCGGGGAAGTCCTTGAGGATCTTGCTCTGCCGTATCACCTTGACAATCGGCATGTAGACCGTGTCATACCAATGCATCACGGCCTCCTCCTCCGAGACATCGCGCTTCAGATCCAGACCCATGAAGTAGCGATGCACTGCCATGTGTTGGAGCATGCGATCAAAACCATCCGGGATGGTCAGGCGGACTCGGGACTCCGGGCGGAGGACGTCCAGGTGCGTCCGCTCGAGGAAGCGGACCTTCTCGCCGAGGATCGTAAGGTCCTCCGGCTTCAGGTCGGGCGTGATGTTGACGCGCGTAGCACACTCGCGCACCTCGGCCTCGATGAATTCCTGTCCCTGCTCGCGGGCCACCGAAACGCGGTGATGACCATCGACCACGAAGTACACCTGCCCAACCTTGTATAGCACGACCGGCGGCAGGCTGATCTCCTCGTAGAAGGCGCGGTCGACGCTTTGCCAGCGCGATGCGATCTGGTCCTCCATGGGCAGGAAGGCGCGGTCGAACTGGTGGTAGCGGTTGAGGCTCCCGACGATATCTTCGACGCGGACGGTCTGCAAGCCGCGGTAGATGGGGCCGCCCACGTGCAGAGCCGATTTCACGTCGTCGTAGGAGAGCAGCGTCGTGGGGCTGCGTGAAACCACCGCGCGGACGCGATTCAGAAAGGCTTTGAAGCGCGCCCGGCTGAAATCAGAACGGACACGCTGATTGAGTTCATCGGACATATCAGATCTCGATCACTTTGTAAGGAAATACGTTCATCACCGTCGTGGAGCCGAGCGTCGTGACGGAAGGCTCCAGGTTGTTCCGGAAGAAGTGCGTATGCCCATGGAGGTGGTAGCGAGGCCGGGCCCAGGAGAGCAGCCAGTTGATGGCTTCCAGGCCCTTATGCGCCTGCTCCTCCTCGTCTTGGACGCCGTAGGCAGGAGAGTGCGTTACCAGGACGTCGAGGGAGTGCCCGTAGCGAAGCCGGTTCCAGAGCAAGCCCGGCATGAGGTAGGCCGCCCGCAGCCAGGCCTGGGACTGCGTATATTGGTTCACGCCATCGGGACGGTAGCGGTTACACCCGCCGAACCCCGCTAGCAGAATGCCCTTGCAGGAAGCGCGCCGCAGGTCCAGGTTCGTGCCGCCCTCGGCATGGGCAGACGGAAACGCAGAATTATAGACCGGATCGTGGTTGCCCGGCACGTAGAACAGCGGGATGTTCAGGACGGAGACCAGGAATTCCAGGTAATTGTACGGGAGATCCCCGCAGCCCAGGATGAGCTCCACGCCTGCAAAGTGACCCTGTGGCGCCAGGCTGTAGATGCGGTCAACCACCTGATCACTCAGGGCGAGGATCTTCATCAAAGACCGATTGTGCCGCAGAAAGCCGTTCTCCGCAAGCCGGGCCGGGGGTGGGGCGCCTTGCACGGTTGAAATGCCTCCGCAATGCCCTGGACGTTGCCAATCGCCTAAACGCACACTATAATTCACAGACGCGGAGGAGTCCTAATTACGGAAAACATCACGCAGCCCCTGGGAAACGAGCCCGTCACCCCGCGCCGTCAACTACAATCCGGTGTAACCCTCGTCAAGCGCTATCACATTCAGGAGGTGATCGGCGTTGGCGGCATGGGCTCCGTTTACCGCGCCCGCGACCTGCACTTCCCGAACGTGACCAAGCTCGTGGCGGTCAAGGAAATGATCAACATGGCGCCCGACGCGCTGGTGCGCCAGACCATCGTGCAGAACTTCGAGCGGGAAGCCAACCTGCTGGCGACGCTCAACCACCCCTCCATCCCCCGCATCTACGACTATTTCACCGAGGAAGACCGCTCCTACCTCGTGCTGGAGTTCATCCACGGCAAGGACCTGGAAGCGATCATCAACGACACGAACGGGTTCCTCTCGGAAGAACAGGTGCTCGGCTGGGCGATCGAGCTGTGCGATGTGTTGTCGTTCCTGCACGCGCACAAGCCGGACCCGATCATCTTCCGGGATATGAAGCCATCCAACATCATGATCAACAGCGCGGGCAATGTCATCCTGGTGGATTTCGGGATCGCCCGCACGTTCCAGACGGGGCAAAAAGGGACGATGATCGGCACCGAGGGCTATTCGCCGCCCGAGCAGTACCGGGGAGAGGCCTCGCCCCTAGCGGACCTTTATGCCCTGGGCGCAACCATCCACCACGCGCTGAGCCGCCGCGATCCGCGGCTGGAGCCGCCTTTCTCGTTCGCCGAGCGCCCGCTGCGGAAGATCAACCCGCACGTCTCGCCCGAGGTCGAAGCCGTGATCAATACGGCGCTGGCCTACAACCCCGGCGAGAGATTCCCCGACGCGGAAGCCATGAAAACCGCAATGCTGGGCGCGGCGCGCAAGACGGGCGCTCTCTCCAGGATCTCGCCCACCGTCATCGCGCCTGCCACGGGCATCAAGCCGGTGTGGACATTCGAATGCGAGGACGAGATACGCGGCACGCCGATGATACACCAGGGCGTGCTGTATATCGGCTGCTACGACAACAACCTGTACGCGCTCAACGCCAGCGACGGCAAGTTCCAGTGGAAATACGCGACCGAGGGCGGGGTGGTCTCGCGTCCGGCGATGTATGAGGGCAACATCTACTTCGGGTCCGGCGACAAGCACCTGCACGTGGTGAGCGCCCGCTCCGGCAAGCTGGTGTGGGCCTACGCGACCGAGGGGCACATCCACTCCTCGCCGCGCATCGCCGAGGGACACGTCTTCATCGGCTCGGACGACCATGACCTGCACGCCGTGAACGTCAACACGAACCGCAGCTCGTGGAGATTCGACGCCTCGGACCGCGTGCGCTCGACGCCCTACGTTGCCAACGACCTCGTGTACTTCGGGGCGGATAGCGGCGACTTCTTTGCGGTGGACTTCCGAGGCTCGATGAAGTGGCGGTTCCAGGCCAAACGGGCGGTGGTCTCCTCCCCCATCGTAGCCGGGCAGTCCGTGATCTTCGGATCCATGGATGGAATGTTGTACTGCCTGGACGCGCGCAACGGGTGGGTGGTGTGGCGCTTCCGGCTCGGCAAAGCCACCGTGTCATCGCCGGCGCTGGCCGATAACTGCATCATCATCGGGGCCGCGGACGGCTTCATCTATTGCGTGGACGCGCAGACCGGGAAAGAGGTCTGGCGATACCGGACCGAACACCAGGTCAGCAGCACGCCGGCGGTCTATCGGGATTCGGTCTATTGCGGATCGGTCGATGGCAGCCTGTATTGTCTCGAATACCGCACGGGGCGGCAGCGATGGAAATTCGAGACCAAGGGGCCGATCACGGGCTCGCCGGTCGTCTTCGACGATATTGTTTACGTGGGGTCGAATGACCACTTCATGTATGCCCTGCTCGCCTGATACAAGGAGAACCAGATGCTTGATTTCTTGAGGAAGCTGTTCGGCAGCGAGCCGGGCACGCGGGATGAAGGGGCAACGACGGCGCCGCTTTCGAGCCAGCAGGTGCAATCGATCATTCAGGCGCAGGGCACGCCGTACGAGATGCAGCAATTGATGGCCGCCACCGGCCAGTCCGTAGGCAAGCAGCGCGAGCACAACGAGGACAGCCTGTTCGCCATGACGATGACACTGGCGGGCAAAACCCCCAACGTTCCGTTCGGGCTTTACATCATCGCTGACGGCATGGGAGGACACCAGTACGGAGAGGTGGCGAGCAATGCAGCCATCCGGGTCATCGCGGGGCACATCGTCCGGAAGTTTCACTCCTACCTGTTTGCTCTTCCAACCCAGCAGCCCGAGGAGTCGCTCCAGGAGATCATGGAGAACGCGGTGAAGGATGCGCACCGCGCCGTGCAGAAGGATGCGCCCGGCAGCGGGACCACGCTCACAGCCGCCCTGGTCCTCGGCCAGCAGGTGACGATCGGGCACGTGGGAGACAGCCGCGCTTACACGATCCTGCCAGCGGGCCGCGTGGAGCAACTGACCCACGACCATTCGCTGGTCAAGCGGTTGGAGGAACTCGGGCATCTGAACAAGGAGGAAGCCGCGAGCTTCCCCCACCGCAATGTGTTGATCCGGGCGCTGGGCCAGGGCGAGAACCTGGACGTCGATATCTTCACCATCCCGTTCCCGCGCAATGGCACCCTGATGCTATGCAGCGACGGGCTGTGGGGAGTGGTCTCGGAGCAGGAGATCACGCGCTCCCTGTTCGACTCTTCGACGCTGGAACGGGCATGCCAGAACATGGTCTCCGCGGCCAACCTGGGGGGCGGGCCGGATAATATCAGCGTGATCCTGGTGCAGATGATCGGCTAAGCATGGCGGAGAGGCGCAAGGACTACTACGCCCTGCTGGGCGTGCTGCGCGATGCCTCTCCGGAGGAGATCAAGCGCGCCTACTATGAGGCGGCGCAGCAATTGCACCCCGATAAGAACCAGCTCCCCGGCGAGACGGAGCTGTTCCTGGAAGTCCAGCAGGCTTACGAGGTCCTGGCTAACCCCCACCGGCGGCTAAAATACGACGCGACGCTGACCGGCGAGATCACTCCGCCCGGGCCGGTCGCGTGGAATGCGCAATACAGCCGGCCGAGCCTGGTGCATCTGAACGAGCCGCAGCTTATCTACGTGATGCTGGAAGTTGCGCCCCGAACCGTGGGGGAGGAATCGCCCGCGCCGCCGCTGAACATCTGCCTCGTCATCGACCGCTCCACCTCCATGCGGGGTGAGAAGCTTGATGTTGCCAAGGCCGCGGCCATGGAGATCATGCGCAACCTGCGCGCGGACGACATCTTCAGCCTGGTGGTCTTCTCAGATCGGGCAGACGTCCTAGTGCCGTCTGCATTCCAGAGCGACCGCAAGCGCCTGCAGGCACGTGCGCAGGGCATCCAGGCGGGCGGCGCAACCGAGCTGTACCAGGGCCTGGAGGCGGGCGTCCATGAGGTGCGGCGCAGCCTGGACGAGCACCGCATCAACCACGTGATCCTGCTGACGGATGGTCATACCTACGGCGACGAACAGAATAGCCTGCAGCTCGCAGAAGAGGCAAGCCGGGAGAGCATCGGGATCAGCGGCTTCGGCATCGGCGGAGACTGGAACGACATCTTCCTGGATGCGCTGGCTGCCAAGACAGGCAATACCAGCGAGTACATAGCCAAACCGCAGGAGATCCAGCGGCTGCTGGTGGAACGGTTCGAGGCGCTCTCCAAGACCTACGCAGAGGCGTGCGTGCTGGAGCGAAAAGAGACCCCCGGCATCGTGCTGAGCTATGCGTTCCGGCTCCAACCGGAAGGCGGCCCGATCGCGCTGCAAGACGCAACACTTCAGCTCGGCCCGATCCTCCAGGACATGCCGCTGATGGTGTTGCTGGAGTTCCTGATCGAACCCTCCGCCTCGCAGCCGGACCTGGTGACCCTCCTGGATGGAACGCTACGCGTGCAGCTCGCGGCCCGCTCGGCTCCTGTCGCGCCCCTCAGAGTGCAGCTGGTGCGGGACGCGACCGAGACCCCCGGGGGCGAGCCGCCGCCGCCAGCCATCCTCGATGCCCTGTCCAGGCTTACGCTCTATCGATTGCAGGAGCGGGCGCGCATGGAGGCCGATGACGAGGAGTTCGAAGCCGCCACCCGGCACCTGAAGAACCTGGCAGCGCTGCTGTTGACCCAGGGCGAGAAGGACCTTGCCAAGACGGCCCTGCTGGAGGCGGAGCAAACCGAGAGGATGCGCGGCGTCAGCAAGGAGGGCGGAAAGGCCATCAAGTACGGCACGCGGGCGCTGATGGGCTCGGCGCTGGAGAGACTGCTATGATGGTCTGTGCGAACTGCCAGCACGTGAACACGGCGGGGGCGCTTTTCTGCAGCGAATGCGGCAGCCCGCTCGATCTCACCGAGCCGCTGACCACGCACACCGTGCAGGAGAGCCAGATTGAGGAAGTGCTGCGGCAGAAGCCTTCATCGCCCCCGAGTCCCATGATCCCCGCCGTGCCATCCAACAACTGGGCTGTGCTGCACCTGCTCGATACGGGCCAGGTGCTGCCGCTTTCCGAACGCAACGAATTCACGCTAGGCCGCATCAGCGAGGGCCAGCCCATCATGCCGGACGTCGACCTCTCGCCGTATCAGGCCTACGCGCGCGGGGTGTCCCGCCTGCACGCCGTCTTGAAGCGCGAAGGCGGTCACGCGTCCCTGATGGACCTCGGTTCCTCCAACGGGACATACGTCAATGGAAAGCGCCTGACTCCGCAGGTCGATCACGAACTTGCCAATGGCGATGTCGTCGCCCTCGGCAAACTGAAGATACAGATACTGATCAAGAATCCCTAGAGGAAGCAGCCATGGCATATACCGTAATCCTGCATCTCACGGGCGACGTCCCCGTGATGGGCGAGATCGACGAACTGCCCAAGCCAACCGATACCATCCTGGTGGTCAGCAACCCCCGGGCGCGAGACGGAAAGGACCTGCATTATCTGGAGCGCAACGTCCTCAAGGTCATCTGGCCGATCGAACGGCTGACCTTGATCGAAGTAATCGAAAGCGCCGAGGAAGAGAAGATCATCGGCTTTGTGAGGGAGTGATATGCCTGAAGAGTTTGATCGCCGGCGCATCCTCGTCGTGGACGACGAGGAGCGCATGGTACGCTTCATCCGCATGAACCTCGAGCACGATGGCTTCCAGGTGATGGAGGCGTTCAACGGCAAGCAGGCCATCGACAAGCTGCGAGACACGCCCGACCTGGTGCTGCTGGACGTCATGATGCCGGACCTCGATGGGTTCGAAGTGCTGGAGACCATCCGCGAGGTGAGCACCGTGCCCGTCATCATGCTGACCGCCCGGGGCGAGGAGGATGACCGCGTGCGCGGCCTAGAGCTGGGAGCCGACGACTACATCACGAAGCCGTTCAGCCCCCGGGAACTGGTGAGCCGCGTCAAGGCGGTGCTGCGACGCACGGAGGGCGCAACCGGCTCGATGCACGGGCTGATCGAGGTGGACGACCGCCTCAAGATCGACTTCGACCGCCGCGAGATCTGGCTGGAGGGCAAGCTGGTCAAGCTGCGCCCCACCGAATACCGGCTGCTCTTTCACCTGGTGCAGAACGCCGGCTGGGTGGTCTCTCATGACCAACTGCTCCAAAAAGTGTGGGGCTACGAGTACCGGGATGAGCCGCACTACGTGCGCCTCTACATCAACTACCTGCGCCAGAAGCTGGAGAAGGACCCGGCAGACCCGAAGTACATCCTGACCGAGCGCGGGGTCGGCTACCGTTTCGTCGATTTTCGCCGCGACAAGAGTTAGCTCAGATTTTCTAACAGGGATTTTATGGGAAGCCAACGTTTTTCTAACGTTGGCTTTTTATATTTCACAGCGTAAGCCTGTTAGAGGCAAAGATCTAAAACCAGCAAGGAGGCTGCTATGTCCAATCTAAGTCGTTGGGAACCGATGAACGAAATGGTAACTCTACGGGACGCAATGGATCATCTGTTTGATGATGCATTCTTGCGACCGTGGGGCCTGGGTGACGGACGCCGAGGGGCCAGCATGCCTGCCGTAGACATGTACCAGACCGACGATGATATCGTCGTGAAGGTGGCGGTCCCGGGCATCAAGCCGGAGGACGTCCAGATTTCAATCACCGGCGATCTCCTCACGATCAAGGGCGAAACCAAAGAGGAGACCGACAACGAGGAAAAGTCTTACCATATCCGCGAGCGCCGCTGGGGATCGTTCGAGCGCACGATTAGCCTGCCGACCGATGTGAATTCCGACAAGGCTCAGGCTGAATTCGAGAATGGCGTACTCAAGGTTACGCTCCCCAAGTCGGAGATCGCCAAGCCAAAGACGATCACGGTAAAGGCCAAGTAGGCAGCAGAACAACAACCCAGCATCTGCTCAGTTGCGACAACAAGCAACAACCTGGACGGCTGTGACCTGCCGTCCAGGCTTTTTAATGTGCCCTTGTCAGAGATTCGGCTCTCGACTATACTCATCATGGACAACTTGGAGAGAATTATTCCCCATGGCGAAACAAAGAATTGTTCTGGTAGATGATCACGAAGTGGTCCGTCTGGGCCTAAAATCGCTGCTGGAAAGGCACCCGCAGTTCGACGTGGTCGGTGAGGCCGGTTCTGCTCGGGAGGCAGTCGAACAGGTGGCTGCCCTCAAGCCCGAAGTGGTTTTAATGGACATCCGCCTGCCCGGGACCTCCGGAATCGAGGCCTGCGAGGAGATCGTAAACAAGTTCCCCGGCACGCGCGTCATTATGCTGACCTCCTACGCCGACGACGAGATGCTGTTTTCCGCCATCCGGGCGGGCGCCTCGGGCTACCTGCTCAAGCAGATCGGCAGCGAAGACCTGGTGAAGGCCCTGGAAGCCGTCAGCCGGGGTGAGGCCCTGCTGGACCCAGCAGTGACCCAGCGCGTCTTCCAGGAGGTGCGGCGAGCTGTCAAGGAGGAGGAGGCCTCCGCCTTCGCTCACTTGAGCCAGCAGGAAAAACACGTCTTGCTGCTCGTTTCGGAAGGCAAAACCAACCGCGAGATCGCCAAATCCCTGTTCCTCGGGGAAGGTACAGTGCGCAATTACGTATCCAGCATCCTCTCCAAACTGGGGGTGAACAACCGGGCAGAGGCGGCGGCGTACGCCGTGCAGCACAACCTTCGGGAATACATCTCTACATAGCTGTCATCGCAGGCACTCAACCGCACTTCCAGCTCATATCCTGACCGGGCAGACATCTGATCTCAAAGGTGTCTGCCCTTATTTCCCCACCCAAAAGAACGCGTTCAAGCCCAAGAAATGCTACCTCCTTGGTGGTATTTGGAGTATAAATGCTCCGGGCAATCGGTCTTTTGGGAGCAAGCATCGCGCTTTGCGAACAAACCGGCACCAGAAGGAGAATGCAAATGTCAGCATCTGTCGAAGTTGTTGCCAAATCGCATGTTAGAAGCCTTCGCTTCACCCAGCACCTGGATTTCCAGAAGACCCTCAACGAGCGCGTGAATGCTTACCTGCGAGAGAACAACCTTCCAGGGCGAGATGTTCCCGCCATGTACGTGAAGACGGCGGTGGCCCTCGCCTGGTGGCTCGGCACATACCTCCTATTGCTCCTTGGCCACTTCCCTGTCGGGGTCAACATCGCGCTTTACCTGGTATGGGCCCTGGCTATTGCCTGCATTGGCTTCAACGTGATGCACGATGCCAACCACGGCGGGTACTCGGATCATCCGCGAGTGAACAAGCTGTTCAGCCTCAGCGCTGAACTGCTGGGGATGAGCGGCTTTCGCTGGCGTACGAAACACAACGTCTGGCACCATACCTACACGAACATCGCTGGCTTCGATGACGATGTTGAAACTTTCGGCTTCATGCGCCTCACTCCCCGCGAGCCCTGGAAGCCTCTCTACCGCGCGCAGGCGTGGTACTTCCCTCTTGTCTACAGCATGATCGCTTTCGACTTCTTCCTGCGCGATTTCATGATGGTGTTCGTCGGCCGATCCGACGCAAACCATATCTATCCCAAGATGGGTACCGGGGACAAGATCACATTCTGGGCCGGCAAGCTCTTCTTCATCGTAATCATGTTCGTGCTGCCGCTCCAAGTCTTCCCATGGTGGGAGGTCCTGATCGGGTTCCTGCTAGTCATGCTGACATTGGGACTGGTTATGGGCGTGGTGTTCCAGCTGGCTCATATCAACGGTGACACCGAGTTTCCCGACCCGGTCGGCGACCCGAAACACATCGAGAACGAGTGGGCCGTGCACCAGGTGCAGACCACTGCAGACTTTGCCCCGCACAACCGGCTCCTGAACTTCTACATCGGCGGTCTGAACTACCAGATCGAGCACCACCTGCTCCCCCACATCTGCCATCTCAACTACCCGGGCCTCGCGCCGATCGTGCGCGCCACTTGCGAGGAATTCGGCATACGCTATAACTGCTACCCCACATGGCGGGAGGCGTTCGCCTGCCACGTGCGGGAATTGCGCCGGCTGGGTCGCGAGGCGGAGCCAGTGCGCGCCTGACCGGGCAGGGCTTTCCGCTATCCGGGGCTTATAATGAACGGGCGTTCGGCAGTCGCTCTTCCGAGCCGCAGCCATGACCCCCAGTCCCTATTCCCTGTTGTTCCTCGGCAAGGCCGAAGACCCATACTGCGCCCGCGCGCTGGAGTTCTGCCAGGACTCCTTTTCACCCGTTGCATTCTGCCTCGGCAAGTGGGGCGATCCGCTATCCCAAGTGATCCAAAGCTGGGAAGGCGATTACATCGTCTCCTACCTGTCGCGTTGGGTCATCCCCGATGCAATGTTGAAGCGGGCGCGCACGGCAGCCATCAATTTTCATCCGGCATCCCCGGAGTATCCGGGCATTGGATGCAACAACTTCGCGCTGTACGAGGATGCGAAAGAGTACGGCGTGACCTGCCATCACATGGCCCCCAAAGTCGACACCGGACGCATCATCGCCGTGCGCCGCTTCCCCGTGTATCCTGACGATGATGTGGCCGCATTGCTAAGCCGCACCTACGAAAACCAGATCGCGCTGTTCTTTGAGATTGCTCATATGATGGCGGAAGGAAAAGAGCTCCCCGCCTCAGATGAGACCTGGACGCGGCCACCTTTCACCCGCAAGCAGTTCAATGAGCTGTTCCGCATCACGCCCGACATGTCGAAGGATGAGATCGCGCGGCGGGTGCGGGCGGTCAGTTATGGGCCGTTCCAGCCACACGTGGAGATCGAAGGCTACAGGTTCGAATACAAGCCGCTGAAAGAATGAGCAACGGTGGGACCGTCTTCGGCATGATGCATTAGTCGTAGTGGAGGCGCTATGCGAGTGGCAGTGCTTTCGGATATTCACGGGAATTGCATCGCATTGGAGAGCGTGCTGGCCGACCTCGTGCACAACCCGGTGGAAAAGCTCGTCTGCCTGGGGGACGCGGTACAGGGAGGCCCCCAGCCGGCGGAGGTTGTGAGCCGCCTCAGGCAATTGGGCTGCCCGGTCGTGATGGGGAACGCGGATGCATGGCTGCTCAGCGGAGTCGATACGGGGAACGAGATCACCAGCGAGGAGCGGAAACTCGAGCTGGATGACGTGCGTGACTGGTCGCTTGCACATCTCTCCGACGAGGATAAAGGCTTCATCGGCAGCTTCTACCCGACGGTCGAGGTCGAGCTCGAGGACGGACGCAGCCTGCTATGTTTCCACGGATCACCCACGTCGTTCGACGACATCCTGCTGCCCGATACACCCCAGGAGCAGTTCTTCAAGCTGCTAGGCGTTTATGACGCCGAGGCCCTGGCGGGCGGTCACACGCACGTCCAGTATGTGCGCCGCATCGGCAACGACGGGCGCATCTTCTTCAACCCTGGCAGCATCGGGCTGGCCTACAGCCATCATCAACCCGATGAAAGCTTTCGGGCCGATCCCTGGGCGGAGTACGCCGTGCTGACATCAGAAAGCGAACGGCTGGCGCTCGAGTTCCGGCGGACACCATATGATGTGGCACCGCTCATCGATGTCTACAAGTCGAGCGGGCGTCCCTACGCGGACAAGGCGGTTGTGCAGTATGGCAGCTGATAGCTAGGCTGCCTGCTCCGAAGGCTCGTCGCGCTGAAGGATCATGACCCGGTATGCCTCCGCGGCCTTCAGACCTTTCTCCTTGCCCTCTTCTTCAGCCCACTGGTGCATCCACTCCT
>DATKAF010000132.1:0-12170 GCA_035498395.1 Anaerolineales bacterium
CCGGCCGATACCCAGACCTGACCGGAGGCGACCTTGTCGGTGGGCGCTTTCACCACCCACCAGCCACCATCCTGGCTCTTACCAACGACCTCGCCGGTCTGACCAGGAGCCGCAACACCAACGATGTAGTAGTTCGTCCCCGGGCCGCTGCGCAGGTTGACATAATCGATGGCAGTCGCTGTTGGAGCACCCGATGCAGGAGGCGTTGTCTGCACGGGTGGAGCCGGCGGCATGGAAGCGGTGACGACAGGAACGGACTGCGTGTTGGTCTGCTCAGTATAAGCAGCATTCACCCAGCCGTAGCCCAACCCAACGACCGCCGGGTCGAGGCGCACGGTAAGCCACAGCCCATCTTGGCTCTTGCCAAGTACACGGGCTATAGCACCGGCTTTGGCAATGCCATATGCCGGGGAGTTGTCCGCAGGACCGCTGCGAACATATACTTCAACCAGGGCCTTGGCCTGCGGGTCGGAGGGTCCAGGCGGAACGAGGGCGGTTGAGGGAGGAACGGGGGGCGCAGCCACTACCGGCAGGCCACTCGTGTTCTGAGGCAGGACGTACACAGCACTCACCCAGCCGCTGCCACCGGGCGCCACGGGCACGCTGATGACATACCACTGTCCATCCTGGCTCACGCCGGTTGCGACCGCGGTCTGCCCGCCAAGGATGGCGCCATAGACGACATAGCTCCCGCCGGGGCCGCTAAGCACGGCGGTGTTGTAGGCTGCGGTCACCATCGGCTGTCCGGCCACGCCCGGGGGCATGACCATGACCGGCTCGGTCGGATAGTAGTTGGGATCAGCCGCCGGAGGAACCGGGGTCGGCGTCGGTGGAACCGCAGTCGGCTGTGGAACGGCGGTCGGCGGCGGCGGAGGCAGCGGAGTGGGGGTCGGTGCACAGCCGGCCAACAGGATAGCGAGCAGAAGGGCCGCGGTCAACACGCGCGCCCAGCTCGCTCTGGATCTCTCCCGAAGTGTTTGCATTTTCACCTCTTCTTTCTCCTTATCTTCGTGCAATGAGAATACCCTCGCGGCCGGGCGCCGCGAGCATCAATCATCCACCGCTAAATCGGCTAGTCAAACAGCTTCTCCTTGTGCTGGAGCTGGATCGCATATGCAACGAAGGCCACGGGAATGAAGTCCGCAATGGCGATGAGCATCGAACCGGTCAAGATCAAATGGCAGACGGCTGCAACCGTGCGAGAGATCGCGTACAGGTAGATGCCCCATTGCTTCCAATACAACATGGCGAACACGGCCACGATGTCTGCCACTGACACGAGGAAGAGCACCGGCAGAACCCAGGGAACGGACGGACCGTAATCAGCCTTCAGATTGGTCCAAGCGACCCAAGTTGTGAAGATCGAGTAAATCAGAATCAGCAGCAACAGGACCGTGAGCAGGGTGCCTCTCTGCTTCCTGGGCTGCTTGTTTGGCTTTGATTTGTTAGGCGCCTGCGCCGGTGCGTTGCCGTGCTTGGCGCGGTTTTTTCGCGACATGCTGCTTCTCCAGATTGTCTATCGATCGTGCACGTATCCCTGACCCCGGCAGAGGTCTACTTGCTCTTGTCTTTCAGGCGCTCTGCCACGTCGTCCATCGCCAGCCCGGCGCCCACATTCTCGGAGCCGGAGGCGATCTCCAGCGCGCCTTCATCCACCTCAGCCCGCGCGGCCTTGCCCACCGCGGCGCCTACAACCATCTTGCCGGCGCCTTGCGCGAGCAATTCGTCGCTGGCCTGCGCCATGGCTTCGCTCTCCGCTGAGGCGACCTGCGACAAAGCCAGGCGGGTCACGCCTTCCTGGACTTCGTTCTCGCCGAGGGCTGAGATCTTCTTGCCTGCGGCGGCCATGAGCTGCGAGACGCCATCCGTGCTGATGGAAACGCGGATCTGTTTCACCGACATTTCGTGCAGCAGCGCCCCGCGGTCCGCCAGGAAACCGGCAAGCACCGGCATCTTGAGCTGGTCGACGATGGAACTGACCGTCTGCAGCTCACCCGACAGTCGGGCAAGCTCGAGGCCATGGTCCATGTCATCCAGGCTCATCATGCCGACCAGGGCGCTCAGCACGTCCACATCATCGGAAGCAGCCAGCATCTCGGCGCCTTCGGCGACGTCGGCGACACCTGCCAGACCGACTGCATCACCCAGCACGGCCATGCGGTCCGAAACGATCCGGGCATCCACGCCGCGGGTCGCATCACTGGCGCCCTCGGCAAGCAGCACGGCGCCGGCCGCAGCAGCATTTTCCGCCGCCTCGACCCGCTGGGCGCCGTGGGCCAATTCGTCGGTCCCGGAAGCCGCCATGGAAGCGCCCGTTTGCTGGATCTCGTTCGCGGTCTCAGCCAGCTTCTTTTTGGTCATCGATACCCGGCCGGTCTTTGCTAATTTTGTGTTGGCCATCGAAGCATCTCCTTTACAGGTATTCCAGACAGACCTTGCGCCGCATTGCACTGGGGAACGAACCTGCACCAGGAGCGCAATGCCCAGACCACTGCGCTGCCCGCATCGCGAGATTGCCACATTGTCACCTTGCCCCGGGCTTGCCTACTCGGCGCCTGGGGCAAGGGTATCGGTCAATACCGGCAGTGAAGCGCGCATCCAGCGCCGGCACGGGAAAGGTTTACTTAGATCGGATTCTCTACGCGGTTGTAGGATTCAACCGTCCAGGCGGGCGTGGACCGGATCTGGACATAGGCGCCGGCTGCGGCTACAACGATGAAGAGGATCAGCAGGAGCGGGGAGGTGGAGAGCAGCACCGCCACCGGATTCACCAACAGCTTGGCCAGGGGATTGAACATCACAAGGATCGTGCCGAAGACGACGCCCGTGCCAAGGATGGCAGTTGCCGCAATGACGACCCACTTCTGCAGGTTGAGCACGATGGTCACGAAGGCCACGACCACACCGACAGCGATGCCGATGATCCAGACGAGGAAGCCGAACTGAAGGCCGAGCCAGGTGAGAAAGCCGACAGCCACTGCGTAGCCAAGCGAGCCGCCGATCATGGCGACCGCGAAGGCATAGAAGAGGTAGGACAGCAGCGCGAACAGCAGGCCGACCACAAAGCCAACCACCCAGCTGGTCACATCGGCGAGGAAACCGCTGCCGAGCAGCGCCTGTACGGCCTGGGCCCCGAGGCCCAGCCCAAAGAAGAAGCCCCAGATGGGGAGCAGGAAGATGAACAGCCGGTAGCCGGCAAAAGCCAGCACGGTTCCAAACAGCAGGCCGATGAGCCCCGTGCAGGCAAGAGTGAAGAACGAGTCAGTTGTCATTTCGCCTCCTTGTGTAAGCGTGCAATTTGTTTTACGGCACAGACTCCAGTCCTCCAAGCGAGGCCTGTCGGCTGGGGACCATCCCAGTTCATACAATAACGCCAAATAGAAGGGTTGTCTTCATTTGCATGTGGAAACAGATGTCAACAAAATCACCGCGGTTGTGGAACACCCCTCAACATAAGTTGAAGGGGCGCGGCGTCCAGCATTCGATGCGCAATGCTACGGGCCGGCGTGCTATTCGGCGCCGAAGGCATCTCGTAGCGTGCTTTCGTCTTCCTGGCTCAGGTTCTGGCGCAGCAACGTGGCCCGGTACGCGGCAAGTGTCTTAATAATCTTGTCCTCCGTGACGCTTGACACCAGCAGAAAGAGCGCCGAATGCCCAGGGCCGATTGCTGCACCGACCTCCTTGATGAAGCTTTCACTAATGCCATAGTCGTCGAGCCTGCCCGCCAGCACTCCACGCACGGAGCCCACTGCCAGGCCGATCCACGGCATAAAGAACACCATGCCCATAAGAATGCCCCAGAAGACACCGCCGAGAGCGCCGGAACCATCCAGGCTCGTGATCTGCCTGACCCTGATCCTGCCATCTGCCTTGCGCACGACGGTTGCAGCGTCGTCGATGGCGATCAGATGCCGCGATTCCAGTGAAGGCAAATCAGCTAGCACGCGATCCGCGCCGTCCTCATCGGAACAAGCGACGACCAGCAGCCCGCTCACCTGACTCCATTAGGCTTCAGCAGCAAAGGCCGATCACTCGGAGGCGGCCTGTGTTTCCAACGGGCCGGCAACCGGCTGCGGCCCTTCCGTTGTTTTGGGCTTCGATAGCGTGCCTGAGATCATCCATAGCGCTCCGAGACCGAGCAGAGTAACCACGAGGGCAATCACCCAACCCAAGTATGGGATGGATGCCAGCAACGCGTACAGCAGCGCGCCGACCACGAACGACCAGACGCGGCTGCCAGCGTATTTGGGCAGGAAGCGGCGGAACAGCAGCTTTCCCGCCAGGGCTGCGATAATGATCTTGCTGAAATAAACAATCGAGAGCCAGAAGACGACAATGGCAAGCCCAAGAGCAATGAAACCGAGGGAGCCGAGGAGGAAGGCCAGGTTTGGCAAAGAGACCCAGTAGAGGAAGACCGTTAGAGCCAGCACCGCCAGAAAGGCGATGACCGCCAGGAACCAGCCGACGACAAGGACCAGCAGGCCAGTGAGCAGGGCCTGTGCAGCGTTCGTCCGGGCCATTTCCGCAGCCCAATTCAACGGGGCCGGAACGAGCCAGACAGCCAGCAACCCCAGGATCAGCAACCCGGCCAGGTTCCGGAGGAACGCCATCGCCCACGCCTGCCAGCTGGAAGCGTCCGTTCCAGTCGAGGATTGATGGGGGTGCGAGGTCATCGCCCGGCCCGCGGTGAGCGCCGCCCCTCTGCCCTCTGAAACAAGGGCGGCCTCACGCAGCAAAGGCAGCGCGGACGCCATGTTCATCGCCGGAGTGAGCTGGAAGCCGGACGGGAGCAATCGATTCGCGCCCTGGCTGGGCGGCAGCCAGCCACGGCTGATCGCGAACCGGTACGCTTGCTGAAGCAAGTTCAGCGGCCCCACCTGGGCGTTCACATCGCGCGCAACGCTGCCTTTCAGGTCCGCTTCGAGGCTAATGACGTTAAGATCCCGGCCGACAGCGGAACCATCCTGAGTCTCGATGCGGTTCCCGACAAAATACGCGTCCCGCTGGACGTTTGCCTTGGGCTGAAGCACCAATGTCAGGCCGGCAATGTAGGCGCTGCCCGCGACAGGCCCATTCAGGGTGATCGACTTGGCGACCACTACCAAGCTGCCCTTGACCTCCCCGTTGATGGTCACCGAATCTCCAATGGCCAGCAGATCGCCGTTGATGACACCGTCCATGCTGACGGCGGTGTCGGTCAGGATCATGTTCTGATCCAGCACCTGCCCCGCCGGCACGCTGCCAGCATACTCAACCTGACGCGCAAAGGCCGCGTCAGGCAGCATCAAGGTCAACGCCGCAAGGAGGCAGGCAAATACGATAGCAGGTTTGTAGGTTTTCATAGTTTCCGTCCCATGATAAAGATACAGGCAGAGTTGCCTCCTGTCTTCATTGCGATGTTGGTTCGCTGGAGAACAAAGGCGGAAATTGAGGACAGGGGCGCTCAACAAATGATGAGAAAAACCGTGCAACGGGGCTGCGCCTTGTCGTTGGCAGGCTCCACAAACGTTTCAGCATCTGCTATAATGGCATTCCTACCAGCCCTATAAACCTCATAAGAAGCCGCAGGAAGGGACGGTCCGCATGCTATTCGAGGTCCCTGGCTACCAACTAACCGGAAAGCTGTCCGAGGATGCGACGTGCCGGATATACCGGGGGGAACGAATCCAAGACGGCCGCGCTGTGCGCCTCAAAGTATTGAATCAAGCGAACCCGGCACCAAAGGCGCTCGGACATTTTTGCCGCCAGTATGAGATCCTCAAAGTGCTGGACCTGCCCGGCGTGGAAAAGGCCTACTCCCTCGAACACTACCAGACCTGGTGGATCATCGTATTGGAAGAGTTCGGCGGACAGCCATTGAGCAAGCTGGAAGTGGCGGGACGCCTGAAGCCGGGCGAGCTGCTGGACCTTGCCACGCAATTGACAGAGACGATCGGCCAGATCCATGCGCGCCGAATCATCCACCGGAACATTGCTCCTTCCACGGTGCTGCTCAACCCCATCACGCATCAGGCAAAGCTGAGCAACTTTGCGGATGCGTCGTTGGTCTCACAGGAGAAGGTTCCGCTCCAGATCTCATCCGATGTTGCAGAATCTCTTCCCTATATATCGCCCGAGATGACGGGGCGCACGAACCGGCCGGTAGACTACCGGACCGACTACTATTCCCTGGGAGCGACCCTGTACGAGCTGCTCACGGGGACACCGCCGTTCCTCGCAACATCTCCACTCCAATTATTCCACGCGCACCTGGCAGTCCTGCCCGATGCACCATCTGGGCGTATCCGACCGTGGCGGGCTTCTCCGGCTGCCTTTGGGGTCCTGTCGGCCATCATCCTGAAACTGCTCTCGAAGAATCCGGAGGACCGTTATCAATCTCCGGAGGCCCTGCAAGCCGATCTGCGGCGCTGCCTTGCGACGTTGCGGCAAGGCTCGGCCGAGGGGCTGAGCGAATTGTCGTTCACACCGGGGCAGGCCGACCACAGCAATAATCTCAATATCCCGCATACAGTGATTGGGCGCGAGCCGGAACTACAAGTGTTGAACCAGGCCTTCTTGCGGACCATCGGCGGCCCGACTGAGCTGGTGCTGGTAAGCGGCGCGCCCGGAATTGGAAAGACAACCCTCGTCCACCAACTGATGGGTCCAGTGACGGAACACAAAGGATTGTTCCTGCAAGCGAAATATGACCAGATCCACCAGCGCGAGCCGTATGCGGCAGTCGCGGCGCTCCTGGAACAATTCTGCATTCTGGTCCTCTCCGAGCCAGGGCCCTCTTTCCTGGAATGGCGAAAACGGATCCAGTCTGCTGTGTGGCCCCATGGGCAGCTGTTGATCGGCCTGTGCCCGCGATTGGAGCAGGTCATCGGACCTCAGCCGGAGGTCGAAGCGGTTGACGAAGAGCTGGCGCGCCGCCGGTTTCACAACCTGGTGATCCGATTCCTGCAGACCATGTGCCACCCGGAGCGGCCGGTCGTCATCTTCCTGGACGATCTGCAATGGTCCACGTGGGACTCGTTGCTGGTCTGGGAGAGCATCCTGCCAACCGGGGCCATCCCGAATCTGCTGATCGTGGGAGCGTACCGCAATAACGAAGGAGCCGATACCAAACGGGTCCAGCGCTGGGTGGAGGAAATCCGCGAGGCGCGCGGGCGCATCAGCCACATTGAGCTGCAGAACCTCGAGCCAGCATCCGTCGAACACCTGGTCGCGGCCGCGCTGGCATCGAAGCCACAGGAAGTGTCCGAGCTTGCAAGGCTGGTCTACGAGCGCACGCGGGGCAATCCGTATTTCTCGAACGAGCTTCTCCGTTCGCTATACAGACATCAACTGCTGGCCTTTAGCCCTAGCGAACAGAGATGGAACTGGGATGCGGGCCGGATCGAGGAATACCGGGCTGCGGGGAACATCCTGGATCTCCTTGTCCACGAGATCGCCTGGCTCGACCCGGATACGCAGAGGACGCTGCAGTATGCAGCCTGCCTGGGCAGGCGCTTCGATGCAGGAGACCTGCTCGAGGTGATCGGGAAGGACCGAAGCCTGTCCCTGTCCTATAACCTGTGGCGGGCCATGACGGAAGGCTGGATCTACGCGCTGGACGAGAACTACCGGCTCCTGGCCGGCGAAATCGCAGACAGCTTCGATGCAGAGACCGGTGAACCATTCCCGAGGCTCGTCGATCTTTTGGAACAGGACATCTACTTCGAGTTCCAGCACAATAACGTCCAGCAGGCCATCCTGGCGACGATGGACGCAGAGCAACTCAGCAGGACGCACCTGCTCATCGGGTTGCGCCTGCTGGAGAAGACCGAGCGTGCGGGCCGGGAACTCCTGCCGGAGGACATCTTCTCCATCGTGGACCATCTCAATGCAGGTCAGGCCAAACGGGAAGACAGCACACAAGCAATCCAGATCGCACAGCTAAACCTGCGAGCCGCTCACGAGGCACGCGCCATGGCAGCGTTCGAGGTGTCTTCCAGCTACCTTTCGGCGGGGATACAGAGCCTGCCGCCGGACAGCTGGAACGAGAATTACGAACTGACCTATGACCTGTATGCCGCTGCTGCGGAAGCGGCAATGCTAGGCGGTGACCTTACCCGCGCGGAAACGCTGACGTCCCTGGCAGAACCGAAAGCCGAGACCCTGCAAGATAAAGCCCGGCTTACGAAGGTCCGGATGGACATGCTGCAGATGCAGTCTCAGCAGGACAAAGCCGTTGAACTCGGGATCGAACTGATACGATCCAGCGGCTTCGACCTGGAGGCAGGAGAGCTCCCAAACATCGATCCCGAACAGATCCTGCAGTTGCCCGATATGACCGATCCGATGGCGCTCATCCTATCGGAGCTGGCGGATGTACTGATCTCGGCTCCATTTGCAAGGAGCGACCCGCGCCTGCCTGCACTCGTACGCTTCTATCTGGACCTGTTCACGCGTTACGGCAATCCTCCGAACGCGCCCTTCGTCTACAGCTGTTACGCGGCGATGATGCTGATGCGCTTTCAGCACGTCGATCAGTTCTGCGAGGTCGGCAGGAAGGCGCTGGAGCTGGCCGAGAGGCGCGGCGCCTCGGCATCGCTGTATGCCGTTCGTCACGTGTACTTCGCGTTCCTCCATCACTGGCAGGATATCTCCAGAGATGCGCTGCCGCTGCTGCAAAGGAATGCGCAGCTGGCGTTCGATTCCGGGAGCCTGCAGTATTCCATGAACTCGAAGGACCTTGAACTGCAAAACAGCTTCCTAACCGGCATCCGGCTAGAGGAACTACGCCAGAAGCAGGCGGCCGCACTCCAGCAACTCGGGGCACCCGAGCTGAGCAGCTTCACCCAGAGAATGAGGTTATGGGCCCAGGTGGTACTTAAGCTGGCAGGCGACCATCCCCGTCCAGAGGAGATCACCGGCGAGCTTTTCAGCTCTGAGGAAGCGCGAAGCCTGGTGGAAACCGGGCAGATGCGCATTTACGTCTTTAACATCTTTGTGGCCCAGTCTTATCTCAGCCTGCTGTTCCATGACCACCAAAGGGCATTGGACGCGGCGACTACCGCAAATGCCCAGTTCTCGAACGCCTGGGCACAGCTCATCCTGCCATACCATTACTTTGTGTATTCACTGGCGCTGTTAGCCGGCGAATTGGATCCAAGCGATCTCTCGGCGCGGCTGGAAAGAGTGGAGGAGAACCTGCGGCTCATGCGCCAGTGGGCCGCGCTGGTGCCGCAGAACTTCCTGCACCAGCTGGAGCTGGTGCAGGCGGAGCAGGCTCGCTGCCTCGGCCTCGAACAGGAGGCGGCCGCATCCTATGAACGAGCCATCCAGAATGCAATGAAGTATGGCTACATCCAGGACGCGGCGCTGGCGGCCGAACTGGCAGCCAGATACTACCTGGAACGAGGCGACGAATCGCAGGCAAAGGAGTACTTGCTGACCGCGTTCGAGGCCTACGATACATGGGGAGCCAAGGCGAAGACCGCGGAGCTTATGAGCCGCCACCCACAATGGCTGGCTGCAGCGCTGCAACGCGGGAAGCATGTTCACCTCTATGCGGCAGGCCCAGCCCGCTCCACAGAGCGGAGCGCCCCATCGATGGACCTGGATTCGATTCTCAAGGCCTCGCTGGAGCTGTCGCAGGAAACCAACCTCGAGGAGCTGCTACGCACGCTGATGTCGATTCTGATCGAAAACGCGGGCGCTCAAAACGGCTCACTGGTCCTATGGCGGGATGCAAACTGGTACCTCGAGGTGCAGGACTCGACCAAAGAGGGGCGCGATTTTGCCGTGGTCTCCACACCGCTGCAGGATCAAGCGGGTACAAACGGCATGGATCTGCTGCCAGCCGCCATTATTCACTATGTGATCAACACAAGGGCGCCTCTGGTTCTGCCGGACGCGTCGGAATCCGCCTGGTTCGCGCAGGATGCATATATCCGCGCCCGGCTGCCGAAGTCGATCCTGTGCGCTCCTTTGATGAACCAGGGTGTGCTGACGGGCGTGGTGTATCTGGAGAATAACGTGACAGCCGGCGCCTTCACATCCGAGCGCCTGGAGATGGTGCAGCTGATCTCCAGCCAGGCTGCCGTCTCGATCGAGAAGGCCCGGCTCTATGAAAACCTGGAAGCGCAGGTGGAAGCGCGCACCCGCCAGCTATCGGAAGCGAACAAAAGGCTCGAGGCTGAGATCCATGGGCGCATCCTGGTTGAGGAGGCCTTGCGGCTGTCGGAAGAGCAGTACCGAGCTGTATTCGAGAACACCGGCACGGCCATGGCCATCATCGACACCGATGGATATATGGTGCTGGCCAACGAGGAAATGGCCGCATTGACCGGCTATAGCAGAAGGCAATTGGAGGATCATTTCTTGGCTTTGAACCTGGTGGCGCCGCCGGATCGATCGATGATCCTGCAATATCGAGATGCGCGCGTGCGGGACCCGTCGCAGCCGCCTCATAGCTACGAATTCCAAATGGTCGACCGCTCCGGCGCACGGAAGACCGTGCTCAACACGGTTGCTGTCCTTCCGGGTTCGAAGGGACTCGCGTTGTCCTGGATCGATATCAGCCAGCGGAAAGCCGCGGAGGAAGCCCTACGCGACAGCGAAGCCTTGCTCCGGAAGGTGCTGGATATCCTGCCAGTGGGTGTCTGGATCCTGGATAAGACCGCTACCATCACGTCCGGAAACCCGGAGGTTCAGCGCATCTGGGGAGGGGTGAAATACGTGGGCAAAGAATCCCCTGCATACAAAGCCTGGCGCGCGGATAGCGGGGAGATCGTAACCGGAGAAGACTGGGCGGGCGTGAAGGCAGTCGACCAGAGGAAGACCATCCTGAACGAAGAGCTACAGATCGAGGCCTTCGACGGCACCCGCCGCACGATCCTGCACTCGGCGATTCCCCTCACCGCGGGAGAAGACCAGGCGCCGTCCGGTGCCATCGTTGTAAATCAAGATATCACGGAGCTCAAGCATCACGAACAGGAAATCCAGAAGGCAAATGACCGGCTATCGACGCTGCTGGAGATCTCTGAGAGAATCCTCTCGGTGCTGGACCAGGATGAGCTGCTGAACTTCATCCTTGACCAGCTTGAAAGAATCGTCCCGTACGAAGGCGCGGCTATCGTCAATGTGGATCAAGACGACCTTACGCCTCAGGTCATGCGCCCGCCGGCCCTGCTGCAAGCGTCCCCGACATCGAATATGCCAACCGATCAAAGCGATATGGTCAAGAGATTTCTCACAGAGCGGCAGGCAATCTACATTCCGGATATGCAAGCAGAAGGCAACATACTCTCCAAAATGCGGCAGATCTGGAAGCTACCAGAGGCCGAGTTTGTCGCCTTTCGAACCTGGTTTTCCGTGCCCCTAATTGCGAAAGATAACCTGGTGGGCATCCTGGTCCTGCTGCACTCGCAGCCCGATCATTATCCGCCGGAGATACGCTCTTTAACGCAGGCCTACGCCAGCCAGATCGCGATCGCCATTGAGAATGCCCGGTTGTACAAGCAGTCGGGCGAATCCGCGGCGCTGAAAGAGCGCAACCGGCTGGCGCGCGAACTGCACGACTCAGTTGCCCAGGCGCTCTACAGCATGAGCCTATTCACGGACGCCACCCGAAAAGCATTAAATGCCAACAAGCTGGACGTGGTCAAAGGCAACGTAGATGAGTTGGCCGTGCTGGCGCGCGAGGCGCTCTCGGATATGCGCCTGCTGATCTATGAGCTGCGGCCCCCCATCCTGGAACAGGCCGGGCTGGCGGCTGCCCTCCAAAGCCGCCTGGAGGCAGTAGAGACCAGGGCGGGCTTCCACGCCCAGTTCCATACCGAGGGCGAAATCCAGCTCACCCCCGAGCAGGAAGGCGAGCTGTACCGCATCGCCCAGGAAGCATTGAGCAATGTGATCAAGCACGCACATGCAACCCAGGTCACTATAGAGCTGGTTCGGGACAAGGACTGCATCCAGCTTACAATTCAGGACGACGGAGTTGGCTTTGATGTGGCGACCGCCGAAGCGCAGGGCGGACAGGGCTTCCGCAGTATCCGGGAACGAGCAACCCGCATTGGCGCCACGCACTGGTTCGAATCCGTTCCTGGTCAAGGGACAAAATTGGTCGTCGAGGTGAATGTATGACGAGTGACAACCACGCCATCAAGGTCTTGATCGTGGATGATCACACGATCGTCCGA
>DATKAF010000133.1:0-6815 GCA_035498395.1 Anaerolineales bacterium
CACAAAGGGCACGAAGGATCACAGAGGGCTCTTGGAGCTCCTTCGTGGATCTTCGGCCCTTTGTCGTTAAAGCTCCAATATCTTTATTGCCTGTGACAGCGTCTGCCGCACGACGTTAATCAGAAACGTGTAACCAGGGGCAGCCTACGCTATCCCATTCTTCCCAAAGGAGCAACCATGGCGACCGCCACCAAGCAGATCGAGACCCGGATCGACATCCCCGAGAAGGCGCGGGAACAGGTATGCGCCACCTTGAACGAGCAGCTGGCCGACATGTTCGACCTCTTCAGCCAGACCAAGCAGGCGCATTGGAACGTGAAAGGCTCGGACTTCTACCAGCTTCACAAGCTGTTCGATAAGCTGGCGGAGGAATTAGCGGAGAACATCGACGTCGTCGCGGAGCGCGTGACGGCGCTGGGCGGCGTGGCGATGGGCACTGTCCACATGTCCGCTGCCCGCTCACGTTTACCGGAATTCCCGGATAGGAGTGTACAATCCATGGCGGCTGTGGAGGTGCTGGCGGTGCGCTATGCCAGCCTGGCCGAGACCACCCGAGCCGCCATCGACACCGCCAGCGAGAGGCAGGACGAGACCACTGCCAATATCCTGCAGGACATTTCCGCCGAGCTCGACAAGGACCTGTGGATGCTGGAGGCGCATCTCCAGAAATAGGATCCACCTGGATGCGCACCGGCATTCCGGCGACATTGCGGGCAACGGGCGGACTCGGTTCGCCCGTTGCTGTTATCATGGCATAGAGGAGCTTCCATGCCGCCCATCGTACAACATTGGATCGATGCGATCCTGAGCGCCATTCCCAACATCTTCGCGGCCATCGTCATCTTTGTCGGCTCGATCTACCTGGCGCGGCTGGCCGCCAACCTGCTCACCCGGGCTCTAAAACAGCGGCACATGGTGTCCAACGTGGTCAACCTGATCAGCCAGTTGGTGTACCTGACGATCATCGTGGTCGGCGTGATCGCTTCGTTGAGCCGGTTCTTCGATGTGACCGCCTATATTGCCGGGCTGGGCCTGGCAGGTTTCGCTATCGGCTTTGCGCTCCAGGATGTGCTCAAGAACCTGGCGGCGGGCGTCATCCTGCTCATGCAGCAGCCGTTCCGCGTGGGGGAAGCCATCAGCGTGGCGGGATTCGATGGGACGGTGCTGACGGTTGACCTGCGCGCGACTGAGATGAGCACCTTCGACGGGCGGCGGGTCAGCATCCCGAACGCGACCATTCTCAACAGCCCGATCACGAACTTCACACGGGCAGCGCGCCGGCGCGTGGATATCCCGCTCAAGCTCCCGCCCGGGACGGATGTGGAAAGCACGCGGCGGATCGTGCTCGACGCCGTCCGCCGGGTGCCGGGCGCAATGAGCGAGCCGGAGCCGACCGTTCAGCTGCAGCAGATCGCCGGGGATGCCATCAACCTGACCGGCTCGTTCTGGGTGGATGTGAGCAAGACCAACCCCGACATCGCGAGGGACCTTGCGCTGACGTACATCAACGAGGGACTGGCACAGGGAAAGACCGATGCCCGGACGGTAAATGCATAGCAGCCAACAGAATTGTAGAGGGCAGAATTCCGCCAATGCGGGCGCGCTGTGGACAAAACAGCGCCCGGCATCGTGGAGGTGATCGTTCCAGACCGGCTTCGCGTCGTGCTATACGGATCGCGGCACACGTGCCCGCGGTTTATCTCTCCCAGCGGTGGCCAATTGAGTACAGGCCCGGTATCGACACCGGCAGTTTCCCTTCGAAGTGCTCCGCGCCGAACAGGGCGGAGGCCAGCGCCTTCATCGACGGCTCGAGGATCGAGTACGTGGCGACGAACGTCTGCGCCTGTGGGAAAGAAGCCAGGTCGTACGGCAGTCGCAGCGCGACCACAACGGTCAGGATGCCGGTCTTCAGAACTTGGGCCACGAGCGCCTGCTGACCCGGCTGTGCGAACGCATTCAGCGTTCCGAGCACGACTAGATCATAGCCGCGCACGCGTTCGACCAAGGCCGCAATCTCGTTGTCCGACGGGGTCTGCGAGACGACGAATTCGTCGACGTTCGGATGGAGCTCGCGCAACGAAGCTGCCATCGTCGGCACGACATACGAAGACGTATCGGCCGGAGTCAGATCGAGCGGCTTCGGGACGATGGCGGCGATACGGGCGGCTGGTTGCAACCGCAGCGGGAGCAGCCCGGCCTCGTCCCGCACGAGTGTGACCGAGCGGCGCGCGATATCATCTGCCACGGCGCAATGCAGCAGGCTGCCCACCACATCCAGGTCGGGGGGATCAGGCTGGCCCGCAAGCCATTTTCGCAGCTCCGAGATGCGGGCGAGGCTGGCATTGAACGAGGCGCGGTCGAGCCTGCCATCTTCCAACGCGCGCCTTGCAGCGCCGTACACGCGCTCCTGGTCCTTCGGGTCCGACATGACGAGTAGCAGGTCACAGCCTGCTTCCAGGGCGCGCACGGCATGTTCGCCCAGCGCATCGCCCTGCGTGATGGCGCGCATATCCATTGCGTCGGTAATGACCACGCCCTCGTAGCCAAGCAGCTCGCGCAATAGTCCGGTGACGACCCTGCGCGAGAGAGTGGCGGGCGGTGCGTCGGGGCCATCCAGTGCGCGCAGCGCCATGTGCGCGGTCATGACCATCCTGGCCCCGGCGGCGAAGGCGCGCTGGAACGGCGGCAGCTCCACCCGTTGCAGGCGGCTCATATCGTGCGGCACCACCGGCAGCCCGTGATGTGAATCGGACTCCGTATCGCCATGGCCCGGGAAATGCTTGGCGCAGGCTGCCACGCCACAGGACTGCATGCCTTCGATTTGCGCAGCCGCCAGCACGCCGACCATTTGCGGGTCCTCCCCGAACGAGCGGATGCCGATGCCGGGGTTCCTAGGGTTGCTATTTACGTCGCAGGATGGTGCGTAGTTGATGTTGATTCCCATGGCTGCCAGCTCCCTGCCAAGCACTTCACCGGAGCGGCGCGCCAGGTCGGGATCGCCGGTCGCGCCGAGCGCCATGTTGCCGGGCAGGAGCGTGGTACCTCCGCCGATCGCCATGAGCTGCCCGCCTTCCTGGTCGGCTGCGATGAGCAGCGGCGGCAGGCCCATCTGCCGGGCGGCATCCTGCAACAGCCCCGTCAGCCGGCGGAGCTGGGCCGGGTTGTCGATGTTCAGGTGGCGGAAGAGCGTGAGGCCTGCGGGCCGGTAGGCCTGCATCGTCTTCGCGAACTCGGCGGGGATGCCATCGCGGCCGTCGAAGGCCAGCAGCAGCCGCTGGCCGGTCATCTCTCCGTCTGAAAGTGCCATGGTGACTCCCTGGTCCTCAACAGATTTCGGAATGTTGTTCACATAAGGGCAGACGACTGCATCCCTATATGCGCCATGCCCCCACGCTCGTGCGGGCTTCACTCCTGCCGAACGATATCGACCGATATCTCCGCTGCCGGGATCGCTCCCCTATTCTCGAGCCAGTGCAGGGTGTTCCGATCTTCGGGCCAGCCCAACCCCGGCCCATAGTCCGTAGTAACTCCATCGCGATGGTCCGTGATCGTTCCCGTCAAGATGTATACAAGGCCCGGCCTGTCCTTGTGGTCGTGCAGCGGGCCGAAGACGCTGCCAGGCGCGAAGGTCACCAGCCGCATACGAAGCTGGCGCCCTGCCAGGCCCTCGATCTCGGGGCCAAGGTCGACCGTACCAAGTAACTGTACGGTAACACCTTGCGTCTCCGGTATCGCCTGTTCGTCGCTCATCGTGCTCTCCTTTCTATATATCTAAGGCTAACAATATCCTAGGGTTTAGGTCGACAGCTTCGTGAGGCGCTGTCTCACATCCTGCGCAAAGCGGTCGATCAGCTCCGTGACAAACGCGGCCGGGTCGAGCCCATCGTCGTTGATGAGCGGCGTCATGTCCATCGCATAGGAGAGGCCGGTCGTCGCATCCACGCCATGCGATTCGAAGTAAGTGGCGTTGGCCTTGCGACGGCCCAGTGAAGCCAGGTCGTAGCGCTTGCCACCCGCGATCTGCGAATCATAGACGCCGAGCAGCGCGGCCTGCAGGCTCTCGTGCTCGGTCAGGTCCATCGGCAGCTTGTCGCTGTCGAGCATCCAGTCCAGGGCGCGCCATACCTCACAGCCGTAGAGCTTCTGCGGGCGGTCGGCGGCGGGTAGGCACCGGATGGCAGCGATGACGCGCAGCGCGGTGGCGACGTGCGTGTCGTGCTTGTCGGCCAGGTTGTGGGTGAAGACGAACTGCGGCCTGGTGGCCTGGAATATCGCCAGCAGATCATCGACCGGCTCCTGCCTGGACGCGTCCTTGACGACCTTGCTGGGAAAGTCGAGCATGACCTGCGCGGCGTACTCCCCCACGACAGCGGCTTTGCGCTGCTCCTTGAAGCGGACGAGCCGCATCTCTTCGTCGGTATAGTCCTTGTAGAGGCTGTCACGCGGCGAGCCGCGCCCGTCGGTCAGGACCACGCCGGTGAACCACTTGTCCTTCTGCTGGAAGCACTCCAGGATGGGCCGGGCGGCCATGATCTCGATGTCGTCTTGGTGCGCCGAGATGGCAATGTGGGTGGTGCGCGCCAGCGCCTGCTCGACAGGCAGGCCGTCGGGCACGAAGACCTCGGAAGTGGAGAGATGGAAGTTCATGGTAGGCATTGCTCCTCGTAGGATAGGTCTCGACCACCGGGGGTACGGCGGAATAGCACCGCCTACTCGACCAGCCCGTGCAAGTTCGTCTTTCAGCGTATCACCGGCAGGCTGGCTGCCGCCACCGACTGGCCGATGCGCCGGATCTTCTCATCGGGCAGGTGGATCTGGATGCGCGCGGCCAGCTCGGGGAACTCGCCTTCCAGTACTACGCGCGCGACGGTCAATAGCAGCTCCCCTCCCGATCCGGACGTGCAGCGCCCCAGGATGAGGATGTGCTTGATGTCGTAGAAATCCGCATAGTGGGCAAGGCCGTAGCCCAAATAGACACCCATGCTTTCCCAGATCTTGTGCGCGCCGGCGTGCCCGGCCTCGAGCTTCTCCTGCACGAACTTCAGTCGGTCGGCATCGGGCACACCCGACGGGATCTCGATGCCGGCCTTCGGCGCAAGGCGGAACACGCACTGCTGCGAGAAGTACGAGGCGCCGCAGCCGATATCGCCGGACCATTCCTCCACCGGCGCGGCCGGGCTGTAATCGATGGGGGCGAACGCCAGCTCGTTGAGCCACCCCGTGATGTGACCGTGAGCATCCACATAACCCGCCGCTTCGCTCGAGCCGAGCGCGATGCCCAGGATGCTGTCGTCTTCGAGCGACATCGAACCGGCCAGGGCGGTCACGTCGCCATCGTTGATGACCTCCAGCGGCACGCCCATCTCGGAACGGATGCGCAGGAACATGTTGCGGACCTCGCCATACCGCTCGGGCGGGACGGCGCGGAACAGGGAGGCGACCATCGGGCGGTTGTCGATGTAGATGCCCGCCGAGCTGCCGCCGATGGCATCCACGCGCGGCATCTTCGCTGCGGCGGTCTTCAAAGCGGCGACGATCTCGCGGTAGTGGTAGTTGGGGTCGGCATGCTTGCGCGGCTCCCACACGACCTCTTCGCTGTAGATGGCGTTGCCATCCACCACCGCGCTGACCTTGCGGTCGGATGCGCCCAGATCGAAGCCGATACGGCAGCCGTCGAGGTTGCGGCCCAGCGGCTGCCCTGCCTCCCGCGCAGCGGGCACTTCATCCGGTTCACAGATGACGACCTCGAACGGCTGCTGGTAGACCTGCTCGCCCATGAACTGCCAGTCGAAGCGCTGCGCTCCACCGGCAGAGTAGGCCTGCAGCACGTGCTCGCCGATATCGCGCGGCCCGCCAATGTAGACGCGGTAGCCGCCGCGCGCCCACAGCAGGAATTTGACGATGCGCTCGACGTACGCAGCGTTCTCCGAGGCGCGCGGATGACCGGTCGGGAAGACCCGCGTCTCGTAGCGGGTGAACTGGTCGTCGCTGCGCTGCAAGCCGATGACGAGCCGCGGCCCGTCCTCACCCACTGCGCGGCGGAACTCGCGGTTGAACACAACGGCCGGGACAAAGCCTTCATCCAGTGGAGGCACGAAGCGGGGACGCAAAGATAATGAGGCAGATGAAATTGGCATTAACGTTCCTATGCGAAGCAGCTGGAATTAGTGCATGGTTGCATTATACGAGAAAGTGGTTGGTTGTCGGTTGTCAGTTATTGGTTATTGGTTGTCAGATTCAGTATCGTCTTATGCAAGCTCACGCGAAGCACATCATCGGCGAGTCTCACATAGTGCGCTTCGTCATGCAAGGTTCCCACCGGCAACAGTGTAAGCAGTACAACGCCATATAAGCAGTGGACAGAGTCTAAACTTGACAATAGAACAAATGTTCACTAGACTAGATCGTGGGATCCCGGGCCGCAGAGCGCCGACCTGCGCCACCCCTCCCGGAGATGCTAAGGAGAGCTTATGCCCACGATCCGTTCTTCCAAGCAGCGGGGGAACTTCGTCGTTATCTCGAAAGAGCTGGTATGCGACAATCGCCTGGCCGCGGAGAGCCGCTGGGCCATGATCTACCTAATCGGCAAGCCCGATGACTGGGTGGTGCGGCTGCACGACCTCATGCGCCAGGGGCGTTTCGGGAAGCACAAGGCCACGCGCATCCTGCGCGAGCTTGTGCAGTACGGATACCTGAAGCGCCGCCGTATCCACCAGCCCGATGGCACGTTCGTTTGGGAAACCGTGGTCGTGGAGCAGCCCGCCCTGGGCGAGCCCACCATCGACCGGTTATCCATCGATGGTTCATCCGTCGAT